>CAZPYG010000006.1:0-22260 GCA_964590465.1 uncultured bacterium | reverse complement strand
ACCGGGAAAAAGCCCCCGGCGGGGATCACTGTTTTTGGGCCCTTGGATTTGGTGTGGCGGGACGACTATTGGTTCGTGGACTTAATTGAAAATGTTACCTATCCAGAACCGAGGAGTTGGCCGACGGTGGAAAGCTACTTCGACAACTACTTGTATGTGCCAGTTTCTGAATTTACAGTGATGCAAACCATTGGTCCTACCGCTTATAGCTTAGGGTTTCTGGCCGCTGAGCAAGAGTAACGCCCTACAGGTTGAGCTGTGGCTTTAGGGTCATGAGCACTGCTCGACATTGCAAACAGGGCAAAACCTTGAGCAATCGCTCAATTCCCGCTTGGGTGCAGGGATAGTATTGATAGCCGGCTGCAGGGGCAAACTCAGTGCTATCCCTGAGTTGGGTCCAAAACCCATATAGCCGTTGATTGGATAGGGAACTGTTAACCGGCCAACCATCCTGATTAAGCGGCGTAATGGATAGAATGGCCTCTTTGCCAACGGGTAATTCTCGCTGCAAAATTTGGCTCGCCGCTTGCACCGGTGTTTGGTTTGCGGGTACTCGTCCCCCTGGAAAGTCAAGGGTGACTTCTCCGACACCGGGGCGATACATCGGTGAGGGCAGTACAAACTGCTGACGCCAAACGGGTACGATAATAGCTGAATCAGCCCGTTCAATACGCCAATAGTCAACCTCCTGACCCTCTGGAGTTTTTAACCGTTCGCCTATCAGGGCTAACCAGGGATTGCTCAAGCGCATTAACGCTTGCTGGACTGTCCAGGTTTTACCTGGTTCTGGTCTGTTCATGGAGGGAATTCACTGGAAAGAAGAGGCTGCAATGGCCCTCTGGAATATGGCCATAAGTTGAGGGAAGCTTGACAACTGCTAAGTTATGCTACCGGGAGTTCAGCACCAATTATGCAGTTGGCTGGAAGACTCTATTTAATTAAATCGTCAGACCACCAATTAGTTATTTGGTAATTTCCCTTTGAAGGGAGGCTGTAATTTTTGGGCCTAGTGGTAACGGTTCCCCAAAAATGCCATTTAAGATTCTGGAAGTGCTCTCCTACTCAGCCCCTCTATCTCCCTTGACGTAAAGATCCAGCCAGCGGGTCATTTCCCACAGGGTATGGCCAATGGCTTCGCGTGATTGGTAACTGTGCCCCTCGGCGGGTAGCTCGACCCAGCGTACAGTGCCTCCCAGTCCCTGTAATGCTCCAAACAGTCGCTTAGTCTGGCTGGGATAGGTGCCAGCATTTTCATCCTCTGCGCCGTGAATCAGCAGTAAAGGCTCGTTAATGGTTTTGGCATTGGTAAAGGGCGACATGGCCATATAAACCTGGGATGCTTCCCAGAAGATGCGTTGTTCCCCCTGAAAGCCAAAGGGGGTCAGGGTGCGGTTATAGGCTCCGCTGTTGGCAATTCCCGCCTTAAACAGGTCTGTGTGAGCCAGCAGGTTTGCCGCCGTAAAGGCTCCATAGGAATGCCCTGCAATGGCCAACTGGTCTGGATAGCTGATGCCCTCATTCACCAGATGATCTACGGCAGCTTGAGCACTGGCGGTAAGCTGCTGGATGTAGGTATCGTTAGGCTCTTCGCTGGCTTCGCCGATGATGGGCATGGTTGGGTTCATCAAAACGGCGTACCCCTGGGTCAGCAGAAACAAGGGAGAGTAGCCATAGGGGCGGCTAAATACATTTTCTGCCGTGGTCACCTGGGCGGCGGCAGCCCGGCTCTTATACTCCTGGGGGTAGGCCCACAGCAGGGTCGGCAGGGGACCATCCCGTGATGGCTCATGGCCGGGGGGTAGATAGAGCGTGGCCGAGAGCTCTACTCCATCGGCGCGGCGGTAGCGCACCACTTGCCGGGTGACGGCCTCAAACCAGGGGAGGGGGTCGGCAAAGTCTGTCAGTGGTTCAGCCCTGCCCGTGGTTCGGTTATGCCGCCAGTAATTGGGTACCTCCGTGGGGGACTGGCGATAGGTCATGAACCGGGTGCCGGCGTTATCCCACAGCAGGATCACCTGCTCAAAATAGGGATCGGCGGATTGCCACAGCCGCTTGGTTTCATTGGTATCCAGGTGCCAACGGTCCAAAAAGGGATAGACCCCCTCGGCGGATGCCCCTCGTCCTTTCATATAAACCCCATTGCCTTCAGGGGTCAGCTGCAGAGTGTAGCGGTGGTAGGGCCCAGGAGCCATGACCGGGCTACCAGGGCTACGGTAGCTGTCCTGGACATCCCGTTCGCTCAGCAGAATGGGCTCAATGGATGGGGCGCCGGGATGCAGTCGCCAGGTGCGCAGTTGGCGCGAGTCGTACCAGTATTCGAAGCCGATGGCGAGAGAGTCATGGCCCCACAGAATATCCTCGTAGCGTAACGAGGCCGAGATGATCAGCTGGTTAGGTACGATTTCCTGACGGTCGCCCTTCAGCGACACCTGCTCCAGTACGGAACTCAAATAATACTCAAACAGTGCTTCGTCATGGGGAGACTGCAGCAGGTTGGTATAAGTACGTTGGGGCGCTTCTCGGCCCAGGTTTTCCTCAATTCGGGGACCGGGCGGCACCAGGGGGGCCGCAGGGGGAGCGGGTTGACCGAAGGGCACAAACTTGCACAGCAGGCCTTTTGATTCGCTAATCCAGAAGCAGGGTGGACCGTAGGTATGGTTGAGCCGGGGAGGGGTGAGGGGGTGGGCAGTGGCGGTTGCTGCTTCAACCACCCAGAGTTCGATGCCGTCTGTTTTGGTCAGGGTAAAGGCAAGATAGTTGCCCTGCGGGGACCAGTGTAAATTCCGGATTTGAGCATTTTCTGGCAACTCCACCGGGTGAATCTTTCCTGTTTCGAGGTCCTGCAATGCCATGTGCTCAAAGGCGTATTCCATCGCCGGACCCCGGGTTTTAGGATTGAGTTGAATACCGGCGATTTGCACTCTTGGCTGGGCCAGCAGCTCAATGGGGGGAAAGGTAGGCCGTTCGAGGTGTGCCATCCAGCGTCGATTGGGGGAAATGCGCACTGCCGGGAACCAGCGGCTGTCTAACATTGCCGCAATGGGGGCGGGGGCATTTTGCCAGGTGTTTTGGGCGTAGGCGTCAAAGGGCATAAGCAGAATTAAGCTGAAGGCAATTCCCATCAGGGCATGAACTAATCTCCAACCCTTCACGGGGCGGGACTTTCTGAATTGTCCCGCAGGTGGTCTGAAGCAAAACTCCAGAGTTACTTAACAGGTCTGGCGATTTCCCTTTATCAAAGCAATTTCATCTGGCTCTGTCCATCCTCTGGGTCGCCAGCATCGTCGTAGCCCAGATGGCGACGGGCGGCTGGGGTGACGACTCTGCCGCGAGGGGTGCGCTGTAAATAGCCGATCTGCATCAGGTAAGGCTCGTAGACTTCCTCAATGGTTTGGGCATCTTCCCCGGTGGAGGCGGCCATGGTATCCAGACCGACGGGGCCACCGGCAAAGTTTTCAATCATCACCGAGAGCAGGCGACGATCGGTCCAGTCCAAACCGCAGGGGTCTACGTTGAACAGTTCCAGGGCTTCGGCGGCAATGATTTCGGTGATAGGTCCAGAGGCTTTGACTTCTACGTAATCCCTCACCCGGCGCAGCAGGCGGTTGGCAATCCGGGGAGTCCCCCTGGCCCGGCGGGCAATTTCCTGGGCTCCCTCAGGTCTAATGGGGGTGTTGAGCACGTCGGCGGTACGGATGACGATTTGGGTCAGTTCATCAATTTCGTAGAATCGCAGGCGCTGGATCAGGCCAAAGCGATCGCGCAGTGGCGAAGTCAGCGCCCCCACCCGGGTTGTGGCTCCTACCAGGGTGAAGGAATTGAGCGCAATGCTGCGGGTCCGGGCCGACTGCCCCTTGCCGATGGTGATATCCAACCGGGCATCTTCCATGGCCGGATACAGGATTTCTTCGGTCACCCTCGGGAGTCGATGAATTTCATCAATGAACAGCACATCTCCTGGCTTCAGGTTCACCAGTAGTCCGGCAATGTCCCGGGGCCGTTCAAGGGCCGGGGCGGTGGTAATTTTGCATTCTACCCCCATTTCCTGGGCCAGAATCAGGGCCATAGTGGTTTTTCCTAACCCTGGTGGTCCGTAGAGAAGCAGGTGATCCAGAGGTTCTTTACGGGACTGGGCCGCTTTAATGGCAATATCGAGAACTTCTTTAAGTGCAGATTGGCCGATGTAGTCCTGCAGCCGTTGAGGACGCAGGCTGTCTTCGGGGGCATTGGTTTCTGTGGGTTGGGCCTCTCCTCCCTTAACTAGGGAAAGAACGGGAGCAGCGGGTTCTGCCGGTAGAGAGGGCTGGGTGTATTCTGCTTCAGGTACGGTAGTCTTCTTACTGGTGCGTTTGGTGCCTTTGGCTGACGCTTTCTTTTCCGGCTCCTTGGCCGAGTCATCAGACTTGTGGGAAGAAACGATAGCCATAACCAGGAGAATCTGCCAGACGCTAGCCCCCCAATCATACTGTGGTGCATTTGAACTATCAACGCCCTACAGTAAATTCCCCTTCTGGCAGATACTGAAGGAGTGCCTCTCTCCAGGAACCAGACATGCAAAAAGTTGTCGTCAACAGCTTTGGTGATATTGACCAGCTGAAAGTGATTGACGTTCCCGACCCAGAACCGGCCCCGGGAGAAGTCGTGGTTCGCCTGATCAGTATTGGTATGAACAATGCTGACCTGATGGCGCGGCGGGGAGAGTACAAGCTCATTTCGGGGAATCCGCCGTTTACTCCAGGGCTGGAAGGGGGCGGGGTGATTGAATCCGTGGGCGAAGGAGTGACGGATCGGTCACCCGGGCAGCGGGTAATTTTGACTCTGGATGCTCCCGCTATCCAGGGGCAGGGTTACGGCACCTATCGATCCCACTTTACCGCCCCTGCGCAGAAAACGATTCTTGCCCCTGACGGCGTGCCCGACGATATTTTAGGTGCCCTCTGGCTGCCCTTCCTAACGGCCTGGGGATGCCTGGTGTGGAAGCAAAACCTGCAGCCCGGGCAAACAGTGCTGATTACCGCCGCCAGCAGTAGCGTTGGGTTGGCCGCATCCCAGGTGGTTAAGCACTATGGCGGTGTGGCTGTGGGGACCACAACCAGCCCCGAAAAGGTGGAAAAGCTCAAGGCGATGCCCGAAGCCCGCTACGACCATATCATCGTCACCCAGGATGGCCAGAGCTGGTACCGGGAGGCCAAAAAGCTGACCGGCGGCAAAGGGTTCAACGTCATTTTCGACGCCATAGCCGCCGGGGAATTTCTGAATACCGAAATCCGCCTGCTGGCCCCCAAAGGAACCCTCTGGATCTACGGTTTGCTGGGGCAACCTGAAACTGTTAATGTACATCCCCTGATTCGCAAAATGGCCTCCCTGCGGGGATGGCTGCTAAATGAGCTATCCGGTAGCGGGATCGAATCAGGAGCTTACAAACATGTGATGGAACGGGTGGCCGAAGGTACTTATCAACTCCCCATTGCCGCAAAAATTCCCCTGGCTCAGGTCCGCGAAGCCCAGAACATAATGGAGGCAGGAAAGCATATGGGGAAGGTGATTTTGGTACCTTGAGGGGGAGGAAGGAGGGTAGGTGGTAAAAGCTCTCTACCTACGCCTACTACCCACGTCTTACGACCTGTAACCCCGCTTTACTGGTGGTTGTAGCGTTTCTCTAACCAAACCATAACTTCGTTTTCGGTGGCGGTATAAAGACGGGCACCGGTGGTGGGATCGTACGCGTTCCAGCGGGGTTCGCCGGTTGCGGTGTGGGAGATCCAGATGCGGGGTTCGTTGCCGGGGTTGGTGATGAAATTCAGCAGGCCGTTCCAGACTTTGGTAAGGAGATCTCTAAAGGAATTTTGTGAATCGGCTGCGGCAGCAACGTCTGCGGTGTGGCTATGGTGCCAACCATTGGAATAGGTGTCAAAAAAGGTGGTTTTCATAGTGCACTCCTTTTCTATCAATACATCTAGAATGCACTTTCTGTATTGAAGACTACCAAATATTTTATTCATGGAAACGATGCAAACCTTGCATAGAAATGTCATGCATTAGAAAACCCCACCGTTACCAGTGGGGTGTACTCGTTGTGTGGTCGTGTTTTGGAGGAAACAAAGTCTCTCGCGTGGTTAAGGGCTGTATCGGGCCCCACGGTACATTCGTTCCTCTGAGGGCTTTTGCCGGTAAGCCACGGAGAACTGTTTGCGGGTGTAACGCCTACCTAGAAAAGTGGCTGGGGCATCGATTTCCCTGCCTTTGGTGGTTTGACGGGAAACTTCGTAAGTGGGGCTGCGAGAGGTGAGTGGCATAGGTGGGGGCTCCTGTGTGGAAACTGCGTGGAATGCTCTGTGTGGAATGTCTTTCGTCGACAAGATCATCTTCCCCCAAACATAAGATTTGGCGGGTGATGCCTGCCTCGGGGGATTGGTGACATTTTTGGCGGATAGCGGTGATTGAGGCGGCGATCTCAGTTGATGCGAATCACCCAGGCCTCTTGCAAATCCCTACAACCTTTGCCTTGTAGGGGTTTGGAGGGATCTGGACCTGTAAGTGACAGGTATCACACTGGCAACAAACCTTTGATTTGAAGAGACTTTAGCTAACTTCTGGTAAAACCGGAGCGGTACCGCTGTTCTGAATTAAACAGCTGAGGCATTCTAGAAATCGTAAAGGCGTTCTAGCGCACGCAGTCTATTTCTAAATCTCTATAATAAGCAGCCCCCAGTGCGTATGCTCTGGGGGTTATTAATTCGGTAGAGCACCGCCCCTACGGGGTTGTTGGTATGAAATAGCCGAATGCCTAACCTGCCCCTCAATGCAGACCAAAACAACCTGCCACGGCTCATAGCCGAGGTTGTCCAATCTTATTAGTCGACTGACGGTTCTTACATCCGCTCCAGAACCTCAATCCCCAGTAGCGACAGGCCTACCTTCAGGGTCCGTGCGGTCAGATGACACAGGATCAGCCGGGATGTGCGCTGGGGTTCTTCCGCCTGCAGCACCGAGCAGCGGTCGTAGAACTGGTTAAACTTCTGGCTCAGCTCAAACAGGTACTGGCAGAGGCGGTTGGGGAACAGGTCCGCCGCCATTTCCTCCAGCACTTCGTCCAGCTGCAGCAGGTGCCTGGCCAGGGCGAATTCTGTCTCATCCTCCAAATGAACCCGAGCCTCGTTGGGCAGGTGCTCGAAGTCAACGCCCCCCTTACGGCTGATGCCCTGCACCCGCACATAGGCGTAAAGCATGTAGGGGGCGGTATTGCCCTGCAGGGCCAGCATTTTGTCGTAGCTGAAGATGTAGTTGCTGGTGCGATTCTGGCTCAGGTCAGCGTATTTAACCGCACCGATGCCCACCTTTTCCGCCACGTTCTGGATGAATTCCTCGGACTCGTCCCGGCCTTCTGCCTGAATCCGTGTTTCCAGGTCGGCGCGGGCGCGGTCTACGGCTTTATCCAGCAGATCCTTCAGGCGCACGGTCTCGCCAGATCGGGTCTTAAACTTTTTGCCGTCTTCCCCCTGCACCACGCCGAAGGGCACATGGGTGAGTTCAACGCCCTCCGGTACCCAACCGGCTTTTTCCGCCACCTGGAACACCTGGGCAAAGTGGTGGCCCTGCCCAGCATCCACCACGTACAGGATGCGGTCGGCACCATCCTGCTGGGTGCGATAGCGGATAGCGGCAAGATCCGTAGTGGCGTAGTTAAAGCCACCGTCAGATTTCTGGATGATCAACGGCAGGGGATCGCCTTCTTTATTGGTGAAGCCTTCGGCAAAGACCACCTTGGCCCCCTGGTCTTCCACCAGCAGGCCCTGTTCCTCCAGATCCTTCACCACACCAGGCAGCAGAGAATTGTAGAACGACTCGCCCCGCTCTTGAATGCGGATGCCCAGGCGGTCATAGATCTTCTGAAACTCCTTGCGGGACTGTTCGCAGAGGGCTTCCCAGGCTTTGCGGGCGGTTTCCTCACCGGACTGCAGGCCGACTACCGCTTCCCGAGAGCGGGTCTTGAAGTCGTCGTCTTCATCAAAGCGTTTTTTGGCTTCCTTATAAAAGGTCACCAGGTCGCCAATATCCACCGCTGCCCCGACTTCTATGGCCTTGGGGCAGGCTTCCTTCAGGTGGGTAATCAACATGCCGAACTGGGTGCCCCAGTCGCCGACGTGGTTCAGCCGCAGCACATCGTGGCCCATGAACTCCTGCACCCGGGCAATGGAGTCACCAATGATGGTAGAGCGCAGGTGGCCCACGTGCATTTCCTTGGCAATGTTGGGGCTGGAAAAGTCCACAATCACCTTTTGGGGCTGCTTGGTGGGGGCAACGGCCAGGCGTTTGTCATGCTGCATGGCCTGGAGCTGGTCTTCCAGATACCCCGTCTTCAGCCGCAGGTTAATGAAGCCCGGTCCAGCAATTTCGGGGGGCTCGCACAGGTCGCTGACATCCAGGTGCTCAACAATTTGGGTGGCAATGGCGCGGGGCTTTTGCTTCAACGGCCTGGCCAGAGACATGGCCAAATTCGCCTGGTAGTCGCCAAACTTAGGATTATTAGTAGATGCCAGCAGCGGGTCCGTTCCCGCCAGCTCATCCCCAAAGGCCGCCACAATGGCCTGCTCGAACCGCGCTTTAAGCTGTTCAACTGTAGACTTCATAGTTTGCCGTACCTGTTTGTCTTACTCACCCGTTGTCGATTTTTGAGGCCGGCCCATGACCACCCCTGATTTGCCCTACCCCCTGCTCAATGCTGATGCCATCGCGGCCATGAAGGAGGAGGTATATGTTCACCCTCTCAATCCTAAAGCAATCCGGAATACCAAATCTTTGGACGACGCCACAGGGTTGCACCACATCGGCATTCATCTGGTGCGGGTAGAGCCGGGGCACGACTCGACCCAGTATCACGTCCACCAGGGAGAGGAAGAGTTTATCTATATTGTTTCGGGCCGGGGCCTGGCGGAGCTAGGGGAGGATACCGTAGAGGTAGGACCGGGGGACTTCATGGGGTTTGCTCCGGGTGGGTTGGCCCATAATCTGCATAATCCTTTCGATGAAGACCTGATGTATCTGGTAGGCGGCATGCGGCTGGATTTTGATATTTGTGACTATCCCCGCATCGGCAAGCGACTCTATCGATCGGGGTTGAAGTATGAGTATGTAGATAATCCAGCCTCTGATGAACCTGCAAAATAAAGCTATTCTTCATCCTGCTTGCGGTAAGGCATTCAGTACTCTTCAAAGCGTTTGCAGAAGCCAACCACCTGCTCTGGTGGTGCCTGAAGACACTGATCGGTAATTCAAGAAATTTTACGTAAGCTTTAAAATATTTCCCCCCAATATAATAAGAACTCTTTAGAGCCAGCTTTATCTTGACAACTAAAATTGAGATGGAAGAGAATTGAATTGCTAAATACTAGAATATGCATGGCTAAATCTTTTTCTTCTCAACATTAGCTGAGGCTAGGAGTGTAGTTTACCCGCAGAGGATCTAAAAAAACGAGCTGAATTTTGTTTGCATCTAAACTTATTTTCACTTTTTTGTCCATTCTTACTGCAAAAAAGTGAAGGAAAAGAGAAATTTATGGCCTTATTTATTGGTGAATAATGAATGTGGTCTATCGTTCTGTTTCAATATCTTCGCGGTATACTGATGTTGCCGAAAACGAAATGGAACTTTTACTTAATTCTTATACTGACTTAGCGTCAATTAGTACGACCAGGAATAAAAAGCTTTATGAGCCTAAATGGTATGGATACTAACGTCTTTGCAGCATCTAGCAAATCTATTAACCCAAAGTCAATTTGCGTTGTTGGTAGTGGCCCCGTTGGAATGGCTTTTGCCCTTCGGTTGGCCGATGCGGGGCAGGCTGTGACTCTTATTGATAGCGGCGGCTTTTCAGCGCAGGATAAAGGACGCGAATTCTGCCTGGGAACAGTAGCGAGTGCCGCGACCGCCAACGATCGTAAGGATCCAACCCTGGTGCGGGAGGGTACCTTATACTCCATGCGGGAGTACTTGTCTCGGTCCCGATACCTGGGTTCCGGTGGTACGGCTTGGCGTTGGTCTGTCAGGTCCCGTCCCTTTGCTGACGTTCGAGTCCGCATCGTCGCTGGTCGTCCTGCCGACTTTGAAGCCCGTCCTGAGTTTGATATACCCGCTTGGACGGCTTCAGGCCATGAGGTTTATAACCGATATTCGGATGCGCTCGCTTTTCTAGGTTTAGGGGAGCACAGCTTCAACGTAGATGATTACCAAGATTCGTTTGATCCAATCTCCCTGCCGCCTAGCCTTTTGCCGACCAGACTCTTTCATTTCCCTAAGGCTGAAATCATTCGTCTGCAGCGGGTGAATGAGGTAAAAGCCCATCCAGGCATTGACGTTCTCTCTGATCTTCATCTCCTACGCATTGAAACAGATAAGCAGCAACGGGTTGCCGCCTTAATCATGGTGGATCAGGATGGGGCTGAGGTCCGGGTTGAAGCTGCTCACTATGTACTGGCCCTTGGGGGAATTGAAAATTCCCGACAGCTTCTGTTAGCTAAACAGGATGGTGCTCTGGCTGACCCTCATGATGTCTTTGGCCGCTGGTTTTGTGATCATCCCCATACCCGGTTTGGTTTTCTGACTGGGCATGACCCTGATGCATTGGTTGAGAAAACCGCTTGGTATGACTTCCAAGATGTGAATGGAACACCTGTGTTACGGGGGCACGAAATAGACCCCGATGCTGCTCGGCAACTCGGACTCCTCCGGTTCGCCATTGATCTGGTTGGTCGTTCTGCCGACTGGTGCACAAAGAGTGGATTTGTTGTCGTCAACACTAAAGATGCCTTGGAGCGACGGGACTATAAGACATTGCTGGCATCGGTACCTGGGGTTTTGGCTGCACCTGCTCGGGCCTATCGGTTGGTTAAGGGTGCCCGAACCAAGCAATTACATGATGTAGCCCTTGGAGGGTGGAGCGATCCTGCTACACGTCAGTACAGTAGTAAAACTCTCGCCGTTGATGCGATGTTTGAACAGCGCCCATCTCCTGACAATCGGGTACGCCTTGGCAAAAATCGAGATCGCTTGGGGCGTCAGCTGCCGGTTCTGCAGTGGTCCTGGAGCCGTAAAGAAATCGATGCCATCAATCGAGCTTCTGACTTCATCGCCGACGTCTTTAAAAAGACTGGCTTGGGTTCCTATCACACCATGCGCGAGTTGGGGCAGGGAGAAGTTCCCCGGGCTGGGACGGGTTTTCACCACATGGGCGGTACCCGGCAAAGCGAGGACCCGGCAGACGGGGTTGTCAATGCAGAAAACCAGGTTCACGGTGTTGAGAACCTGACGCTGATTGGGACTTCTGTTTTTCCTAACACCGTTGGTTATGCCAATCCAACCCTGACTGCCATAGCAGATGCCTTAAGGGTAGCTGATCTCCTGGCTCAGTAAAGGAGCCTTTATGGAAATGCTCTCTGATGTTGTTGCCCCGTCTTCAGCATCAGAGAGTTGTGTGTCTAGAGAGGGTGTTACCTCTCTAGCAACTGGCTACATCGAAAGATTTTGAACCCGACGATGTAGGTTCAACCTGGAGTTGGCACTTTTATACCGGCAATGATTGGGATTGGCGCACGGATATCTATTGGGCAGGTGGGGATGACAGCTTTGACATTACTTCTACACCTGCGCCAAAAAGATTGAGATAGGGCGCAAATCCGGGCTATTCGTGGGAGGTCCTCAGGAAATGTTAGTTCTCCGGAAGTGGATTTAATGGCTTCCCCGGTGGCTAATGTTGCAGTTGCACTGGCATACGGTACCCGATGCCAGGTGATCTGTCGCCTTAATAGCCCTTTTATGTCAAGAATGAATAAATTTAGCATGTAATGGTCAACTTCTGCCTCGACCGTTTCTGCCCCCAGAATAGGAATTAGAAATCCCTGTAAAATGAAATATTTTGCTTGATCTGGATTCTGGCATCTTTAACGCAGTGAACTTCATCAGGTAATTCATCGATATCAGATTAGGCAATGGAACGCCTGGTGGGTGAGTTGGTGACTAATTTACCTCAAGCAAGATCAGGAACAATCCAAAACGCTTGCATCCGAAAACTGGAGCAAAAAGCTCAAACTCCTTTGGAGATGGTGACAAGATTCATATCTGGTCTTATCTGGGACGCCAGGAAGGAGAGCTAATTTCCGTCTTAGGGTTGAAGACAAAAAGTATAGAAAATGTATCGGAATGCTATTTAAATTCGCCAATTCTAGAATGCCCCCATAGAACCGATAAAGCGGTAATGCATTATCGACGATGTTCTAATGCAAGTGACTACCGTTATAAAAACTATCCCTCACTGAGAACATGGTCACTAGATCTATACCCTTTTTGCTTCTACTGGGAAATGGATTAGCAATCGCAAGTGCCCTCTTGATCTACCATTTCTATGGTGAAAATCCATTCGGGGAGAGAGGTTTTATCCTCGCGTTTTATTCGATTATGCAACTGAGTAAGGCCGAACCTAAGGGCTCAGATTGGCAGCCTAGTTTACTTCGGATAAACGAATACGAGGATCTACGAAGCTGAGGGCCAAGTCTGCCAGCAAATTTCCGATAATCAGCATGACTGCCGCCATCATCAAACTGGCCATCACCAGGTAAAGGTCTTGGGCTGTCACTGCTTCCAGGGTGAGTTTGCCCAGGCCTGGCCAGTTAAAGTAGGTTTCGGTAATAAAGGCACCGCCCAGTAAACTCGCGAACTCGAAACCAAGCAGGGTGATGAGGGGATTCACGGCATTCCGCAGGGCGTGAACGTAGATCACCCGATTTTCGGGCAATCCCTTTGCCCTGGCAGTCTGAATGTAGTTTTGCCGCATGACATCCAGCAGTTGTCCACGGGTGATGCGCTGCAGACTGGCAAAGCCGGTGATGCTGAGGGCAATCGTCGGTAATATTAAGTGCCAACCGACATCCAGAATTTTGCCGAACCAGTTCAGATCATCGTGAATAATGCTGGTGCGTCCGCCGATGGGGAAAAGGGGGGCCGTCAACTGGGCAAAGAACAGGAGCAGCAGGCCGGTAACAATGGTCGGCATGCCCTGGCCCAGGTAGCTCAGTACTCGCAGACTTTTATCTGCTGCTTTGTTTTGGTTAACCGCGCCAATAATTCCCAAAGGAATAGCAATGAGCCAGGTCAAGATAATTGAAGTAAGCGAGAGCAAGAGGGTGTTAGGTACCCTTTCCCACAGAATATCCACTACGGGACGCTGATACGAGAAACTGATCCCGAAATTTCCTTTAAATAACACCTGATAAAGCCAGTTCAAATACTGACGCCAGGGGGGCAAATTTAGCCCGAACTGTTCTTCCAACTGCTGCAGGGTTTCGGCAGAAAATTGGGGGCTCTGCCGATACTGGTCGAGGAAGTCGCCTGGGGCAAGCTGAATCACAAAAAAACTGAGAGCAGATGCCAGAAACAGAGTCAAAATGGCTTGTAGAACTCGCTTTAAGATGTAGAGAAAAGTCGCGCTTCTAAAGGCTGAAGTAATTCCTCTGGGCGGGTTAGCTGATGTGCTGGCGGTAGGTGAAGACTGGGCCATCCTAAATCCACAATGACGATTGCAGGGTCGCACGATTATTGAATATTGATTGATTTTAATACTCCAGCAGGGTGGTTATGGGTACGTTGGGTAACCTGGAGCGTCCCTGCAGACCCACCAGTTCAATCAAGAACCCGTAGCCGACCACCTGACTGCCTGTTTGTTCTACCAGTTCTGCGGTTGCGGCGGCAGTTCCGCCCGTAGCAATCAGGTCGTCAACAATGAGGACGCGACTTCCTTTGGGGAAGGCATCTTGATGAATTTCGATGGTGTCTTTGCCATATTCCAGGGTGTAGGACGCGGTATGGATAGCGCCAGGCAGCTTGCCCGGTTTGCGCACGGGGGCAAAGCCGATGCCCATTTTGTAGGCCAGCGGCATGCCAAAGAGAAAGCCACGGGATTCGATGGCAGCAATGTAGTCGGGCTGATACTCGGTAACTTTTTCGGCAAATAAGTCAACGCTGTACTGAAGCGAGGCCGGATTCGATAATAGAGGCGTAATGTCACGGAACAAAATGCCCGGCTTCGGAAAGTCTGGGATAGCGCGAATGTGTTCTCTCAGGTCCATTGCTGCAGGAGGATGGTGGGAATTTTCTCTGCAATGCTAGCACTGTGGGGGAGTTAGGGAGAGAGTTATTAGTGGGTGGGTGGGGTGAAGTCGGCGAGGTGGGTAAGTCGGTGCGGTGGGTGAAATAGATGGTAGCCCTAGGACCTGTAGGATGGGTGAGCCCCTAATCTAATCGGGCCAATTATCAGCTAACCCGGCCAGGCCGAAACCCATCAGCTGAGAAGCTTAGCATCAGCCATTCCTACCCCTTGACCGAACCTGCTAGGAGTCCTCTGACGAAGTAGCGCTGCAGGCTGAAGAACACGATTAGGGGCACAATCATGGTGATGAAGGCCCCCGCCGTGAGAATATGCCAGTCCTGCCCCCGAGAGCCGACCATGTTGGAGAGCTTGAGGGTAACGGGGGCCACATCGGGGGTGCCGCCCAGGTAAACCAGGGCCACCAGCAGGTCGTTCCATACCCAAAGGAACTGAAACACGGCGAAGGAGGCGATCGCAGGCATCGACAGGGGCACAATCAGCCGGGTGAAAATCTTCAGGTGAGAGGCCCCATCCACCGCCGCCGCTTCAATGAGATCCCTGGGCAGGGAGCCGATGTAGTTGCGCAGCAGATAAATACCCAGGGGCATACCGTAGGCGGTGTGGGCCAGCCAGACCCCCAGGAAGCTGCCAGCTACGCCCAGATCTCGATAAGCCCGCAGGATGGGAATAAAGGTCATCTGTAGGGGCACCACCAGCAGCGACACAATGATGATGAACAGCCACTGGCGACCGGGAAAGTCCATCCAGGCCAGGGCATAGGCGGCAAAGGTCGCGATCGCAATGGGGATCACCGTTGCTGGAATCGAAATCGTCAGGCTGTTCAGGAAGGCCTGACCCATGCCCTCTGCCGTCAGTACCGTGGTGTAGTTTTCCAGGCTGAACTGGGTGAAGTCGAAGGGCGTTTGAAACACCGTCCACCAGCCGGTGCGCAGCACATCATCCTGGGGACGAATGGAGCTGATCAGCAGGCCAATGCTGGGCAGAGTCCACAAAATAGAGATGGCCACCAGGGAAACGTGAACCGGGAATTTGCCCAGGAAATCCGAGATTTTTGTGCCGGGGGATGTCTGGTTTTTAGGGGATGGGGTGTTAAGGGTGGTGGTCATGGTGCGGAATGTCTTTACTTTTAGATGTTCGGTTGGTGGGTTACGACCGGGTGAAGTGGGTCGATTTGTTGCCTGGCGTACCTGGGTGGGGCCTAAGCCACCCTACGGTGCTACGTTTTTACCTAACGGATGGCCTCCTGTTCCTGGAAGCGTTTAATATTCACAACCATGACGGGGATAACTGCGAGGAGGAGAATCACCGCGATGGCGCTGCCCCTACCGTAGTCTCGGAAGTTGAACATCTCCTTAATCATGCGGCTGGCGATCACCTCGGTGCCCTGGTTGCCCGCGGTCATCACGAAGACGATGTCAAAGACTTTGAGCACCAGAATGATGATGGTGGTTGAGACCACGACAATGGTGGAGCGAATCATCGGAATCGTGACCCGCCAGAAAATTTGAAACTCATTGGCCCCATCAATCCGGGCGGCTTCGATGATTTCGTTGGGGATGCCCTTCACCGCCGCCGACAGCAGCACCATGCAGAAGCCCGTCTGCAGCCAGATCATGATGGCGATCAGGGCGAAGTTATTGATGGAACGTTCCACCAGCCATCCCACCGGTTCGAAGCCAAGTCCGGTAAAGACGGCATTGAGTAAGCCGATCTGTTCCGCACCAGCCGGGCGATAGTCGTAAATGAACCGCCAGATGACGCTGGCCCCTACGAAGGAGATGGCCATGGGCAGAAAAATCAGGGTTTTGGGTACCTTTTCGTAGCGCACCCGGTCGGCCAGGACTGCAATCACCAGCCCCAGACTGACGCTAACCCCTGTGACCAGCACCAGCCAGAGAATGTTGTTGCGGAAGGCTTCCCACATGACCTTGTCGGTCAGCAGGTCGATGTAGTTGGCCGGGCCGACGAAGTTTTGCGATCGCTCATCAAATAGGCTGATGTAAACCGTCAGCACCGTGGGAATCACCAGATAAGCCCCCAATACAATCAGGGCCGGGGCCAGGTAAATCCACGGCAGGATGCGGTTTTTCCATTTTCCAGGAGCAAATCGCTCTACCAGAAGATTCGAGGCGTAAAACAGAGCAATAACACCGCCGCTGCCGATCAGGATCGCTAAAACGGCGGTTAAAACTTTCGCAACAATAGGAGGCATAATCGCTGATCTGATGACAGGTCAGGGGATATTCTGCTAAGCACCATTATTAGCAACCCTCTCACGATTCCGCCGGAATGTTAAGCAGCAGGGCCAGAAGAGCCTCGACTTCCGTCAAAATGCCCTTGCGCTGACTGACAATCAACAACTCCTGGAGGGTTCCACTCGACATCAAAAGATTAGAAGCCTCAACCGCTGGCTGAAGAAGACTCTCCCAACCGGGCTCCTTTAAGGCAATGGCAACTATGGCGGACGTGTCGACGATCATCCTGGCAATCCGTTTTTGTCGTAGAGGGAATCAGGGACAAAATCGTGCGCTTTTTGCTGGGCAACCTCCTGAATTTCGGGAAGTTGTTCGGCCAGTAGGGCCTGCCGCCGCTGCCGCCTCAGCTCTTGGTATTCGCGTTCCAGAGCGGATTTGATGATTTCTGTTGGACCTTGGCCGGTAAGCTCTCGCAGCTTGTTCATGAGGCGGTCTACATCCTCATTTTTAATGCTGATAGCCATATTTTCTAGACTATATTTCTACAATTAAATTGCTAGACTCTCAAATCAGTAGTTGCTTTTGAGATAAAAACCCCTCCAATGATAGTTTTCACTGGAGGATGCCCGATATTCTGCCTTTCGAATGAGTCTTGAGGGCTGCAGCAAGATTTATCTTCAGACGTAAGTATTAATTTTCTTTGCTGAAATCTAATGTCCTCCTCTTCCCAGAACGGCAGCAATGGTCGAGACAACGGCATTGCCCTGGCAGACAACGGCTATGGCCGAACCAGTTCCCAACAGTTGAGTCTGTTGCCGGAGTACACCGAAAAAGACTCCGATGGCCCAGATAACAACGAATCTTCCGATTCAGCTCTTTCAAATTCAGCGCCATCAAAATGGGGACGATTTTGGGCCTGGTGCTGCTGGTGGTAGTTGGCTTTGGGGTATGGCGCTGGTGGCAGGGGCGTTCTCCCTCCCAGTCCCAGCAGCAGGGCCCCCAGGCTTCACCAGTGGAACTGGCGACGGTGGAAACCGCCACGGTTGAGGAGACATCCACCTTTACCGGCACCCTGGAGGCGGACCAGGCCAGCGACATTCAGGCCGAGCAGCCGGGACGGGTGGCGCAGATCCTCGTAACCCAGGGCCAGCTGGTGAGTGCCGGAACCCCCCTGGTGCGGCTCAGTGCCGAGCAGGAGCAGGCGGATGTGGATGCGGCCCTGGCCAGAATTGACATTGCCCAGGCTGCCCAGCGGCGGGCGCAGTCAGAGCTGGAGGCATTGCGGGCGGAGCGCGATCGCGTCCAGGCCGAAATTGATTTACAGGAAGAGCAATTCTCCCGCACCACTGCCCTGGTGGAACGGGGAGCCCTGGCGCGGGAAGAGCTGGACCTGAAGCAGCGGGATCTGACCGTAGCACGGGCCGATTTAAACTCCTTAAATCGCCGCATTCAGGCAGCCCAGGATACGATTCAGGAATCCCAGGCAACCCTGCGGGAACGGCAGGCCAATCTGCAGCGCATTCGCGAGAACCTGCAGGATACGACCATCACTGCCCCCTTTGCTGGCATTGTCGGCAATATCCCCATCGAGCAGGGGGATTACGTGCAGCCGGGTCAAGCTTTGACTCAGGTGGTGGCGAATGAGAATCTGGACCTGAATATCAGCATTCCCCAGGAGCGGGCGGAAGATCTGGAAACGGGTTTGTCGGTGGAGATTGTCAGCAGCAGTGGGGATGAACTACAGACGGGGCGTATTGCCTTTATTTCCCCCCAGGTAGAGCAAAATTCCCAGTTCATTCCCACCGAAGCAACGTTCCCCAATACGGATGGGCAATTGCGCGACGGGCAGTTTGTCCGCAGCGAGGTGATCTGGGAGAGCCGCCCCGGTCAGCCGGTGGTGCCCCAGTCAGCGGTGATCTACCAGGGCGAGGATCGATTCGTCTACGTGCCCCAGGAGCAGGACGGTAATCTGGTGGCCATGCGACAGCCGGTGGAGCTGGGTCTGGAGCAGGGCACGGATGTTGAGATTCTGTCGGGTCTGGAACCGGGGCAGGAAATCATCGTGGCGGGCATTCAGCGGCTGGGGGATGGGGTGCCGATTCAGCCGGAGAGTCAGGCCGAGGGCCAGGGCGCGGAGAGTAGCGAAAACCTCGAAGGTCCTCAAGATTAAGGCAATGCGTAGATGCGTAGGATGGGCAAAGCAAAGCGTGCCCATTAATGAAGTATCAGGGCAATGATGGGGTGAGCGATGGGCACGGGCTTAAGCCTTTTGCCCATCCTACAAGTTTTGGATTAACGCACCCCTGTCCCTCCCAGGAAGGAATTTTTAGACCGGATTCCCGCTTTATTGGCAGTTTCTTGGATTTATGTTCACCAACTTCTTTATTCGTCGCCCCATCTTCGCTTCTGTGTGTTATCTACTGATCATCCTGATTGGGGCAGTGAGCTACACGCGGCTGCCGGTGCGGGAGTATCCCGACATTGAGCCGCCCATCGTCACGGTATCCACCGTTTATCCGGGAGCCAACCCTCGGGTGGTGGAGACGGAAGTCACAGAAATCCTGGAGGACGAGATCAACGGGGTGGACGACATCAAAACCCTGCAGTCCACCAGCAGTCAGGGGAGCAGCCAGATCACCATCGAGTTCGAGCTGGACCGGGATCTGGATGTGGCGGCCCAGGATGTTCGCAGTCGGGCCAACCGGGTGCTGGGAGAACTGCCAGACACGGTGGAGAATCCGGTGATTCAAAAAGAGTCGGGGGGAGGGTCTTCGGCCATTATTTGGTTTGCCTTGTACGGCGAGAACTTTACCACCCTGGAGCTGAGCGACTACGCTGATACCAGCCTGACTGATCAGTTGGAGTCTGTATCGGGGGTGAGCCGGATTCAGATTGGGGGAGAGCGTCGCTATGCCATGCGGGTGTGGATTGACCCGCAGAAGCTGGCGGCGAGGAATCTGACGATTCTGGAGGTGGAGCAGGCACTCAGGGCGCAAAACGTCTCCATCCCCAGCGGTGTTGTGGAAGGTCAGATGAATGAGTTCTCCGTCCGTACTTTGGGACGGCTGGAATCTCCCGATCAGTACGAAGAACTGGTGCTCCGCAGTGGCGAAAACAGCTCCCAGGTGCGGCTGCAGGATGTGGGCTATGCCGAAATTGGGGCGGAGAGCTATCGTACCTTTGTGCGCTACAACGGTCAGCCAGCAGTGGGTTTGGGCGTCCTGAAACTGTCCGATGCCAACACCCTGGCGGTGGCCAGTGCGGTGAAAGAGCGGATGCAGGAGCTTTCCCAGGACTTTCCGGCGGGAATGCAGTATGCCATCGCCTCCGACGATTCCCGCTTTGTGGATGTAGCCATTAATCGGGTATGGCAATCCCTTTTATTTGCGGTGGCCCTGGTGGTGCTGGTCATCTTCATCTTCCTGCGGGACTGGCGGGCGACGCTGATTCCGGCGTTGACCATTCCCGTGGCGCTGATCGGAGCGTTCGGCGTCATGTTTCTGCTGGGCTTTTCCATCAACACCCTGACCCTGTTTTCCCTCACCCTGGCGACGGGTCTGGTGGTAGACGACACCATCGTGGTGCTGGAAAACATCGATCGTCACATTGAGGAGGAGGGGATGCCGCCCTTTGATGCGGCCAAGCTGGGGGTAGCCGAAGTGGTGTTTGCCGTGATTGCCACCACTCTGGTGCTGGTGGCGGTCTTCCTGCCGGTGGGGTTTGCCACCGGGACAACGGGACGCTTGTTCACAGAATTCGCCCTGACCCTGGCGGGGGCGGTGGTACTGTCTTCCTTCGTCGCCCTGACCCTGGCCCCGGCCCTCTCGGCTCGCCTGCTGCGCCAGCAAGGCAAGATGGACAATTGGCTGTTCAACCAGTTTGAGCGGTTTCTGGATGCTCTGCGTTCCGGCTATATCTGGTCCCTGAAGCTGGCTTTGAAGCTGCGATGGATTGTCGTCGCTCTGTTCGTGGCGGCGGTGGTTGTCACCTATGGAGCCTATCAGCTCCTGCCCCAGGCGTTTCTGCCGACGGAAGACCGGGCCTCCATCTTCATCATCGTACGAGCTCCGGAAGGGGTAAGCCTCAACTACACCGATCGGGTCATGCAGCAGATTGAGCAAACCTACGACCAGGTGCCCGAAATTGAGAGCTATTTCACCATCGGCGGTTTTGGCGGCGGCGGTAGCGGCAACGTTAACCAGGGGATTGTCTTCGTGGACCTGAAACCCTGGGGCGACCGGGACCGATCCCAACAGGCTGTGGTGAATCAGGTGCGGGGGCAGTTAGGGCAGCTGCCGGAAGCGATTGTGATTCCCACCAATCCATCCGGGTTGCCGGGGGGAGGCGTTAACCAGCCAATTCAGTTTGTGGTGCAGGCTGCGGATTTGGATGATCTGGCCCAGTACTCCAATCAACTGGTAGGACAGGTGCGCCAGCTACCAGGCATCGTCAACGCAGATTCAGACTTTCAGCTCAACAAGCCGGAAGTCACTGTGGAGGTGGACCGTGCCGCCGCCGCTGACCTGGAAGTTTCTGTGGCAGATATCGCCAACACCCTGCAAATCCTCGTGGGTGGGCAGGATATCACCAACTTTAACCAGGACAATCGCCGTTTCGAGGTAGTGGTGCGAGCCCAGGAAGAGTATCGCAACACGCACGATTGACAGCATCGGTAATTTTTATGTGAGATCGAACCAGGACGAGCTCATTCCCCTCAGCAGTGTTGTCCAGGTGGAACGCTCCACCACCCCGCCCCAAATCAACCACTTCAACCGTCTGCGGTCTGCCACCATTTCCGGCAGTCCCGCCCCTGGTGCCAGCCTGGGCGATGCTCTGGAGTCTCTGCAGGGTGACGCCGACGAAATTCTTCCCGCCAGCGTCAGCACCGCTCTGGCCGGGGAATCTTTGCAATTTCAGGAGGCGGGCCAATCCATTCTGCTGATTTTTGCCCTGGCTCTGGTGTTCATCTTTCTGGTGCTGGCGGCCCAGTTTGAGAGCTACTTTGACCCGTTGGTGATTCTGGTGGCGGTGCCCCTGGCTATGTTAGGCGCGTTTCTGGCGCTGCTGCGGGGCTGCAGCTCAACATCTACGGCCAGGTGGGTCTGATTATGTTGATTGGCCTGGTGACGAAGAACTCCATCTTGATTGTGGAGTTTGCCAACCAGCAGCGGGACCAGGGGCAATCCATCACCCAGGCGGCGATCAATGCCGGAAATATCCGCTTTCGCCCGATTCTGATGACGGTGTTTTCCACCATCTTCGGCCTCATGCCCCTGGCCCTGAGTTCCGGCGCAGGGGCCGTCAGCCGCACCTCCCTGGGAACGGTGGTGCTGGGGGGAATGATTGTCTCGACAGCTCTCAGCTTGTATGCGGTGCCGGTGTTCTATGCCATACTCACCAGGGCGCAGCGAGGGATTGTGAGCTGGTTCAAGTCTTTAGGAGGCAGTTCTCGTTCTTCGAGACAGTCTTCCTAGAAATTAAATTCTTGTTCTTTTTCCTCAGTTCTTCGTTCTTTTTCCTCAGTTCTTCGTTGTTTTTCTTGAGCCAGGTGATCTGTTTCTCGGTTTCGACGGTCCCACGCTTCGCCCGAGCTGCACTCTACAATCGAAGGATGACGCATGGAGCGTCCCTTGACGCAATCAGCGCTCAAAACAATAGCCGCTCTATGTCCAGTTAATTGTTGGTAGTGAGCCGTAGATCCTGATCAAGTACTTAAGGAAACCCGTGCCAAAGGTGTGAATCTATAATAAGGCAACCGCAAGAGCACCATCGGGCATGGCAGGCGAGGCACTCGACGTATTTATCTCCTACTCCCATCGAGATGAAGGGCTCAAAGATGAGCTGGTGAATTACCATCTCAAGCTGCTGCAGCGGGAAGGCAAAATCAACACCTGGCAGGATCGCAA
>CAZPYG010000005.1:0-100489 GCA_964590465.1 uncultured bacterium | reverse complement strand
GGAGAACCAACGGGAGGAATCTCGGTTGGATAACTTTTAAGTTGGATTACTCTTAAACCAGGTCAGACTGGTTCAAAAACTTGATGAAGTTGCGCTTGCGCTTGTACTTCCCCCTCAGCCGAGCCAGGGAGTCTTCAAAGTCGGCTTTCCGGTCAAGGTGAATCATCAAGTCCTTGATTTTCTTCAGCAGATCAATAGCCTTATGATAGGCGTCATTGTTGGTCTGGTTCAGCAGCGGTTCAATCTGGTCCGAATAAACGGCCAGGGCATCTTCAGGGTGTTTCGTCGCCCTCAATTCCGCCAGGCGCATCCAAAGGGAAGGATTGCACCCTCCCTGCTGGGCTTCCTGCCAGGCCTGGTCTACGTCACCTTCCCAGAGAAAAATTTCCACCAGCAGGGAATTCCCGAGTTGGCCGTAGCGGTAGCTGTAGGTACGCTGGTGGCTGAGGTCTTGCAGTTTGTCCCGCATTACAGCCAGGGCTTCTTCCCGCCATTCGTCCCATTTATCCGCCTTTTCGGCCTGGCGCTGCAGCTTCTGGTAAAGGTGCAGGGAAGGGCTGCGGGAAAAATCCTGCCAGACAATATCAATGGCGTCGTCGTGGCGGCCCTGTTGTTCGTAGGCGGCAATCAAGAAATCCCCCAGTTGCCCGGCGTGATAGCTGCCCTGGAAGGCTTCCAATCCGTCTTCGGCCCAGTGGATGGCTGCTTCCGGCTGTCCGGCATTGTCATAAAGTTGGGCAATTTGCAGATAGCGGGAGGGCTGAGATAGATCCTTCTCCATGACCGAGACCAACTCATCCAGGTCTCCGGTGGCGGCCACCAGAGCCTCTTTCATGCGCCGCAGTTTGTGGTGGCGATAGTCGCCGTAGTGATTATCCTGGCGACCAAGGGCAGGGAGTTTTTGCCATTCGGCATCGATTAAATGCCGATAGGTGTCTCGGCCCTCGTCCCCCAGAATGTCTGCATAGTTTTCCAGGGCGTTGTAAAAAAAGCCAAACCCCGATTCCATCTCCAGGTGAAATAGCCGTTCTGCCAGGGCGCGAGGGTTGGGTCGGGCAATTTGGCAGGCGTGATAGTGCAGTTCTGGCAACTGGTCCATGATCAGGTTCAGGTTGCCGTCAGAGTCATCCACATGATTCAGAGCGTCTTCTAAAAGTATGATGGCCTCTTCGCTGAGGTCTACCACATCGCTGGCGTAGCCCTGGTCCAGCAGATCTTCCAGGCCGTCAACGGCGTTTTGCACCTCCTCGGCGTAGCCGGATGCTTCGTAATAATCTACAAAGTCGCCAGTGGCAATGGCATTTCGCAGCGCCCGCCGAAAGGTATTGATGTCGGCCCCTTCGGGCCGACTGGAGGCCGCTTTCATCAGCAGTTTTTCACGCCAGGTGGAATCTTCCATGGCCTGGTTGAGAATCATCTGCACCAGGGTGTCTCGCTCCTGCCGGGCCAGGTATTCCCGTACGTCTTCCATGGTGGTGCCGACTTTAGCAGGGGCTTCGCTCGCTGATCGGTAGGGAGGCGGTTCATCAATCCAGGCCAGCCCAACGGCAACGCAGTGTTTGCAAAACAGGTCATCCACCCCCAGGGGGCAACTGCAGCGGGACAGCAGTTCGTGGTCCTGCAGCCATAGATGCACCTGGTAGGTTTCGGTGCCCATAACCTCGGCGGTAATGTGCTCGTCATACTGAGCCATGGAGCGCACCCGCCCCTGCTCGAAGTAGCGGCCCCCTCGGTCGAAATAGACTTGTCCGGCCAGGTCGCACAGCAGGTCTTCGTCCAGGATGTCGCTGAGGGTTGCCATAGTAGAGCTTTCCTACCAGATTTGTGAGCGAGATGGACTTGAAGAGTGTCAAACTTCAGCCGAAGCAGATTTTCTTTCTACACACTCTGCCAGCCAAAGCTTAACGATGGACTCTCTCTGAATGCCCAGTTTGCAAGCTTCTTTGTCCAGAGCCTTAACCATCCATTGAGGGAAACTAATTTCTACTGCCTGGGGCTCTAACCCAGGGGGTTTTACCAGGGAACGAGGCTCGAGATCTGACCTGGCCTGCGACTCTACCCGATTCCAGTCATCCCAGAGTTGTTTGGCAGTTTCAAAGACAATCCCATATTTTTAAAGGTTGCTTTGAAACGAGAATCTAATAACATCCAAGATTTTGGTAGAAGCAAATGGCCGTTCGGCCCTACAAGGTCTCGGCAATCGTAAGTTAATCTGTTCCAACTCCTTTAGCTCTTTTGGAAATCGTATTCAAATAAGATTGCATACAGCTCAGGCAGCACCCGTAGGATGAATTCCCATGCCTAAGACCAGTAGCCCAGGGATTGGGCTGTGGTTGGAAGCTGGTAATTGGTAATTCATATCCATCCATCTTGGAAAACGGTTCAAGATGGATGTCAAAAGGCGTCTAGATCCAGAGCCTTAGATCCGCCCTTCTCAATGAGAACTAGAATTTTGCCGAGTTGGGACCAGACCAGTAGAGCACTGAGCAGGGTCAGGGGCAGCCCCAGGGCATAGCCAATTTTGCCCGAAAAACCAAAGAACTGAATGCCGGACGCCAAAAAAACACAAACCCCAGCACAGATGCCGAAAAACGGAACCTGCAGTTGCGGCCCCCGGAGACTGGCAAGAATGCGGGTAGACCGTTTAGTGTTCCATTCGCTGACGGAATTTTGCAGGGAGGTACTAAAGGCAAATCCAGAGGTTATTGCGGCTAGGAAGCCAGCAATCAATAAAACGTAGGGAGGTTCAGGGTACACAGTTTTTTACTCTTAAAGCGCTGGTTAAAGATGTTCAATGTTTGCTAAAGTACCTTGCACCTTTAACAACAGGTTGAGGTATCTGTAGACAGGGACAACATGAACCCTGGAGCAATTATAAAGGAGAGGCCGCTCCAAAATGTATCCAGGGGTAGTTCCCTAAAGCACCTGATTCATCGGGCAAGGGTTAAGACCTGAGCCGGGTTGAGAGAACTTGGGGACAGCTAGGGAGTTAAGCCTTTAATACCTGACGCAGGTCTGACATGGCCGGTACTAAAGCTTCAGCTCGTTCCAGGGAATACCCCGTAAAGGCCTTCCAGGCGGCTCCAACCATACGGTCGAAGGTGATATCGTCCTTCACCAGGGACCAAAGTCGCTGGACTTCTTCAGTGTGGAGACGGTCATTTTCAGTCAGGGCCAGCAGTAGCATGCGCCGCAGGTTTTCCCCCTCTTCAGACATCAGGTAGCGGAGACCCAGACCCGCGGTGGGTACCCAGTCAAAATTAGTATCCCCTCGGGCTATGATGATCATGTTTTCAAGCCGCTGCCACTGGAAATGGCCATCCTTAAAGATGACCTCTAACAGGCGCTGACGTAATGCTGGGGTTTCTCCCAACAGTAGCCGACGAGCAACGTAGGGATAAGCGATATCCACAATCTTGAAGTCTGGGTTGAGACTCAGGGCCAAGCCTTCTTGAGTTACTAGAGACCTGATAATCAGGGCAAATTTAGCCGGTACTCGAAACGGATACTCGTACATCAGTTCTGAAAACTGGTCAGTAATGGTTTTGAAGTTAAATTCTCGGACTTTTGAGCCCAGGGCGTCTCCCAACACCCTCTGTAGGGCTGGAATAATAGGCTGTAAATCGGTTTCAGGAGTAAGAAAGCCCAGTTTGACGAAATCTTCTCCCAGGTGCTCAAAATCTTGATTGATTAAATGGACGACCGCATCTACCAGGGTTTCTTTGGTGAGTTGGTCTAGCTGGTCCATCATGCCGAAGTCAATATAGGCCATGCGACCATCGGCCAGGGCAAACAGGTTGCCGGGATGGGGATCGGCGTGGAAGAACCCGAATTCCAGTAGCTGGCGCAGCCCGGAGGTGACGCCAACTTCAATGAACTGGTCAGTATCCAGGGCGGCGGCCTGTAGGCTGGCTCGGTCCGTCAGTTTGTAGCCGTCAATCCACTCCAGAGTCAGTACTCGCTGGTTGGAATAGCGCCAGTAAATGATAGGAACTTTAACGGTTTCGTCTTCTTTGAAGTTTGCGGCAAAGCGTTCGGCGTTGTGCCCTTCATGCAGGTAGTCAATTTCCTCAAACAGCTTCGTGCCAAACTCATCCACAATCAGGGTCAGGTCGTGCCCCAAATTCAAGGGCAAAAACCGCCCCAGCCAACTCGCCGCCCAACGCATGAGATACAGGTCGCGGGTTAAAACCGGCCGCAGGTTTGGCCGCTGCACTTTCACAGCCACCTCTTCCCCGGAGAATAAGCGAGCTTTATAAACCTGACCTAAGCTAGCTGCGGCCACGGGTTCAGGAGAAATGACACTAAAAATTTCTTCAGGGGTATAATCTAGTTCCGCTTCAATGGTGGCCCGGGCGATGGCCGTGGGAAAAGGCGGGAGTTGATCCTGCAGCTTGGTTAACTCTTCTAAAAAGTCCTTACGCACCAGGTCCGGGCGGGTAGAGAGAGCCTGACCAACTTTGATGAAAGTGGGGCCTAAGTTAGTCAAAACCTTTCGCAGTTGAGCGGCCCGCCGTTGCTTGTTGCGCTCTTCCTGGTTAAACCAGCGGTCAAACTGAAGCCCAAAAACAAACGTGCCCAGCCACCAGAGAATTTGTACCACTCGCCAACTCGTGCCCCAAATGCGCCAGCGATAGTATCGAGCAATGGCGTTGGGGTCATAGGTTCTAAAAGACCGAGGATCAGGAACCGTCACAGCTACTTTTGCCTCTTGCGTTAGCAGTCGAGCCTGAGTCAAGGGTCCTGGGGTAGCTCCCTCGGGGGTTAATATCTGTCCCCAAGGGGAGAAACTCCCAGAAGCATCCATTGGCCTGGCTCAATTCTCTTTAAATATAGTATAGAAAACTACAAACAACTTAAGAAAGTTCGGACTTGGTTGGGTTTTCCATAGGCCTGCAGGCCCCCGGGGTGAGACAGTACTGCCATCAGCAATACTGAGGAACAACTACTCCTGCGGTCTGTAAGGCCTGCTTAAGTCCTTCAAACACCCGCTGCTGTTGGGCTGGCTGTAGTTCGGGGAACATGGGTAAGGACAACACCTGCTGGGCCGCTAATTCAGCCTTAGGCAACCTGCCGGACCCATAGTTGAGGAAACGGTACACCGGTTGCTGATGGAGCGGCATGGGATAGTAAACCATGCAGATGATGTCCATCTCTGTTAGCGTTTGACGGACTCGATCCCGTAGGGTCCCTGGCTCTGTTTCGGAGATCAGTCTTAAGGTGTACTGGTTCCAAACCGCTTTACCGGCGGCTTCAGCCTGGGGTAGGGAAATTCCATCGAGGTCTTGAAGCAGATGGTGGTAGCGATTTGCCACTTCATGTCTGGCCTGGTTCCACTGGTCTAAATAGCGCAGTTTGATGTCCAGAATGGTTGCCTGGAGAGAATCCAACCGACTGTTAATGCCGATCGCATCATGGTGATATTTCATCTGACTGCCGTGTTCCGCCAGCATTTTTATGGTGCTCGCCAGGGCGGGATCATGGGTCGTAACGGCACCGCCATCTCCACAGCCACCCAAATTTTTGGTGGGAAAGAAACTGAAGCAGCCCACATGACCAATGCTGCCAACTCGTTTACCCTGCCACTCTGCCCCAGTAGCCTGGGCGCAGTCTTCAATGACGTACAGGTTGTGGCGAGTGGCAATGGCCATGACCTGATCCATATCGACGGGGCGACCAAAAAGGTGGACGGGGATAATGGCCCGGGTGCGATCGCTAATCGCCCCCTCTACCTGGCTGCAGTCCAGGTTGAATGTGTCTAAGTCAATGTCTACAAATACAGGGGTTGCGCCCACAGCGCTGATGGTTTCAGCGGTGGCGATAAAGGTAAACGGGGAGGTGATGACCTCATCTCCAGGACCAATATTGAGCGCCCGTAGGGCCAGGTAGAGGGCATCCGTACCAGAGTTACAGACCACGCATTCGCTGGTACCGATGTAATTCGCAAAGGACCGGGCAAAGCTCTGGACGATGGGTCCATTGATGTATTGGCCAGAAGCCAAGACCTCCGCTACAGCAGCATTGACCTCCTGTTGAATTGCTTTGAATTGCTCCGTTAGGTCGATTGGGGGAATAGCAGCCACTCGCTCACACTCACTCTTTAGATAGACTCAGTGTATTTTAATGTAGCCATGAAATCGACGCTTATTTCACACAAGGAGGAACGGATTGAATCCTGCTTTTCCCCCCGTTGCCGATGGGCATGTCCGCTGGATTTCCCGCTGTTTGGAACTGGCTCAGCGAGCCTGCGGTCGCACAGCCCCAAACCCCATGGTCGGCTCCGTCATTGTCCAAGATGGCATAGTCGTGGGGGAGGGGTTCCATCCTGGGGCGGGGCAACCCCATGCAGAGGTTTTTGCCCTGGGGCAAGCGGGGGAACAGGCCCAGGGAGCTACCCTCTATGTCAATCTTGAGCCCTGTAACCACTTCGGACGCACCCCTCCCTGTACAGAGGCGATTATTAAAGCGGGCATTGCCCGGGTTGTCATCGGCATGGTCGATCCCGACCCCAGGGTGGCTGGCACCGGCATTGCCCGATTAAGGGAAGCTGGCATCCAGGTTGTTGTTGGCGTTGAAGCGGATGCCTGCAGACAGCTTAACGAAGCCTTTATTTGCCGGATTGAAAAGAACCGTCCCCTGGGGATTTTGAAATATGCCATGACCCTGGACGGCAAGATCGCCACCAACACCGGTCATAGCAGTTGGGTTACCGGCCCTGCCGCCCGCGCCGAAGTCCACAAACTCAGGGCTACCTGCGATGCCGTTGTGGTGGGCGGAAACACCGTACGATGCGACAATCCTCACTTAACCACCCATGGCCAAAGTTCCCACAACCCAAAACGGGTGGTGATGAGTCGACGGCTTGACCTGCCTCAGAATGCCAATCTGTGGACTGTAGCCAATGCTCCGACCCTGGTCTTTACCTCTGCCGACGCCCATCCGCAGTCCCTCCAACACCTCCAAAACCAGGGGGTTGAAGTGATTCAGTTGCCTCGCCTGTCCCCCGCTGATGTGACTCAAAGACTTTATCAGGAGGGATGCTCAGCCATTCTGTGGGAATGTGGAGGTACCTTAGCGGCCCAAGCCTTGAGGGATGGCGTCATTGACAAAATTTGGGCTTTTGTCGCCCCCAAACTCATCGGCGGGCAGACCGCCCCTGGACCGGTGGGAGAACTCGGCATTGAGCACATGGAAGCAGCCATTGTGATGGATCACATGACCTGCCAATGGATAGGCGAGGATTGGCTGATTCGGGGCGACCTGAGGGGCTCAGTAAACAGACCGTAATTCAGCAGGAACCCCAGCCTGACGGCTTGAAATATCTCCGGCAAGGGCACTTGGGCGGAGCTTGAATCGTCCCAACCCCTTAATCCGTTGACTTGCCCTGGGAATGGCCGCTGATTTGCCCTAAACCCCCTAGGAATAGGGAACGATCTTGACGAGGTCTGGGGCTTCTTCAGCGAGAGCGTACTGACGCATGAAGGCGTCAAGGGCAAGCCGGAGATCATCTTTGCCCCGAAATGTGTCTAACCGCTCGCAAAGCTGCCCCCTATGGAAAAACAACAGGGTGGGCAGGGTGGTAAGACGATAGGTGCTAGCGAGCCTCAAACTTTCATCGGCGTTGATATCGACGACTTTGATGTTGTCTTCCCACTCAGTTTGAAATCGATTGAGTAGGGGCGCGATCATTTTGCAAAGGCCGCACCAGGGAGCCCAAAAATGCACCAGTACGGGAAGATCTGACCTCAAGACGAGACTCTCGAACGATGCTTCGGTTACAGAAATTGACATTAGTGTATTAAAAAAGATTTGTAGGCACTTATGAATGCTTGGGATCATTGTAGGACAGGTAAGAATCTAAGTTAATCTTCTCTTTCGAAGATTCTTCATAACCTGTAACATTTGTTCGAAAATCGGTCCTAGATTAGAGGCGATGGGGACCCAAGCTCAAAAACCTAGAACAGTTTTTGAGCTTGGGTAACGAGGGTTGGATGGAATAACCAAAAGCCTCCGATAAAAATGGCAACTCCGAGATAGGCCGGACGCAGGAATTCTTCCAGCTTGAGGGACTGTTGACCTCGCAGTACAGCCATGAAGGGGATAATAGAAGTTCTGGCCTTAACCTCTAAAAAGGCTTCCCCAAAGCGCGCTTGCCAGCGGCGATCCCCATGCCACACCGCAAAGAGGTGATGGGCGATCAATCCCAGCGACGTGATCAGGGTAAATGTCGTGCCTAACCAGAGGGTGTGGGCGATGCACCACATCACCTGACCTACCATTTGGGGATGGCGGGTGATGCGAATGATGCCAGTTTCGTAGAGGTGCACCTGGGGTTTGTCGATAGCGGCAATTTCCAGCAGGTTAAAAGTTGCCGGATACAGAAACAGAAACGAGACGGCGGACAAAATCCATACCCCATTGGTCATCCCCGGCACCCCCTGCAGATTCCACAGACGTAGGCCATCGTAGCGGTGGCTAATGAAATAAGCGATCAGCACTACGGCGAAGGGAATGCTGACCAGGGCAAAGAAAACCCTATAAAGGCGAGCACCCAGCCTCGCTTCCCCCAGGGGCCGCAGGGCCGCAAGACCACTATGGGCAACGGCAAAGCCAAAGAGCAGGGCCACCATAATTAGGTGGCTTGGAGTTAGCCAATCGGGAAGAGTCATGGGGTCGCAGGGATGGTGGCACTAAACAACACAACGCTTTCCATTGTCTCAGATGGATAATCGCTGCGGGCATTTTTTCTGTAATAGCTCAATCACCGCCTCCTGGGACAGGGGCTTGGCAAAGAAGTAGCCCTGCCCATAATCGCAATGCTCGCTCTTTAGCATCTCGACCTGTTCCTGGGTCTCTACCCCTTCGGCCACGACTTCCATGCCTAATTTTTTGCCCAGGGTCAAAATAGTATGAATGATCGCCTGGTCTTCCAGGCTTTTTTCTAGCCGACCGACAAAAGATTTATCTACCTTCAGGGTATCCATTGGGAAGCGATGCAGGTAACTGAGGGATGAATAGCCGGTGCCAAAGTCGTCAATGGCCAGCTTGAGATCTAACGACTTGAGGCGCAGCATCAAATCGATGGCGGCATCTACATCCCCCATGACCATGCTCTCGGTAATTTCCAGGCGAACACAGTCACCTTTGACACGGGTTTCCTTAAGGGCCTGTTCGATTTGGTTGACTAAATCGGTCTGGCCAAATTGCCGATTCGACAGATTAATACTCATTGTTAAGTGTTGCAGTTCGGGAAACTGATCATGCCAACTTTTGAGTTGCAGACAGGCTTCCCGAAAAATCCACTGTCCCAGGGGCATAATTAACCCGGATTCTTCTGCCGCCGGAATAAACATGCTGGGCAAAATGAAGCCACGATCTTTTTGGTGCCACCGCACTAACGCCTCGAAGCCAGCAATTTCTCCCGTCGATAGTCGAATGATGGGTTGGTAGTACAGCAAAAATTCCTGATTGTCTAAAGCGCTGATTAAATCACTTTCTAGCTGTAGCCGGTTAACCGCTTCGGTCAACATGCCGGCGGCAAAAATTTCGAACCGCGATTTACCCAGGGCCTTAGCCCGATACATGGCGGTGTGGGCGTCACGCAATAGATCGGAAGGTTTATGGTCCAATCCGGCCTGGGTAATGGCCATGCCCATGCTAATGGTGCTGGGTAGTTTTTGACCGTTGAGGGTAAGGGGAGCAGATAGGGCATTTTGCAGCTTATCCATCTGCTGACCGGCGGTTTCGGCATCGATGCCCGTGAGCAATAGGGCGAATTCGTCTCCCCCGACCCGAGCAATTCTAGCTTCAGGCCCAAGCTGTTGTCTCAGCCGCTGGGCAATGAGTGCCAATACCTGATCACCCGCCTGGTGTCCCAGGCTTTCGTTAATGACTTTAAACCGATCGAAATCCATAAACACCACAATCACCGGGGTGTCTTCCGATTTGCCTTTGGTTTGGTGCAGGGCTTTTTCAATGGTCCCGACGAAGGCTTCCCGGTTGGGTAAACGGGTAAGGGGATCGTGGGTGCTGCGGTAAAACAGCTTATAGGCAATGACCGTGCCCGCTGTGGCGACAATCCCCAGGGCAGGTTCCGCCAGCGGTAGCCAAACCAGTTGGCTCACGGCCAACCAACCTGTACCTGCTAAGGCCAGAAGTACCAGGCCATTAGAGGTCAAAAAGCCCGTTGGGCGGCGATTAATCCAGGTGATGCCCCCAGCAGCGAGACACCAGCCCAGCAGCCAAAACGCTTCTGTCCAGGGCGGCGGGGTTCGGTAAAGGGCATTCTGGTAAGCCATCAGGTCCAGTAACTGGCTGACCATCTGGGCATGGATGACGACCCCCGGCATGGTGAATTCGTCATCCGGGTTGGAACTGAAGGGGGTGTAGAAACGGTCCTTCAGGCTGGGGGCCGTCGTCCCCACCAAAACAATGTTGCCCGCAATTTGAGCCTGGTTGAAACGGTTACTGAGCACCTGGCTAATGGACAACTGCTCTGCCGGAACCTGGCGACTGTGATACCGGATGATCGTTTGGTAACCACTGCTGTCGACATCTTGATATCCCCCGGCACCATTGGTCAGGGCCGGAATGGTAATGTCTTGGAGATATATGGCATTTTCATCGTGAGTTAGGGTGTCAGGAGCCAGATTTAAGTGCTTCATGATCACCCGCAGGGCAAAGGAATAGTGGCCCTGGTCTGGGCTTCTGACGAACAGCAGGTTCCGGCGGATAATGCCATCAGAATCGGTGGGGAAGTCATTAAAGCCTATCCGTTCCCGGGGGACGGTGGGAGGAGGGGGCACGTCTCCCTGTTCCCGAGAACTGCCCACATTCATGATGGCGATGACGTTCTCAGCTTCTAACGCCGTTTCCAGTTCGGCTTTGCCAGGAGGACGAGAAGTGCTGCGGTAAAGGTCTACACCAATGACCGAGGGGTTGTGCTGCTGCAGGTTGTTGAGTAATTGAGCTAAGTCTCGATCGGGCAGGGGCCAGCCGTACTGTTGGATATCCTCTTCGGTGATGCCGACGATGGTGAGACCAGAGTCGAGGGATTTATCAGGTAGAGACCGGACGAGTTGGTCGAAAGCAAAAAGTTCAGCCGGCTCTAGGGCTTTGAGCAACTTTAAGCCAGTCACCGAAGTCACGGCTAGCACACTGGATAGCAGCACGATGCGTCCCCCGGCAGATAGGGGGGATGAACCGGCCTGGGGCATTACCTGACGGAATAACTGAAGGATTTTAGTTAAGTTGACTTTCACGTTCGCAAGAAATTTCAAACAAAAAGTATTCCAACGGCGAACACACCCGGGAACGGCAAATGCCCTGTCTCCTTTCTAACGAAATCTGGTGGAGTCCTGGAGAAATGGATATGTGATGTAATGGTTTGTCGTGTAACTTTAGCTTGCCCAGGGAAAAGGATCTGGATTCAGTTCAGCCCCATTGTTTGTTCCTCCGAAACGGTGAACGTAGCTGGAGTGACGGCGAACGCAGCTGGCTATGGCGACAGTGTACCCAGCCCTGAAAGCAACAATAAACGGGTTAGCAATTGATTTAGCAGACCGATCTAAAGGACGATCAGGAAGTCGCCCCTAACTCAGGTCATGGCGAACAGAGCCCATTTTTGGATGGATTCCCCCAACCGCCAAAACACCGCTGGGACGTTACAACTTGGCAAGCCCCATTGGCAAGTCTCTCAACAGGGGTTGGGTAACTGTGCTGGTACCTGGTGCCAGGCTAGGCTTTGCCGCCAACCGTCGGCAATTTTCTGCTCCAGGTGGCTGGCCAATTCAACGATGAATAGGCCCTGCTCACTATTAGGAAATTCAGCAATCCAAAGGCCCTGCAGAGTAACTTCAAACCAACCGGGTTCACAGGGGGCAAGGGTCAGGTTGGGGGCAAACTCGTCAGACTGTAGTAAGGCCATGGTTTCCTTCACCCGGGTAGACAGCAGCAGAGTCCCGTAACCAGGCTGCACGGCCATGGGCCGCCCAACTCTGAGGGCAAGGATGCTGCGCTGGGCGATGATGGCCTCCGGGGAGATCGTTAACTGTTCGATGGCGATGCCGGTTTCGGTATAGGTGATTTTCAACATGACCTGTTTACCTAAGGAACTGATGCTAATAGGGGCAAAAAGTTGTGGCAAAGAACGAAAAAGCTGCCGCTAACGCTGCCAGGCTTTAACCCCTAGGTGGGGTGAATGGGCATCTGCGAAGCGGGCATCTCTGCCCATGGCAGGGGTGAGCTACGAGCAATTCGATGCAGACTCAGGGGAATCAAAGCTCTCGGCAAGAAACGGGGGAGCACGAGGAGGACCCCATTTCCGCAAAGGGGAAAAAATAAGCACCAAAGCCCTCGCTTCTCGAAGTTGGGAAGCGAGGGCTGAAGGACTGAGTTTAAAGCAATACCTTGACCAGGCCCCACCCCAAAAATATTGGGATGCAAATGCCTTGAGGCATGGGCAAGATCTGGTAGTAAGTTATCTCAGTCGAGGTACAGGTTGAGGTCCGTACTGCCCGCTTCGCCAACGACGTCTGTGGACACCGATGGAGTCATCTCGCCCCGTAACGAAACGGTAGGTAATCAACCGTTTGCCCTTGGCAATCATGGGTAAGAGGAATTCTGCCGCCTCTGCTACATGGCAAATTGCACCCCCTAGCAGGGAGGTGAAGATTGCGTGAGTGCCAGTAGTGAGTTGTCGTTTCACGGCAGAATTCCTCAAGCAGTAAGACTTAAGTATTAAGGAGGATACCTTCCTTAATGGGACTGAGGGAATGGGACTTAGAAGATTTCCAGGTAAGACCTTACCCTGTCATTCCCAGGTTCGCGGGGCGAGGTCGGAGGTCTAAGGCGAGAATCCAGCATGGGAGCTTTTCGAAAACGGGTATTTTCGCTCCAGAAAACGCCTTAACATGGGCGGTGCAACCCTCGTCAACAGTGCCAAGGGGGTACGGTGCCAAAGGAGAACAGCACAAAGCTCAGTTCCCTGAACAGTCGTCTACCCTGTACGTCCACGATAAAATAATACTACATGTGTAATACAAAAGTGTCTAGACTATTGTTAAATGACACTGGACGAGTTTTTGTGACTCGTTTCTTCAGTAATTTGTAGATGACTGTTCTGGAGGTGTGCCTGCAGATGCCAACTTTACCCCGTGTATCAACGACTGAAATGGAAGTGACCAGTATTCGGCTGGAGCGATCGCTCAAAGAAAAGCTGAAAGCCCTGGCGGGGGACCGAGGGTATCAGGCGTTGATTCGGGATGTACTCTGGCAATACATTGAGAATTCTACGGGAGTGCAGCAGGGCGAGCTGAATCCAGAAGATATTCGGGCCAGTTTTGAGGCCATCTCAGAGCAGGAGCAGGCCTGTGCGGTGACGGGTAAACCAATTCATCCCAACCAGCCGATGCGTTTGGGGTTGACGGTCAAGGGAGCGCTGGTGCCCCTGTGCGCTGAGGCCCAGTAGAAATTAACGTCTCAAGCGCCAAAGAACTGGCGGAAGTCTTCATCTTGCTGACTGAGCTGCACCCATTCAACCTCCTGCGCTTTGAAGATATCGACCAATCGGGCGCAGGCGGGGCGTTCTGTGGCGTAATGGCCGGCGTCAATGAGCACCAGATTGCGATCACGCCCCTCCTGGAACTGGTGAAACTTGCAGTCCGAGGTCAGGTAAGCTTGAGCCTCGGTCTTCTCCACATCTTTCAAAAAGCTGGCCCCAGAGCCCCCCAGAACCGCAAGCTGACTGATGGTCTGGTTGAGGTTGGCGGCGGGGGAATAAATTAAGCGTGGCGGAGACAGTTTTTCCTGAATCAGCTTCAGCAGACTTTCCAGGTTCAGTGCGGGCTTGAGGATGCCCACCCGACCGTAGCCGATGCCCTCCTGGGTGGGCACGATGGGTTCCGGACATTCCAGATCCAGCCGTTGGGCCAGCACATCGGCGGTGCCGTCCTTGACCTGATCGAAGTTGGTGTGGGCACTGTAGACCCCAATGCCGTGGGAAATGCTGAGGCGCACCATTTCCCCCACCGGATCTCCTTTCTGGATAGATTTGAGGGGGCTGAAGATTAAGGGATGGTGGGCAAAGATCAGGTTGATCCCGAGGCCCTGCTCCCGGAAATGGATTGCTTCTTCCATCACCGCCAGGGTCGGGGTCAGGCACACCAGCACCTTGGCCGGCTGATCCAGCACCCCCGGTTCGATTTGCCAGCCGCAGTTGTCCCAGCTTTCCTGCCAGGCGGGGTTGGCCCAGGCTTCGAACCAGTTGATCAGGGTGGCGACGGAGGTGGTCATGGACTTGAGGTTCCCCAAACTTACTTACCAAGGAGACGGGCTGCACCTGCGATGAGAATGTCAGCTTTGTCTAGCAGGCTACCAAAAATGACAACAGAAGCAGCGGCAATGATCACAGTCCGAGAGATAGCTAAATTATCCCGTGACAGTTGCAGGAAGCGTTCTTCCCACTGTTTACTGCGTTCATCTGTTTAGCTGATTTTGGTATCTAATCGAGAAATTTCAGCATCTAGGAGTGAATGAGTTTTAAGTTCTTAGTTTTGAATTTTGAATTGGCCGCTCAACTCAAAATTCAAAACTCAAAATTTGGAACTTATTCAAGTCTGCTCCCTAGCTTCTGTTCAATTTGCTCAAAGCGACTATCAATCAAATCAAATCGAGCCAGCACTTCCTCTTCAAAATTCGGGGTTCTGGAGTCGGGGTTCTGGAGTCGGGGTTCTGGAGTCGGGGTCATAGCAGCGATTACGCAGGCCGGGAGGCTTCTATTCTAGGAGGAGTCTTTTAAAGAGAGCCTTTGGGCAGGGACAGATCCCAGGGGCTGTCCCTGCAGATATCCCCCGACTTAATGCAGGAAATGACGCACTCCGGTCATGGCCATGACCAGGCCCAGTTCGTTAGCGGCTTTAATGGAGTCTTCGTCCCGGCGGCTCCCCCCCGGCTGCACTACGGCGCGAATACCGGCGGCGGCAGCAGCCCGGACAGAATCATCAAAGGGGAAGAAGCCGTCACTGGCCAGGACGGCCCCCTGGGTTTTGTCGCCCGCCTGGGTCAGGGCAATGTTGACGGCACCCACCCGATTCATCTGCCCGGCCCCGATGCCCAGGGTCTGGTGATGGTTGGTGACGACGATGGCGTTAGACTTGACGTGCTTCACCACCCGCCAGGCGAACAGCATTTCGGATAAATCTTCATCCGTGGGCTGCTTGTCGGTGACGATTTGCCAGTTGGTGGGGTCATCCCACAGGGTGTCGGGGGTTTGCAGCAGAAAGCCGCCTGCGATCGCGTGCACCGCCTGGGATGGCCCGGTTAACAAATCCTCCAGCACCAGCACCCGCAGATTTTGCTTCTTAACCAGAATTTGCCGGGCGGTTTCTTCGCATCCAGGGGCGACAATGCATTCCAGAAAGGTACTGGTAAGTTGGTTGGCCGTATCCGCATCGATGGGGCGGTTCATCACCACAATACCGCCAAAGGCCGAGATCGCATCCGCCTCGTAGGCCCGCTTGTAGGCTTCGGCCAGACTATCTCCCATCCCCACACCGCAGGGGTTAGTGTGCTTGAGGACGGCGGCAGCGGGTTGCTCAGCGGGGAATTCAGCAATAATCCGCCGGGCGGCCTCCAGGTCTACCAAATTGTTGTAGCTGAGTTCCTTCCCCTGCAGCTTTTCTGCCCCGGCCCAGCCGGTGGGGATAGAGCCGGTCCGGTACCAGGTCGCTGTTTGGTGGGGGTTTTCGCCGTAGCGCAGGGTAGCCTGCTGGTGGCCAGTGAGGGCCCACTGCTGCGGCATGGCCGCATCTTCTGCCGTCGTTTCCTGGGTCAGGTAGGTGGCAATGGACTGGTCGTAGGAGGCAGTGTGCCAGAAGGCGGCCCGGGCACAGGCCTGGCGAAATTCCAGGGGAGCGGTGCCCTGGTTTTCTTTCATTGCTTCCAGGTAATGGCCATACTGGGCAGGGTTGCTGAGAATGGTCAGATATTGATAATTTTTCGCGGCGGCCCGCACCAGGGTGGGTCCACCAATATCAATTTGCTCGATGGCATCCGCCAGGGTGACATCTGCTTTCGAGATGGTCTGTTCAAAGGGGTAAAGGTTCACCACCACCAGATCAAAAGGGCGAATGTCGTTGTCTGAGAGATCCTTCTGGTCCTCCGGCAAATCTTGGCGGGCTAGAATTCCTCCATGAACACGGGGATGCAGGGTTTTCACCCGGCCCCCCAAAATTTCAGGTGAGCCGGTGTAGGCTGAAACTTTGGTGACGGGTATGCCCGCCTCAGCCAGGGTGCGGGCGGTGCCCCCGCTGCTGATAATGTCAAAGTCAAACTCATCTACCAGGACTTTCGCCAGGTCTACCAACCCGGTTTTGTCGGATACGCTCAACAGTGCCAGCCGCGCCATAGCTCCTCTTCCAATGCGTTTGCAAGACATTACTATATCGAAAAAGCCTGGCGACTCCCGAGTATCTAAGGGTATTCAAAGATTGATTGATGGTTATCTTTTTCAGCCCTGAACCATGGTGAAATCTCCCCCTAAGTTAACCTCTCCACGGCTACTCTTACGCATGGGGCAACCGGACGATATTCCTGCCATTCTGCAGTATTACCGGGCCAACAAAGCCTACCTGGAGCCCTTTGAGCCCCAGCGCCCGGATAATTTTTACACGGTAAAATTCTGGGAGGCCGCCCTCTATGCCCGGGAAAAGGACTTTTACATGGGCAATTCTGTCCGATTATTTCTATTTGATCTGGCTGAACCGACCACCGTCATTGGCACCATCAACCTTAACAACATCATTCGCGGGGCGTTTTATGCCGCCACCCTGGGCTATGGATTGGCCGCGAAAAAACAGGGCCAGGGCCTGATGACTGAAGCCGGTACCCGTCTCATTACCTATGCCTTTGAGGATCTCAACCTGCACCGCATCATGGCCAGTCACATTCCCCAAAACCAGCGCAGCGCAAATGTGCTGAAACGCCTGGGGTTTGAGATTGAAGGCACCGCCCGGAAATACCTTTTCATCAATGGGCGATGGCAAGACCATGTCATGACCAGCCTGATTAATCCTCACTGGCGTAACCCCTGGACTTAACGTTTGTCCAGGGCCAGCCGTGGAGTTTTACCTTCGGGAAAATGACAGATCTCCCACTGGAGTTGGTATAGCACAAACTTTTAAGGGGAATCCAACCTGTCATCTCCCCAGCTTCCCTGCCCCCTGAGGATCAGGATGTTGAACCCTTACACTAGGGGTTTAATACTTCTTAACGTCGTTCAAAAGCCTCTGAAGCCACAGTTTAGCAGGTCTCCCTAGCCGCTGATTGGTCCGTCCCATCAACCTTTAGGAAGACCGATCCCCCATCGGCCTGAAACGCAAATGTTAGAATCTAGCCAATTCTTCAGAATCCCAAACCTCCTTAATTCAGTCCAGAAGTGAAGGCGCTGACGCCAGAGAAACGCCCATGTGCATTTGTGTAAACTGCCACTATGTTGACCGCTGCACCACTTACCACGCAGTAGAAGGCCAGCACCAGCAGCCCCACCTCACCGAGGTTCCCGACTTTGAAGCGGTCGAGCCTTCCATCAACGTCAATATTCGCCATCACGACAACGAAATCGAGATGGAGTGGGATGTCGTCGGCTGCGAAAGCTTTAGCGAAGAAATGGGAAAATGGGCCAAGCTGCGCCCGGGCGAGTTAGTGCCCACTTAGGGAGCGACCGTAAGCTTTGCCTAGCCTGTGTTTGAACCTGGGCTGTGCCCAACCTGAAAATCCTGATAACGCAAAGGTATGCCAGACCTGTGGTTCCCCCCTCCTGCTGAATCAACGCTATCGTTGTCTTTCGCTGTTGGGACAGGGGGGATTTGGCCGGACTTACCTGGCCCGAGATGAAGGAACTCATCCGCCCCTTCACTGCGTTGTAAAGCAAATTGCTCCCAGCAGATTTGCCTTTCAGGCCCTGGGCAATACCGCTGATGTAGATCAGGCCGAACTGCATCGGCGATTTCAGCTTGAGGCCAGGCAACTCGCGACCCTGGGTAAACATCCCCAAATTCCCGCATTGTTGACCATGGTGGACAATGACCAGGGCCAATTTTTAGTGCAGGAATATATCCCCGGACCCAACCTGAAGCAACTGGTTAAGCAACAGCCGGGAGATGAAACCCTGGTCAGACGGGTGATGGATGAAATACTGCCGGTGCTGAAGTTTGTCCATGAACACCAGATCATCCATCGCGACGTAAAACCGGCCAACGTGATCTCCCCAGATCCACCTCAGTCCCTGGCCCTGGTAGATTTTGGTGCATCCAAGTACATCTACGAACAGGCTCTGTTGGAAAAAACCGGCACCGTCATCGGCAGTGCCGGATATGTTGCCCCGGAACAGGCGATGGGTAAAGCCGTTTTTGCCAGTGATATTTTCAGCCTGGGCGTCACCTGCCTGCATCTGTTGACGGGGCAGCATCCCTTCGACCTGTACTCCGTTAGCGATGACGCCTGGACCTGGAAAACCTTTGTGCAGACTCCCGTTAGCAAGCACCTGGCTCGCGTGCTGGACCGCATGGTCAAACGACGGCTCAAGGATCGTTATCAGTCCGCTCAGGATGTGATGGCCGACTTACGCTGGACGGCACCTACCCGTTCTCGAAGCAGCCCCGCACCAACCCAATTTTCCAGGGGCGGAGGTTCCAGTCAATCCCAATTAGCGCAAGAGATCTGGGCCTTGAAGGCAACGGTGGGCATACCGGGAACCGTTGCAAACACAGTGGCCATGAGTCCGGACGGACGCCTGATCGCCACCGCTTGTTCGGATGGCGCAGTGCGTCTGTGGGACTGCACCAATGGTGAACTGCTGCAAGAGTTCGGCAAATCCTTAGGGATGTTCGGAGTCGGTCATCGCGGGGAAGCCAACTCTGTTGTCTTCAGCCCTGACGGCAAAGCTCTGTTCAGCAGCGGAGAGGATGGACAACTCATCCGCTGGGACCTGTCTGACCCCAACCGCCACCGCAGCCTCAAAATCCCGATCTGGACTGCCACATCCCTGCTGATGTTGCCCGATGGTTTGACCCTGGCCATTGGTGGCGGGGATGGTCAAATTCATCTCTGGCCTTTGGATGGGAAACACCCTACCACTAACCTCATTCGCCATCAGGATCGGATTACGGCTTTAACCTTAGACTCAAAATCCCAGCAACTTATTAGTGGTGGCGATGATAAAACTATTCGGATCTGGTCTTTACCCAACGGCAGTTTATCTCACACCCTGACGGCTCCCACTGCGCCGATAACCGCCCTTGCTCGCCATCCCCAGGATGAGCGAGTGATCAGCGGTGATAGCCAGGGAAAATTACAGGTCTGGAATCCCCAGAGACCTGATGTGGGTTTACTCATGGCCAAATTTTCCAACTCTATTACAGCCGCTCAGATCAGCCCTGACGGTCACTGGTTAGCGGTGGGCGGTGAGGATGGCACCCTGTCGATTTGGGATCTACGCCGACAGGTTCGATTGGATGGGCTCCGTCATGACTGGGCGGTGCGATCGCTCACGTTTACCCCCGACAGCCGTATGTTGGTCAGCACCGGGGCAGATGAGACAATTCGCTTCTGGTGCCTGAGGTAAGGGGAGGTGGGGAGAGCAAGGGAGCAAGCTGGGGGCAGGTAATTCGCCGGTTCTGCAACATTTCTCTCTCCCTCTCTCCCTCTCTCCCTCTCTCTCTAGGCTGATTCTTCAACTTCTTCCCCCTGGGGATGGAAGTATTCGTAGATTTGCTTAGCCAGTTGGGGGCCAATGCCGGGCACTTCTGCTAATTGCTCGGGGCTGGCTTCGCGAATATAGTCGATGGAACGGAATGCCGCCAGGAGTTCTTTTTGGCGGTGCTGGCCGAGGCCGGGAATTTCTGACAGGCGGGAACGGCGCATGCGGTCGGTGCGCTTTTTGCGGTGGAAGCTGATGGCAAAGCGATGGGCTTCATCCCGCAGGCGGCGCAGAAGCTGGACGCCGGGCTGATCCGGTTCCGTGTTTAAGGGGAGTGACTCGCCGGGGAGGAAAATTTCTTCCCGCTTTTTAGCCAGGCTGACGACGTTCAGGTCTTGCAGTAAATCCATCTCCCGCAGCACTTCCACCACGGCGGAAAGTTGACCTTTGCCGCCGTCGATCATGACCAGATCGGGCCAGTCGGGGTTGCCCACCCGGGGTTTATCGGGGTCGGCGGCATAGCGGCGGAAGCGGCGACGGATGACTTCGGCCATGCTGGCAAAGTCGTCAGAATGACCGGCTCTTACGTCAGGATTTTTGATTTTGTAGTGCCGGTAATGCTGTTTGGCCGGCATGCCATCCACAAATACCACCTGGGAGGCCACTGCATCCGACCCCTGAATGTGGGAGATATCGTAGCCTTCGATACGTTTGGGCAGGTCCGGCAGGTCCAGGGCCACGGCTAAGTCCTGCATGGCCTGGGTATTGCGGTCGGCGGCGGCCTGGGTGCGGGCCAGTTCGTACTGGGCGTTGCGCTCCACCATTTCCACCAGGTTGGCTTTGGTCTGCCGCTGGGGAATTTCGATGGAGACTTTGCGGCCCCGCCGCTCGGTCAGGTATTCCGCCAGAATATCTCCCTCCGGAAGCTCATGTTGGGACAGAATAACCGAGGGAATTTCGACGGAATCTACCATTTGATAATGGCTCTCCAGCACCCGCTGGAGGATTTCTCCGGGGGAGGCAGATTCGGCGTCGGCGGTAAAGCCCAGGCGCCCGACGAGGCGCCCGGCCCGCACCTGGAAGATCTGGACGCAGGCGTGTCTGTCGTTGGCCGCCAGGGCGATCGCATCCTGGGAGACAGTATCATCCGGCAGGGCCACCTTCTGGTCAGCACAGAGGCGTTCCAGGCCGCGAATCTGGTCCCGCAGACGGGCAGCCTGCTCAAATTTGAGGTCTTCTGCCGCCTTCTCCATTTGCTGGTTGAGAATATCCACCAGTTCCGTCGTCCGCCCCTGAAACACCATCACCACCCGCTGCAGAGTCTTGCGGTAGTCTTCAGAAGAAATTAACTGCTGGCATACCCCGGGACAGCGACCAATGTCGTAGTTCAGGCAGGGGCGATCCTTAAACAGCGGCTGAGGTCGCTGCCTCAGGGGAAAAATCCGTTTTACCAGGCTCAGGGTGCTACGCAGCAACCCGACATCCACATAGGGACCGTAGTACCGATCTTTAAGGCTTTTTCGTCGTTTGCGGGTGATGAAAATACGGGGATAGTCTTCGGACCAGGTGACACAGAGGTACGGGTATTTCTTGTCATCCTTCAGCAGTACGTTGAAGTGGGGTTGGTACTGCTTGATCAGGTTGGCTTCCAGGGCCAGGGCCTCGACCTCAGTATCCGTAACAATAAACTCGATGTCCACCACCTGCATCACCATGACGGTAATGCGGGGCATATGCCCGTGGAAATCGCGAAAATATGACCTGACCCGAGTCCTCAAACACTTTGACTTGCCGATGTAAAGGGTTTGTTCACGGGCGTCTTTCATGAAATAGACCCCGGGCTCTCGGGGAATTTCCTTGAGACGGGCCTCAAGCCTGTCAGGGTCATTGACTAGAGTTGTGGGTTGAACCGAAGAACTCACTGATGCCCCATTGCATAAACCATTGTGTTCATTAGCATAGCGACAATTTTAACGCCTGTGATACCCAGGAATGGGTAGTTTCCCGGAATAAAACTGGGGTGATATGGTTATAAAACATTGTGCCGACACAAAAGACGGTATTTGTACTTGCACTAATGTATCAAGTATCACTATCTGAAAACGGGTGTTCCGTATAAGTTTCTTGTAAAACCCTTACTTCAGGGTTATTTTGGTCAGGAAACGGGATGCATAAGGGTGTAGCTATTTTTGCATGGAGTTTCAATCGTTGCTTTCAAAAACTTGCCCAAAAATGGATCCTAAAGAATTTGAAGTCTACTACCGCGAAGAAATTCGGTTAATCCTGGATCGACTGCAATCCGCTATGTTGGTTTCTTCTCAATTAGAGGCTGCCCTGGCTGAAATTGGCAGTGCTGTCCAAAACCTGAGTCGTAATGTCGAACGATACCTGGCTGAGGAAAACTCTGAGCCAGAGGACGATTAAAAACCCTTGAGGTAAGCTTGGATCGAACTGGCCGCCACTTCTGGCGAGGTCCTTGGCTGGGGCTGAATAAGCGCCAGCAGTCTTCCATCTTGGTTGATGAGGGCTAAACATTCAAAAACATTCCCGAAATCTCAGCCAACCTTGACGTTAAAAGATAGGGCAGACCTCACCAGGCAAGAAATTTACTGCAGAGCTCAATAGTTGAGAAGCGCGTTTATGGCGGAAGAGAGTTCTCTCAAGCGAACCGGTTTTATCAAATACTTATTGGCCCCAAGGGAAAATGCCTTTCTTTGGTCTTCTTCGAAAGCATAGCCGGATACCACAACCACGGGGAGATCCCGCCAGCAGGGGGTCTTGCGCAATTGGTTGAGCAGGGCGTAACCATCTATGGTGGGTAAACCGATGTCGAGCACCATGAGATGGGGGCGAAATCCCTTAAGGTGCACATCCATTTCTAAGCCATCGGCTAAGGCAAGTACCTCGAAGCCACAAAAATTCAAATATTCTGAAAAGAAAAGCCGATTCGCGTAATCGTCTTCAATCACTACAATCCTATTTTTTTTATTACACCCACCTACCGAAGAATTCACTACCAGCCTCACCTAATTTGCTCAGTACGATGGAAGATTTTACTTGTTGAAGTAAACGCACACTAGATGGTAGTAAATTCAATAATTTAAAATCCGGGCATTTGTTCTAAAGTTAACCTAATAGATATGACAGCACTCGTTTTCTTAATTGAATCTTCAAGCTACTATCCATAACCCACTCTAGTTGATTGAATGGATCACAGCAGCAATGCCATCTGATTGACTCGTGTACTGCACTGTTTTGTAATTGACATCCCCTGCTCTAGCTGGCGCTACCCTTATGCAATAAAACCTTCCTCCTTAACATTTGAGTAAAGTTTCTGCAAATGCCCTAAGGGCAAACTAGGTCCCATTCAGGGGGGAAGCCCTGGTCACGTTGCCAGTTTGATTAGTGGAACATTCTTTGACCAAAAGAAAGGCTTGGTTTGGTTGGTTTTTACCCTTCACTGCTGAGAAATTGAGCAACTTTTCCTACGGCTTGTTGGAGTACTTCGGGAGAATGCACTAAAGCAATTCGCCCATAGCCCTCACCAGACTTGCCAAAGCCAATGCCAGGGGCCATCGCTACCCCTGTTTTTTCCACCAGACGGGTGCAAAACGCCATGGACCGATGCTGCCAGGGCTCGGGCAGTCTGGCCCAAATATACATGGTTGCTTCCGGAACAGGCACCGACCACCCGATCCGCTCCATTTCCAAAACGAAGGCGTCACGCCGTTCGCGAAAGGTGTTGACCACCCGTTGCACAGAGTCTTGGGGACCGGTGAGGGCCGCGATCGCCCCCCGCTGAATTCCGGGGTACTGGTTAAAATCCACATTCGCTTTCACCTGCCGCAGAGCCTTAATCAACTCTGCATTGCCAATGGCATAACCCACTCGAAAGCCACCCATGTTGTAGGACTTAGACATGGAAAAGAACTCAATGGCAGTTTTCTTCTGGCGATCGGCCTGAAGGACTGAAACCGCAGGCTTTCCGGTAAAAGTGACATCGCCGTAGGGAAAATCGTGGACGAGGGCAATCTTGTGCTCCTGACAAAACGCCACCGCCTTCTGCCAGAACTCCAGGGGAGCCGTCGCGGTGGTGGGGTTGTTGGGGTAGCTCAAAACCATCATGCGGGACTGCTCCAGCACCGCCTGGGGAATTTCGTCAAACTGGGGTAAAAAGCCCTGCTCTTCCCGCAGGGGCATGGTGTAGATCTGACCGTTGGCCAGGTGGACCCCGCCAGCATGGGAGGGGTATCCGGGGTCCATCAACAGAGCGAAGTCGCCCGGATTGAGAATGGCCAGGGGCAGGTGGGCCGTGCCCTCCTGGGAGCCAATCAACAACAGTACTTCTGTTTCGGGATTAACCGGCAAGCCAAACTTGTTGGTGTACCACTGGGCCGCCGCTTCACGGAACGCCTGGGTGCCGGAAAACAGACAGTAGCCGTGGGTGGAACGATCGGTGAGGGCAGCGGCAATCGCATCCAGCACGCGGGAGTCGGCAGGTAGATCTGATGAACCTAAAGACAGGTCAATGATGGTCTGTCCTGCCCCACGGGCTTTGGCCTTAGCCCGGTCCATGTCGGCGAAAACGTTAGCCTGTAGTGGCTGCATGCGTTCTGCGATTTGCATCGTTCATCCCCCAGTGATAACACTCTATTCTTATACCAATTTAAGCCCTGGGAAAGCCCTGTGGTCTGGCCCCTCAGCAGTGGTCGGCTACTGCAACATTCTCAGCCAAAACAGGGAGAGATAGGTTATGGTAGCTAAGCGGTCTACACAAGACTTTTTATGATAGACCTTCGACATGGAGCGTAATTGGTAACTGGTTTTAACTCGGGCAGATGACAAATTTTCTTGAGTGCCACGCCTGCCATTGTGATCATGTCTGCCCTTCCTTTTGAGGTAATACATGTCTAAACGTCGCAATCCCAAAAAAGAGAAAGCCTTACGTAATCAGGCTTATGCACGCAAGTTTCGGAAAAAGCGTTCGGGGGGGCAGCGGTTTTTTAGACGCAACAACCGTAGTAACTCCGAAGAAGATTCCGATAACCAGGATAACAGCGACAGCAGCAGCGGCACCAGTAACAACTACTCTTCTTCTAAGAGCTAGCGGATGAATCCTGCACTGCACCACTACGATGCCTTACGTCCCGCTAGGACATAGGCTCAACGAGTCCAGGGAAAAGCTCCTCGCAACGGCTATAGTCCCTGGATTGTCTGGGATGGGTTCAACCCGCCGACCCAGTCTCCGGGATATTCCAGAGAAGTCTGATTGCTGGTCAGGCTAACTGCTCAATAATACCTGCTGCAGCCTTTTGCCCCGAGCGAAAGGCTGCTTCTACGTTGGAGCCAATACACCAGTCTCCGCAGGCCGCGAACCGGGGAATATCCTTGGAGGTCACGCTGTGGCAACCAAGGGCCTGGTTGACAAAGCCAAATCGCCAGCGGTGGGTTTGGATCCAGGTGGGGGTGTTGGCCCAATCCCCAAAGGCAGCCGCTGCTGACGTAATTAGAGCCTGGCCGGCTGGGGATAGGTCCGGCTCGTTCAGATAACCCTGGGCAAACGCTGGAGTACTGTGGATGACAACCATCGGCCTGGCTGGTGGATGGCGCTTACTGCTGTCCAACCCGGCCCAGCGGATGGTGTCGTGCCCCTGGCCAAAGATCATCCAACCGGGGTGAGCAAAATTTGTCGGGGCCAACGACGTTTCGTCAAAGGGGCGCTCTGCTTTGGCTCCATACTCGGCCATGACAGTGATAACGGGGGCAAACTTCACCGGGCTGAGCTGCTGCCCTAGGGAGTTCAGCTGAGTGCTTGTCTCCATCGGAGGCAACAGCGATAGCAGTTGGGGCGCCGGAATCGCGACTAAAACCGCCTTAGCCTCAATCGTTTCGACCGGCCCCTGGGACGTTGCAGCCCTTACCTGCCAGCCCCCTTCGTCGTAGCTGATTTGGGTAACCCGCCATTGGCGATGAATCTCCAGTCCTGCCGCCAAAAATTTTGCGACTCCGGTCATGCCCTGGGGGGCAATATAGCAGGTGTCGGCTTCCGTCTGAGGATGCAGGGTGTTATCTGCGTCAAGCTCAAAAACTTTAGGATGCCAGGGCCGCAGAATATCCGCTGTAATCAGGGCCGGAACCAGACCCAGAGGATCATTCTGGAATGGATTCAGGTAACGACACCCGTGATCGATGGGTTGATTGTCTATCCGGCGGGTTGCCAGCCTGCCTCCCAGCCCCCGAGACTTTTCCAGCACCACGACTCGATGGCCGGCCTGATGCAGGTGCCGAGCTGCCGTTAGCCCTGCAATTCCAGCCCCGATTACTGCTACGTCCCGCATCTTGCCCCCTGGGTGGTCATTGCAGACCATCCTATCCTGAGAAATTATGTAAAAATAAAAAACAGTATTTTCAAACGGTGACTCTGGTGGATGAGCTGCGTTCGGCTTTGGAACTGGCCACAGACGAGGAACTCCAGGCGTTGACCGATCTCTTGTTTCGCCCCAAGTTTAACCCCCTTGATTACTTGAATGGGCTAGATCCATTGGCTGTCCAAACCGGTCCTCGACAGCAGTGGCTAGATCAGGTTGAGCAACGGTTCCGGTTTTTAGCTGCCGACGGGTTCACCGTTCTCAATGGCCAAACCCATCAGATGACCTATCGTCAAACCCTGATTCAGATTTGCCGGCACCTTAAACTTCAGTATTCCGAAGGGTGGGCTACCGATCACCTGGAGGCGGAAGTCTTTTTGCATTTGCTGGATTTGGCCTGGAATCGGTTATCCCAGCAGGAGCGAGATCGCATCCACCAGCAACTCTGCCAGTCCCTGGCGGAGTCTCCCCAATTTCAGCACCTGCCCATGCCTCTGCAAATTAATCCCCTGGGAATTCTCGCCAGGGGCAGCACCGCTTTAGCTGTGAGTTCGGTGCTGCGTCCCTGGCTTTTACAACACATTGCCCGCCAGGTTGCCCTCAATGCCGCTCGCTACGAAGTGGCCCGGCAAACCCTGACTCGGGGCGGCGGTGCCGTTATGGCTCAGGTGCACAACCGTTTAGCCCTGTCCATGGCGTCTCGTGGCATGGCTGTTAACGCTGCCCGCTATGGTGCCACCCGGACCCTTCTGGCCTTTTTAGGACCAGCCCTGTGGACCTGGTTTTTTGCTGACCTGGGTTGGCGAACCATTGCCACTAACTATGGCCGAGTGATTCCTGCGGTATTTACCCTGGCCCAAATTCGCCTCACCCGTTCGGCAGACTCTTTTGAATTAGCACCGGGTTAACCTGAAGCCAGGTAAAATCCTGAATTAAGACTTTCTTCCGCCGCAGAAGCTCGCCCCCGGTTTTGAATGAGGTTATCGTTGCATTAACGACAAGGCGCATGGCTGAATCGACCACTCGTACCCCGACCCATTACGACATCTTAGGCGTTAGGCCCACCGCCAGCCCCCAACAAATTCGCCGTGCCTTTCGCGACCGGAGTAAGCTCTACCACCCCGACACCACTGAGCTACCGGCAGCGGAAGCCACGGAAAAATTTCAGCAGCTCAATGAAGCCTATGCCGTCTTGAGCAGTCCCGACCGTCGCTGGACTTACGATAAACAGGTGGGATACTCCCGCATCTCGGTGATGCAGCCCTTAGAGCCCCTTTCCCGGAGCCAAACTGCTCCCCGCCGCAAAGAGGTTTCTAACCTCTACCTTGACCCCAATGACCGTCCCCTCTCCGCTGGGGAAATTTTCGCTCTGTTTATTCTGGGGCTCACCTTTGTGGCCTGCCTGGTCCTGGTCCTGACCATCGGCTTTACCCGCAGCGAAACGGCTTTCAATCCGGTGGATACGATGGCACCCGAGGTCTTAGAAACCGTTGCTCCCCAGTCCCGGTTGGTAGTTCCCAATGCCGAAACTGAGCCGTCCAGGGTCTTCCCTCCGGATCAGCCCCACCCTGCTCAGCCATCAGCCCCCCCGGAGAAACCCGCCGCCCCCGAGGCTGAATCCTCAACGGGCATCCCTTTGCCACCGCAACCACACACCATGAACGCCCCTTCTGGAGACCCCATCTGGCTTTAAGACCAGTGATAATTCCCATTGCCCTTTTAACCTTAAGACAGAAGACAATTCCCTATCCCGGTTTGACAATGACCTTACCCTCGGCTAAAACTCCCCTGTATAATCACCCCCTGCCCGATATCGAAGTCTGGCTACGCCAACAGGGCTGCGAACAAGACCTGGAAGAACCCCACTGCTGGCATGTCAGCCGCAACCTGTGGAAAGCTGACCTGATCCTTGACATCGACTCCCTGGTTGTACGCTACATCAACGCCGGAGAAGGGGGTCAGGATATGCAGCGAGTGTTCAAATACTCCCTCAGCCGTCAGGATTTAGAAGAAGCGATTTTTTCTGGACCTTAATTTTCTTAATTTTCTAGACCTTAAACAGGATATTTGCCGTGACCACCACCACCGACTGCCAAACTATCTCCCTCGGTTCCAACGGTCCCACTGTACCGGCCCTGGGGGTAGGCACCTGGTCCTGGGGAGATGCTCTATTTTGGGACTATGGCAAAGGCTACGGAGATGAGGACGTCAGGGATGCCTTCAACCAGTCCCTGAATGCAGGGCTGCAGCTGTTTGACACGGCGGAGATTTACGGTTTAGGGCAATCTGAGAAATTAATTGGGCAGTTTATGAAGCAGCGTAGGGGAGATGCTGCGAATCAGGGTGGGGCCACTCCAGTTATTGCCACCAAGTACTTTCCCCTGCCCTGGCGCTTTTCCAAACAGGCTGTGGCCGATGCCCTGAACGCCAGCCTGGAACGGCTGCAGGTGTCTTCCATCGCTCTGTATCAGGTGCACTGGCCGTTTGACTTCTTACTGGGTAAACAAGATCTGATGCAGGCTCTGGCGGAGGAAGTAAAAAAGGGCAGAATTGCTGCCGTTGGGGTCAGTAACTACTCAGCGCAGCAGATGCAGGAAGCCCATCGCTACCTGGCCCAGTACGACATTCCCCTGGCGGTGAACCAGGTGCAGTATTCCCTGCTGAACCGCAAAATTGAAACTAACGGCGTGATGGATGCTGCCCGGGAATTAGGGGTGACGGTTCTAGCCTACAGCCCCCTGGCGCAAGGGCTGCTGACCGGCAAGTACACCCCCGATGGAGATGCCAAGCCATCGGGGGCTCGCTGGTTGGATCCTCGCTTTAGTAAGAGCGGTCTGACCAAGCTGCTGCCCGTTCTTCAAAAGCTGCAGGATATCGCCAATAACTACGAACGGACCCCCTCCCAGGTGGCGCTGAACTGGTTGATTGCCCAGGGCAATGTGCTCCCAATTCCGGGAGCAAAGAACGGGCGACAGGCAAGCCAGAATGCCGGTGCCCTGGGCTGGCAGATGAGCCCGGAGGAACTGACTCAGCTCAGCCGTCTGACGGAGCAGTACAGGGGGTAAGCCTGACTAATTCACCAATCACGTACGAGAGACGGGTACGCTCACCTCGTCGTAGGTGCGGATGGAGATGATGCAGGATATCAACTGCTCGTAGAGGGAATCGAAGCCTTCTTCCGCCAGTTGGAACATGGCTGCTTTCGGGAAGGGCTCTACAGCTGTGTGCAGGAGGGGAATCGCCCGGTCAATGTCAAACGCCTCGGAAGTCAATGATTTGTCAGAGAAAACACCGCCTTTATGATGCCGCAGGGGTTTGAAAATTGCCGTGGAGAACGGAAATCCTAAGCCAAACTCTGACTTCCAATCAGCTTAAGATTTGTTTACACTCAAAGAAAGAGTCTTCCCCATCCGAGTTTATGCTGCTTCAACCTGAACAACGTTCCAAGCTGGACCCTACTGACGACAGCCTTTTTTACGATGTGCCCCGGCTGGTGACCCATGTGGATAATGGGTTTATTCAGCGGCTCACGGATCTATACCGCGAGCGACTGCAGCCCCAGAGCCGCATTTTCGACATGATGAGCAGCTGGGTATCCCATCTACCTTCTGATATGGAGTTTGAGTGGGTCGAGGGGCACGGCATGAACGCCGAAGAACTGGCCAAAAATTCTCGGTTAGACCACTATTTTGTTCAAAATCTGAACGAAAACCCCAAACTTCCCCTGGAAGATAAATCCTTCCATGCGGTGCTCAACACGGTGTCAGTGCAATACCTGCAGCAACCAGAGTTAGTGTTTGCTGAAATTTACCGCATTCTTAAGCCCGGTGGCATTGCCATGATTAGCTTTTCAAACCGCATGTTTTACCAAAAAGCCATTGCGGCCTGGCGGGATGCCGGTGAAAAGCAGCGGGTAGAGTTGGTGAAAAGCTACGTTAAGTCAGTGCCGGGCTTTGGTAACCCGGAAGTGGTCATGGCACCTCCTAGTATTCCAACCATCCTGCAAATGCTGGGTATGCCAGGGGGAGATCCGTTTTATGCGGTGATTGCAGAGCGCATGGAGAGGTTGACGTCCTAGCCAAACAAAACCCTGGCGCGATCCCGAACGGCTTTCAAATTCTGGTCTAAATCCCGGCGAATATGTCGCTCGATTAACCCGGCCGGCATAGCTCTTGGAGGCAATACCAGCAGGTCGTAGCTGAGTTGGGTACCGGAGCTACTCCCTGAAGCAACTGGTTCCAGCAGCCAACGCCCTTCAAACTGGCGAAAGTCTCCCTCCACCATGGAGAAATGAAGCTCGCGGGGAAACGTTTCGATCATGTCCAGCACCACCCGAGCACAAAACTTGACGTTGATAAAGCACTGGGTGCCTACCTGTACGATTCGGATTCCTCCTTCGGGGTGAGAGATCCGTTGGCTCTGGGTCAGGTTGGGAATAAAATCTGCCAGGTGATCGTAGTCGGTCAGCACCTGCCATATTTGCTCTAGGGAATAGGTTAGTTGGGTGGTCGCAACAATCCGCCGTTTCCGGCCCTCGCGTTTTTCAGTGGTAATGTTAACACCGGGAGACACTCCACCTGTACCGTCTGCAGTGTCGGCCAAGGCCTGGTCCAGAGGCTGCTCCAGATCAGTTAGATCAGTTAAGCCGAGTGTTGAATTGTTGTCTTTGACCCCGGTCATGGTGCGGAACCCTTCAGAAATTTGCAGATGACTTACAAGGTTTCTAGAACAAGCCCAGAATACCAACAAATCTTGTCTTTCAGCCAGGGGGTTTAGCTACATTTTGCTGGTTCTTTGGCAATGGTCAACTCTATTATGAAGCAGGTTTCCCAGAGGTCCCGGTCCAGGGGGTTGCTCGTGACCGTAATGGTTCCCCCCAGCTGCTCCACCAACCCCTTAACGATAGCTAACCCGGTGCCGGTACCTGGAACGGCATTTTTCGTGGCGTTTTTGCCCCGGCGGAACTTCTCAAAGACATGGGGGACTTCTTCGGGGGAAATACCCGCGCCAGTGTTTGTAATGGAGAGCTTTACCGACTGGTGGTGAATCAACTCATCCGTTAGCCTGACGGTGACCGTGCTGTAAGGAGCGGCGTACTTGCAGGCGTTGGTCAGCAATTCCTGCACCACCCGGGCCAGTCGCTCGCTGGAAGTTGCCATGATGACAGGTTGGCCTGGTACATCTAACTGAAGCTGCAATGCCGATCCCCTAAATTGCCCTGCTTCTCGATCGGTCACCTGGGTGAGTAACTGGGCCAGATCGGTGGTTTCGGCAGCTTGCTTAGGAGTTTTGCCGCCCATGGACTGCAGCATCAGCAGATCGTTCACCAGATTAATTTCGCGAGCACATTGCTGTTCCAGAATGTCGAGGTACATAGCCGCCCGTTCTGGCGTTAAGTCGGGGCGACGCAGCATGCGAATGGCCAGCATCATGCTGGTCAAGGGGGTACGCAACTCGTGGTTTAGGGTGCTGAGGAAATCCTCTTTAAGGTAATTCAGGTAAGTGAGCTGCTCATTACTGCGCTGGGTCTGGTACTGGAGATGGTGCTGATGCAGGGCAATCGCCAGCAGACCCGCGATCTCTATCTTTTGTGGTTCATCCAGGGTCTTGGGAGGATTCTCTGGGGTGTGGAGCAGTAACACGATGCCTTCTATATCCGGGGCCGTATCGATGGGTATGGTATGGCAGGTTTGAATGTTTTGGATCCAGGGCAAGGACTGCTTGGTCTCTTCCAGCAGGGTGGCCAGATGCTCCTGCCAGAGAAGACTGCCCGGTTCATTGGACGGGGAGGTGCCATGGTGGATGAGGCTGCAGGCGGCTCGACACTGCAGCTCGGCTCGGGGAGATGCAGCGTTACAGGGCAGCATCCAAGCCTGAGCAGGGTTACCGGTTTGCCAAAAGGTATAAAACAGGCTTTTAGTGCTGCAGTGGTAGCGCAATATCAAGCAGGCGTCGGCTCCCAGTTGCAACCCCATGAGCTCGGTGATGGGAGGTAAAGCATCCGGCGAACTAAGGGTGGCCGCAATCGTTTGTACCAGTTGAGCTGTGAGTGTTTTCGTACTGGCGCTATGGCCCTGGTAAGGTCTTGGCGTTCCTTTAGCCAGTCGCGCTGGAAATAACACTGGAGCGTTCTCAGAAGCCATGACCACACTCTAAAATCACACTTTCATTAGCCAGTCAGAAATTAGCCAAACAGAGAACCTATCGTGTTACGCAGAGACGCATTCTCAAAGGTACACAGTTGATCTTCCCTGACTGGTCTAAGCCTATCGATTTCCTCGAGTGAGCAGTATCCGTAGATTCGCCAGTTTTTCCGTGGGAAAACCGCCAAAAATCTCCGCATTTTCCTGAGGGGCAGAGGTTGTGGGTTTGGATAACCGGTGGTTCAAATTATCACAGATGCCCGCCAGGCTCTTAAACGACCGGAGACAAGGGAGGTTTAGGTTTTGTTACATCGTTACGGGTTAAATTCCTATCCCAGGAGATGCCCCTGGATTCTGAACTTAGCTCTGGTATAACCGTAGGGAGGACATTAGTATTAGGGTAGAGATGACTCATTGGTAAGAGCATTACGCTTTTGAGGGCAGTTGCCAGGTGTTCGGTTCAAGCAGGTTAGTCCCTAAATAGGTGGTCTATGGCGAAGTCTGAAACCCAGGGTATTCCGGTAATTGGCACGGTTAAGGGACCCGGAGAAACGGGCAACCAGTATGTGTTTATTACCGCCAATAATCGACAGGTAAAAATCGGCGAGTTTGTGTATTACACCATCGACCTGGACGACAACCCTGGGTCTCAAATCCTGGGGAAAATCTCCGAGCGCCGACTAATCGATCACCTGCCCGACCGCCTCTTCGCCGACACAGAAATTGAGCCGGAGGCGATTGCTGCTCTGATAGGGTTTGCCCATCCTAATCCCGAAATTTATGAGGTGACGGTGGATGTGATCGGCTATTTCCACCCGGCTTTGGGATTTATGAACCCCCGTATGGCCCCCGACCCTGGGGCAAAGGTCTGTCTGGCCGACGACGACACCCTGCGGCAGATCATCAATAAAAAACAACCCCAGGCGGTGGGTTCGGCCCATATTGGCGCTCTACTGTTGCGGCCCGGCGGCCGGGTGCCGGTGGCGCTGGATGTGAAGGAACTGGTCAGCACCCACATGGCGATTCTAGCCGGAACCGGATCCGGTAAGTCCTATACGGCGGGGGTGCTGATTGAAGAATTGCTCAGTCCGTATAACCGGGCGGCGGTGCTGATTTTTGACCCCCACGGGGAATACGGCACCCTTGCGGATATGCGGGGGCACCAGAGTTTTGTGGATGACGACGGCTACAGCCCGGAAGTCACGATTCTCACCCCAGAGGACATTCGCATCCGCATGTCTTCCCTGGATTATTACGACATCCTGACCCTGCTGCCCGATATGAGCGACCGGCAGCAGGCAATCCTCAATAAAGCTTTTACCCTGCTGGGTAAGCATAAATTTGGCGAATACCGCTGGGATGTGCAGGACCTGATTTCTGCCTGTTACGAAGCCGACCGCACCACAGACGATGAGGGCAACGAGAAAACCGGTTCCTCGGCTCCCGCCCTGGAGTGGAAGCTGGGCAAGTTGGAACGGTCTGAGTACTTTCATCGCATGAACCACCTGGCCCCCAAGGATTTGTTTGCGCCCGGCCAGGTTACGGTGCTGCAGATGAATGAAATTAGCCAGGAAGAACAGCAGGTGATTTGTGCGGCGGTGCTGCGCCAGAGCTACCAGGCCCGGATGAATACGGCCAAGGACAAAATCCCTGAAGACGACGAAAACTTCCTGCCCTATCCAGTGTTCATTTTGGTTGAGGAAGCCCACCGGTTTGCCCCAGCCCATGAGCCTTCCCGCTGTAAGCAAATTCTACGCACCATCCTCAGTGAGGGGCGTAAATTTGGCATGGGGGTGGGGCTGATAACCCAGCGCCCCGGCAAGCTGGATTCTGATGTACTATCCCAATGCATGAGCCAGTTCCTCATGCGCATCGTCAACCCGGTAGACCAGGAGAGCCTGAAGTACGGAGTGGAAGCCGCCGGTCGGGACTTGCTGAAGGAACTGCCATCTCTGACTAAGGGCCAGGTCATCGTGTCCGGTGCCTGTGTCAACACACCGGTGCTGTGCCAGGTGCGCAAACGCTTGACAAAACACGGCGGTGAAAGCATGAATGCTCCGGAAGAGTGGATGGGGTATTTTCAAAACCACCGCAAGCAGGCTCGGAAGATGGACAAAGCCCCGGTGGCGACCCCCGGCAAAACATCGGAGAAGTTTCGCGGGGTCAGCATTGAGTAGTCCCTAGTTTTTACGGGTCAGGCATCTTGCCCGGGTCATATACCAAGTCCAGCTCAAACACTGTAGCTTTCCCTCAGGCAAAACTGCATTTCTGGACTTGGACAGGGTTTAGACGGTCGGGGTGACTATTCCTGTGAATCGTGATGACCTATGGCACGATTCCTGCGAGGAAATCCTGACCAAAATTAGCAATCGCCCCGGGATGGGTCAGCCAAACTTGTTCAGGTCTTTCATGGGCCACCCTGGCAATATGCTGCAATGCCCGACGCAGGTGTCGCAGTCGAAAGGGTTGTCCCACAAGATAAGGATGGAGGGCAATGTAAACCGCTAACCGCTGCCCCTCTGGCCAGTTGTAGTCCGGTCGATGGTTAATTGCCGAATAGCGATAGCGTCCGTGGTGGTTGAGTTGCAAATCCGGGGACCCTCCTGGCAAATGCATGAAGAGTACCACATCCCCTCCAGAGGCTTTGAATAGAGATACAGGGTTTTGATAGAGTTCGATTAATCAAGCCCTGCTCCAGCAATAACCTCCTGCCTTAGAAAAATTGCTGCCCTTGGGGGTGGGGTTGCCCTTTGCGAATGTCTCTGTGCTTCACCTATGGCCCATCTCTCTGAAATTTGTCTTACCCCAGGCACGCTGTGGGACAAAACTCAGCACCAAACCCGCCATGCTCTGGGCTGTGGTGCTCTTCAGCCCATTGAAACTCACTATGAATTTCTAGAAGAAGCGGGAATGCGCTTTTTAGTACGTATCCTGGCCAACCTGGGGCGTAAGGAGAAGGCTAAGGAATCCCAACTGGCCCATAAGCAGAGTGGCCAGGACTTTAATCCTTTCCTGCCCTACGATGAGAACCTGTTTGTGACCAACCTTTCGTCGACTCATCTGTGTCTTCTAAATAAGTACAACGTGGTCGATCACCACATCCTCATTGTTACTCGGGAATTTGAGGATCAGGATACCTGGCTTAACCTGGCGGATTTTCAGGCCCTGGCCCTGTGTATGGCGGAAATGGAGGGTCTTGCCTTTTACAATGGGGGGCGTTCTGCCGGAGCCAGCCAGCGGCACAAACATCTGCAACTGGTGCCCCCCACCCTCTGCCCCGATGGCAGCCCGTTTCCTCTGGCCCAGGTAATTGAGCAGCTAGACTGTCAAACTGTTCCGGCATTATCCTCCTCAACCTGCATCAGTCGCAATCCTCAGTTTCCCTTTCAACATGCCATTGCCCACTTACCGGCAGGCTGGTTAGGGTCAGTCTCCGACGGGGCCAAGCGGCTGTTGACTACCTATCAGGATCTGCTTATTCATCTGGGTGGTAATCTACAGCACTCGCCCCGGACCTTTCCTTATAACCTGCTGATTACTCAGGATTGGATGGTCCTCGTTTGCCGCACTCAGGATAACTACCAGTCCATACCGGTCAATTCCCTGGGGTTTGCGGGTTCTTTACTGGTGAAAGACCAGGAGCAACTTGACCGGCTCAAGTCCATTGGGCCGATGACGGTGTTGAAGCATGTCGCCTGCTGAAAACATTAGACTTTTCCAGATCCCGTGCCCCAGGCGGTGGTCCGTGGTCTTTAAACCCGTGGCCTTTAGCCCGTGGCTTCTCGATAGGCCATCTCCACCGGTGGTGGCGCAGTGGTTTCCCAAAAGCTGAGGATTTGGCTGGCAACCTGCTGGGGAAAATCGTGATGAAAAAAATACCGGCCATGGCGACAGATCCAAAGACGGTCTTCGGGCTTCAACCAGGGACGCCAACCGTAAATTTGAGTGGGATCGACAATGGCATCGTCCTGTCCGCCACACACCATCAAAGGGACTGGAACTTTGCCCGGGAATAAGCTAACTCGTCTCAGGAGAGAATGGGGCGATGGAGAAGAGGCCAAGTCTGCCTCCAAAAGGTTTATCCAGCCGTGGATCAGGGGTTTGGCTTGATAGCCAAATAAGCTGTAGGCCATTTGAGTCAGAACCTGGTAACGGCTGCAGGGTAATTTTTCTAACCGGGTATAGTAGTGGGCCTGCCAGTCAACCATGGGGTTAACGCCCACCGAGATCAGGGTGAGGGATTTGACCCGGCCCGGAAAACGACGGGCATAGAGCAGACCAAGCAGCCCACCGATGCCGTGCCCGAATAAGTGGATGGGGCGGTTTTTTACTTTTAGATAGTCCTGCAGCAGGGTCAGGGCTATTTCCAGGGAACTCGGTTCATCGCACGTTTGGCGGTAGGACCAGTGGGAAAGGTTGTAATGGCGGGCTAGGCACTTGAGCAATTTTCCATCAAGCCGCTGCAGGGCAGGGCTAACGTTGAGCCATAGGGCATCGTCTGAAGCAGTTGTCGCCTGGCTCGGCGGAGTCAGAGGAATGAAGAGAGTCATGGCAGCGCGACTATGACAAGGGCTGAGGCGGATGAGCTAGAGCAAGGGAGGCGGAATTATTCCGGGCAGTAGTTTAGATGGGGTAATCTTTTCCTGATGGCAGCGATGAAAGGGCGATGCTACTCTGGGGGCCGCTGGCATGGGTTGTCGACAGTTCAGACAGAACCAATAGGTGCGGTGATTGCCAACATGTTTAAGCAAAGACGCTGAGCAGCAAATACATCGCATACAAAAATCCCCTTGATACAAAGAGCTCAAAAAAAGAAAAAAGGGGGTGTTAATTGGAGCCTTGAGGACACCCCCTGAGAGAGGAGAACTTCGAAGGCATTGATCAAATGCCTTATTGAGCCTGTTTCTCAATAAGGCCATTGGACCATAGTTCGGAATGTTTCTCAATAGCGCGAGGTAAACTTTTGTGAATGAACTCCCGTTGAAGACTTCTGATACAAGTTAAATGTGAAGTCCGACAGGCGGGTTCAGCGTTAGGTTTGTCCTGCAATGACTCGCCTTGTCTGCTGAGACTTAGTCGCGATAAGGCGTAAATAATCGAGATTTTTGGGGTCTGGAAATCTACGATTCCCAGAAGATTTAAGACTTGGGCTCACTCTTTCGTTTTATGATTGCCTGGTAAGGTAAACGCAAAGCTTGCCAATAGCTCTGCCAAGGGGCAGACGCAAAATTCGGTGGGGTGATCTTGAATACAGTGGACTCCCCGCCCATTTCCATGATTGAGGATTTTCGCAATGGCTAAAAAGACTGCCGCAGAAGTAGCTGTGATGCCGATCAATATTGGGATTGATGAAAAAGCACGGAAAGAGATAGCCCAGGGCTTGTCCAATCTTTTGGCCGATACCTACACCCTCTACCTAAAGACTCACAATTTCCATTGGAATGTGACTGGTCCCATGTTCCAGACCCTGCACCTGATGTTTGAGCAGCAGTATAACGAACTGGCTCTGGCGGTGGACATGATTGCGGAGCGGATTCGTGCCCTCGGCTTCCCTGCCCCTGGCACCTACAAGGAATTCTCTAAGCTATCGTCCATTGAAGAAGCCGAAGGGGTGCCCAACGCCAAAGACATGATTCGTCAACTGGTGGAAGGGCAAGAGGCGGTTGCGCGTACGGCACGATCTGTCTTCCCGGCGGTGGAGGAGGCCAATGATGAGCCTACTGCCGATCTGCTCACCCAGCGTATGCAGGTGCATGAAAAAACGGCCTGGATGCTGCGGAGCTTACTGGCTGAGTAATCCAGAATCCGGACAAAAAAATCCCAGGGTCCCGGGGGACGCTGGGATGAAGACTCAAGGCAGGGGGAAATTAACTTCTTTGGGTGGCAGGTTCGAACTTGTAAGCGTGATCCTGCAGTAAAGCGCTAACCTGGCCCAAAACATTTTCGTCAGATTTCTTCTGGATGGTCTGACGTTCTGGGTAAAAGTCGGGTTTGTCGAGGCTGCGAGCAATGGCCTGTCTGACCTGTTCGGCGATCAGATCAGACAACTCGCCGCGGGCGGTTTCCCGCTGGTACTCAGCGCCTTCTTCGGTGGTGGCATAGAGGGGCGGTAGTCGGTTCAGGGCATAGGCGGCAATGTCGCCCAGGTCCAAGGTTTTGTCTGAGGTGGATTCGATTTCAGCGACGCGAGAAATGGCTTCCGTCAGTACCAGTTCTTCCATCACATTGATGAATTGCTTGCGGGGAACGGCGACAACTTCTCCGGTCAGGAGGGCACCCATGAGCCGGTCGAGGGCCATGTATTCTTCGATGGAAAGCTCAGAGGCTGTATCACAGATACGGCCTACTTCAGCTTCCATCGCGGGGGTCAGGTAGCCATCCTGCAGGGCTTGTTCAACAATTTTTTCGATAGTCATTGGGCCAAACGCTCCATGAATATGCTGTGAAAACAGCCGGTGTTCGTTAATGTGGGGCAGAAATCTTGCTGGTTGGAGAACCGCGTACCTGTAGTGTGCCCCGATAGTCGAGAGAGGTCACACCCTTAAAACGGACTTTAAAGAAAAGAGTTTTGTCTTACTAAGGCTTTATGACAGGCTGCCATTGGTCTTTCTGCGGTAGGATTTCAAACCTTAGCGAGAGTTATAAAAACCTGGTTACCGCAGGAAAAAACCTCTAGGGAACTGAGACTGCTGGCTTAACAGTCGCCAACCCAAAGGATCTCCTCTGGGAGAAAATGCCGCCTTAATATTTCAGGAAGGCAATGGCCTGTTTCCAGATTTGATGTTTACGCTGGTCTTCGGTTTCAACGCAGATGCAGTGGGGATCCTGCCATAGGATTTTGCCCGGAATGAGGTCCCCCGTTAGTAGCTTTAGTTCGATGGTTTGCTTATCGCGGATCAGGGTCTGAACCTGTCGAACACTGGGAAAGCCGGTAACAAACTCTTGAGACATAATGCTGGAGTCCCATGGACATGTGTTGATTTTACGGTACCCCAGACAGCCCTGGAGGGTATCATCCGTTGTCATTTTGTAAGCTTGCTTTCGTAAATGGTCGATAATAAAACCTGGTCCAAGTCCAGAAGTGGAGTTTTGCCTTAGAGAAAGCTACAAATTTCGAGCTGGACTTGGTACAAAACTTTGAACCCTCGGAGAAAGACGCAGTATGGAGTTCAGCAAATACCACGGTTTGGGCAATGACTTTGTTTTGGTGGACAACCGGCACCAGGCAGACCCGGTGTTGACGCCGGAGCAGGCGGTGGCCTGGTGCGATCGCCATTTTGGCATCGGGGCGGATGGGGTGATTTTTGCCCTGCCGGGTCAGGAGGGTACGGACTACACCATGCGCATCTTTAATTCCGATGGCTCTGAGCCGGAAATGTGCGGCAATGGCATTCGCTGCCTGGCGAAGTTTTTGGAGGGCCTGGAAACCTCAGATGGAAAAGCTCCCGAAGCACCCCACACCTACCGCATCCATACCCTGGCAGGGGTGATTGCCCCGACCCTGCAGCCGGATGGTCAGGTGACGGTAGATATGGGGCCGCCGTACCTGCTGGCCAGGGAAATTCCCACCACTCTGGCGGCGGCGGACGACAAGGTAGTGGGAATTTCCCTGACGGTGGATGGAGAAGCCTGGTCCGTCACCTGCGTGAGTATGGGCAATCCCCATTGCGTTACCTTTGTGGAAGATGTGGCGGCGATTTCCCTGGCCACCCTGGGGCCAAAGTTTGAGCACCATGAGGTATTTCCCAAACGCATCAATACGGAGTTTATCCAGGTGGTACGGCCCGACTATCTAAAGATGCGGGTGTGGGAGCGGGGCGCTGGCATTACCCTGGCCTGCGGAACGGGAGCCTGCGCCGCTCTGGTGGCAGGAGTGCTGGCCGGCAGGTGCGATCGCGCAGCAACGGTGGAGTTACCCGGTGGGCCGCTGCAGATTGAATGGTCCCCTGAGGATAATCGAGTCTATATGACTGGACCGGCAGCGCTGGTATTTAAAGGGCACGCCTAGCCCCTCCCGGTCTGGTTTTCAAAACTCTCCCTGGCACATCAGCACCACGCTGGACCGGGGGCCGGCCAGGTACAAGCCACCGTCAACTACGGAAGCTTCCTCGGGATAGCAAAAGTCCTGGGGAGGCGCGAGGGACGTATCGACGATGCGGTGCCAGCGTTCATGCTCTCTCAAGGGGGGCAGTTGAAAGTTGATGGCGTCCCAATAGGCATTCAAAATGATGTGTAGCTGCTCTCCCGCATCGGGATAGTGCAGGGTAAATGCCAGGGTGTGAGAATCTTTGGACCAGTCGGGGGCTCCCAGTTTGGCCCCATGCCAGACGATATGGGGCTCATGGTGGGAGGTGTTAGTCACCCGCAGCAGGTGCTCAATGCGAAACACTTTGAGGTTTTGGATGAAGTGAATTAACCCCCGGGTAAAGTTCACCAGATGGGGCTCTTTTTCAACGGAATCCCAGTTGAACCAGCTGATTTCGTTGTTCTGGCAGTAGGCGTTGTTGTTGCCGTTTTGGGTACGCCGGACTTCGTCGCCCATGAGCAGCATGGGGGTACCCTGGGCCATGAACAGCAGGGTCAGGAAGTTTTTGATTTGCCGCTGGCGGAGTTCTTCGACCTCCCGCTCTGTGGTGGGCCCTTCGGCTCCGCAGTTCCAACTGTGGTTGTCGTTGGCCCCATCGCGATTAAATTCGTTGTTGGCTTTGTTGTACTTCCGGTTGTAAGACACCAGATCGTTCAGGGTAAAGCCGTCGTGGCAGGTGACGAAATGAATGCTGCGGTTGGGCTCTCGGTTAGGTTGTCGGTAAATGTCGGGGCTGCCGAGAATGCGGGCGGCCAGGTGGGAGACGGTACCCGCATCGCCCTTGACGAACTGACGCACATGGTCGCGAAAGGGGCCGTTCCACTCGGCAAAGCGATCCCCAATGAAGGACCCGACCTGGTAGAGTCCGGCGGCATCCCAGGCTTCGGCAATGATTTTAGTACCCGCCAGGATGGGGTCTGATTCGATGCTCCAGAGAATGGGCGGATCTTCCACGGGGATCCCTGTCATGTCTCGCGACATGACAGAAGCCAGATCAAACCGAAAGCCATCCACATGCATTTCAGACACCCAGTAGCGCAGGCTGTCGAGAATCATCCGCCCCACTACGGCATGGTTGGCGGATAGGGTATTGCCGCAGCCGCTGTAGTTGGAATAGTAAATGGGGTTCTCTTCCAGAATGTAGTAGGTTTTGTTGTCGATGCCTTTAAAGCTGAGGGTTGGCCCTTCGTGGTTGCCTTCGGCTGAGTGGTTAAACACCACATCTAGAATCACCTCAATGCCCTCCCGATGCAGGGCTTTGACCATGTCGCGAAATTCGTTGACCGGCCCCAGGGGATCTTTACGGGAACTGTAGGCCCGGTGGGGGGCAAAAAAGGCCAGGGTGCTGTAGCCCCAATAATTTTCCAGACCGGGCCGCACATCCTGGGGATCAAACTGGTGGATGGGCAGTAGCTCCACCGCCGTGATGCCCAGATCTTTCAGGTAGGGAATTTTTTCAATCAGCCCGGCGAAGGTGCCCCGCTGCTCCTGCGGCAGCCCTGAAGATTGATGGTGGGTAAAGCCCCCCACATGCATTTCATAGATCACGCTGGTGGAGTAGGGAATCCGCAGGGGACGATCCCCTTCCCAGTCGTAGCTGCGGGTATCGACAACGACGCTTTTCAGGGCGGTGGCGCAGTTGTCGCCGGGGATAATGGCAGATTTGCGATCGTAGGTTTCATCCCCCACGATGGCCCGGGCATAGGGGTCGATTAAAACTTTGGTGGCATCGAACCGATGGCCCTGGCTGGGATCAAAAGGGCCATGGGCCCGAAACCCATAGACCTGACCTGACCTCAGCCCCGGCACGAATACATGCCAGTAGTAAAAGGTGCGATTCCGCTTGGGGTCCAGGGTAATGATCCGGGTTGGTTCCTCCAGGTTGTCCTGATTAAATAGCAGCAAATCCAGGCCGGTGGCATGTTTGGAATAGACGCAAAAGTTAACGCCTACGGCATAAACCGTCGCGCCTAGGGGATAGCTTTGGCCGGGTAAAACTTTAAGGCTCATAAAACTTGTGAGATGAATTGCGATGGAAGCAGATGGGATGGGGCCATCGCCCCCCGAACCCGACAAATGTATGGAATGGCTTGCTCTACAGTCAGGCCAGGGATGAAGAATAGCGCTGGTTGTTAGGCTTAACCCTACCATCGCTGCCCAGACATCCCTATGAATTGAACACTTAATTAATCTCTCGTCAGCGGGATGGCACCGGCGAGGCCCAGAAGTAACCCAGCAAACATTGATTTCGGGCTTTATCCAGAACGGAGGCACGGTCTGGTTATACCCGTTACCAACGGAGGGCGTTGGTTTAAATAGCGCTGACTTTCTTCGGGAAAAATATGGACAATTCTGAATAATTGATCGACGAATCTTTCTTTCTTGTCGGGATCCCCTGACAATAGAATCACAGATTAGCCAAAGAGTAGCCAGGGATGAAACCGGTATGAAAGAAAAGGACTTTATTGCCGCCCTTGGACCTGACAAGATGCTGGTACAGCCGGGGACCGAGGTGACGCTAAAAGCCTTTGATGCAGGCTATACGGGTAAATTTAAGAAAAGTGCAGCTAAAGCGCTCCTGCCCACAGGTATTGAGCAGCTCGCGAGTTTTCAAGATATGCTCTACGCTCAAAACATCTATGCCCTGCTGTTAATTTTTCAGGCCATGGATGCGGCCGGCAAAGACAGCACGATTAAGCTGATTGACGACGGTCTGTAAGCCTTTGGTTGGCAGCCTGCAAATCGAACCGGGCCGGGTCAAAGTCGTAGCCGACGTTCTCCCAGAGGCAATCGTAGTCCGGGGCATCGGAATCGCTGAGGCGATCGATCAACCCTTCGTAGTCCCAAATGCCGATACAGAACTCGGGGGGGCAGGCCTGTTCGCCCGCCAAAACATAGGGTGGTTCACGGTTGGGTTCGGAATGCTGCCAGGATTCCAGGCTGACTTTGTGAATCCATCCTTTCGCCAGGCTGTAGGTGTACAGGAAGGAATCGCCGGGTTGGGTGATTAAAGTGCTCAGGTTCAGGCTGTGGATGGTCGCATCAGCACTTGAAATGATGTCAGAATCCGCTTCTGATTGATGGGGCACCTTGAAGCGGTAATCTTCCTCGCCAGACCATCCCATGACCGCTGCCAGCACCTCGTGCAACTGGGCCAGAGATATTTGGGAGTCTACGCAGAAGCGCCTCCAGATAGCAGGTTCGCTATCTAAAACTTCAATGCGGAGACACCATGCTGCCGGATGCTCAGGTTCATTCATGGGGAGGCTTGGGCGCTGATTTACAGGGTTCAAATTATTGAGTCATTGCTGTCGCATAGATTGCTGTGGCAACGGGATTGATAAAACGGCTTGCCGTTAGAACGATGAATTGACCAATGCAGGATGGCCTCCAGGAAAAGCCATTGACGATTAAAGCTCTGCCATCGACCGTTCGATTAACCGCCGACTCAGAGTCTGGATGCCGGTATGTTCGTAATACTTCACCGACATATCCAGGAATGCGCCCAGATAGTCCAGCTTGGTTTTAGATCCCTCCACAAAACCGGCCAGATTATCCACTAAGCCGCTCTGGGTGATGCCCTTGTTTGCCACGAACTTATCCATCCAGCCGGTGGTGGACTCCATACTTTCGGTGATAAAAGCCAGTTTTCCTTTGGAGTTACTGCCGGGAATTTCGTCCTTGACCCCTTTAAAGGTTTTGTTGTCCTCCAGGTCGGAGGGCCCCATGGCTTTGATAGCGGATAGGGTTTTGGACGTGAAATCAGCCCCCAGGGGAATCATGCCGTCAAAGGACACCAGAGCTGTCATGCGCATTAAAGATTCGCCGCTGTAGTCTCCCAGGGCGGCCAGGAAATCCCCCAGGCTATCGCCGGGGATGCCGTTGATGTGGCAGAAGGCAACCACTTCGGTCACCAGCTTCACCGCCAGGTCAATGGTCTGGGCCTTTTCGGGTTTGGGGGTCATGTTTTTTAAAAAGCCCAGGAAGGTGTCCTGACCGATGCGATTGGCTAACGCCGCAGCCCCCAGGGCCCCAGAGGCAGAATCGACGCTTTGATAAAGCCACAGTGCCCGCTGGTAGCCCTGCTTTTTGTCGTTAAAGAGGGTGATGGCTCTTTCGCCGATGGCCTGCACCATGGCTTCATCGGTTTCGCCAGTAACGGTTTTGATGGTGTTGTCAAATCCCACCAGATTGTCCCAATGGCCGGGAATGAATTTATCTAAGGTCCTAAGCGCCGTAACGGTGAGCCCACCCTTGGGGAGCTTATCCACCAGTTCATAGATTTTTTTACTCATGGTTAATTCCTATTTCTGTGGGGACCTTAGCCGGACGGTAGATTTGCCCATCCAGGCTGCTGACAATAGAGACTGACAATCCAGAAGCCACAAAACTTCTCAATGTACAGACTTAACTCGGCTTTTCAGGAGGCAGGCTGGGGTACCAACTCGGGCAAACTGCCGGGTTCGGCTGGGGCCGTATTGGGAACCGTCACAGTGGATTTGGGAGTAACTTTATCTTGCACCGCTGCTCCGGCCCCGACGGGTTCTTCAAAGCCTTCCAGTTCGGCTAATCCGGCCAGGTCAAATTTTTGCAGCCAGGCCACCCGGTCTGCCTGGGTAAAGGAGGGATCCCGGGATAGGACTTTGACCTGATAGCGGTTATTGACCAGCAGTCCGGTGGCTGTGGTGCCCTGGTTCACCATGGGATAGTCCGTAATCTTTTCAGTGGCGTTGTTGTATTTGGCGGCAGCGACAGGCAGGCTGATGGTGTCGTTAATGGTTAACATGGCGAGGGTTTCCCCATCCCGCTTGAGTTTGTATTCCGCAAACCCTTTTTTCTCCTGGGAGGGAACTACCTCATAATCGCCCTGGCTGCCGGGGAAAAATTGATTAAAGGTGCCGCCCTTCTCGGCTTTTTTGTCGACAGCAGCGGGTGCTCTAAAACCAGTGGTATCTTTCTGCACCTGATCGTATTTGGATGGAGCCGACGAGCAGGCCGTGACCAGCAGGGTCAAACTCAGCACAATGGGAACCAGTGTCCGTAGCCAACGGGTTGGGCTCATAATGTTCTCCTTTGGTCTCCAATGATGATGTTTGAAGGATGCTGGATGGATTGATTTATGGATTGATCGGAAAGGCTAAAGCGGGTCTCTTTGAATAAAGTACATCGCAAAGATCCCCCTTAGTGATTAAGGAGCGTTAAAGGTTGTAACTTTTACCGCTAGAAATTGGGGGGGGTTGGTCCAGTCCAGGGGTAACCTCACCCAGGTACTTCACTCAATTGAAAACCCTTGCGGAGCTCGTTCGTCATGAACCAGGGGGTAGAGATGGCCTGAAAACTGATTTATCCAGGGGGCCGATACCAAGTCCGGCTCGAAAACCGTAGCTTTCCTCAGGACAAAACCCCGCTTCTGACTTGGATAGGGGTTATATTCCCAGCGCTGTCTTCAATTTTTCTAGAGCGGCGGCTTCTTCGGCACTGACTTTTTTCCCCGTGCCAAACAGGCCGCTACCGACTGCTTCAGCCACTGCCTTGCCGCAGTCGTAAATAAACTGCTTGTACTCAGTCACTGCTTCTGCGGTGGCCTTGCTTTCGATTACCGCTATGGCCGCATTGATGGCCGCTATGGCCTGGTCTACGACGGCTCCAGATTTGACATCCTCCGGCTGGATATCAGGTTTCGCCCTTTTGACCTGATTGTTTTGGAAGGCTTCTTCCGAAAATGCAGCTTGAATCACGCTATTGCTGGGATATTGGTCAGCCGCACCGGCAATTTGTTTTGATAGGGCGGTGGCCTCAATGGCTGTGGAAACAATACCCATGTCGACCATGGCTACGGCTAACCCGGTGAACATGGGGGCCGTCGCAATGACTTGCAGTTCTTCTGATGTGTAAAGACTCATAAGTAAACCCCTAGGATGAACGCCCATCGTTGAGCGATGGGCAGCAGAAAGCCCGGATGGGTCTGATGGTGCCAGGCTAAATGGAATATCCATCGGCCCAACAGCCTCGGTCTGGGGAAATCGAGGCAACGTCACTATGACCAGGGTCCCTGACTGGCGGGAAGATGTGATCTGTAAGGTTCCCTGATGGGCCTCAATGATGCGTTTTGTGATGGCCAACCCTAAACCATTGCCGCTGGATTTAGTGGTAAAAAACGGCTGGGTTAGCTTCGGCAAAATTTCAGGCGGGATCGGCTCCCCTCCGTTGTGAACCGTGATCAGGACCTGCTGTTGGTCTCCGAGTTTCACTTTCCAGGTTACCTCATCCCCCTGATGGCAGGCTTCACAGGCATTGGTTACGAGGTTAATCAAAACCTGTTTCAGCTTGCCTCGATCCCCCTGAATAATCAGGGGTTGAGGCGGCAATACAAGGTTCAGGTGTCGATCACACAGCGTCGGGTGATCTAACAGGGAAGCGTCCACATCTAGGACCAGTTGATTCAAGTCAAGGGATTGCAGATCCAAAGTTTGCTGCCTGGCATAGAGCAAGATCTCATTCAACAAGCTTTGGAGACGATCAGATTCCTCCAGGGCTAAATTCAGGCGCATTCTGGCTCGCTCAGATAAATTTAGGGTCTGAAAAGAATGGAGCCCCATCAGCACAGTGGTCAGAGGACTGCGCACTTCATGCACAATCATGGCCGCCAGTTCTCCGATTTCGGCGAGACGAGCCATCGCCTGCTGGGATGCCTTACGATCGGTAATGTCCCTGGCCAGGGCTAAAATATAGCGACTCTGGTCAGTATCAATCAGCCCCAATCGGATTTCCACCGGAAAAATCCTCCCATTTTTACGCTGATGATTCCCCTCCAGGGTATGGGGTTGGTTGGGTCTGAGGCACTGCCACAGATGCTCAAAGTCTTCAAGCGTCAAGGTCGGCTGCACATCGGGAAGGGTTAACTCGAGCAGTTCCTTGCGGCTGTAGCCCAGACTATCGCAGGCGTTTTGGTTAATATCAATGATGCGTCCTGTGTGGTCTAGCACAAAGAAAGCTTCTACCGCTTGCTCAACTAAGGTTCTAAAGCGGTTTTCGCTCTGCTTGCGGGTGGCAATGGCATCGGTAATTTGGCCAAACATCTGGTCAAAAGCGGCGATGACATCTCCCAGTTCATCATTCCGCATAGCATGGAGGGACTGGAAGGTCAGGCTGCAAGTGTCACAATCGTCGCGAATCGCAATACCAGCTTTTAAGAGATCCTGGCGCAGTTGCAGGATGGGCTTAATCAAAATACGGCGAAGTACAAATAGAGTCGCCCCCGTAACAAAGACCGAAATAATGACCACCAACCCGGCAATGCGGCCAATAAAACCAAAGAACTCCTGCCGTACCCAGGTGGCATCGTGGCGTACAATCAGCACATACTGTCCGTCCAGGGGAGACATATCCCAGGGCGCATCGTAGCGGTCCTGCCAGCGCCGGTAGCGGGCATCGCGCCATCCCTGCTGGCTATCCTGCAGGGTGAGTTGGGGCGGCTCCCCAAAGCTGCCGATGATTTCTCCAGATTGTTGGTAAAGCGATCCCCCTAATACGATTTCATTTCCTTCAATAGCCGCTAATCGGTCTAGTAATGCTTCCCCAGACAACCTCGAAAAGTCTTGAGAATCGAGCAAACCAAGGGTTTGGGCTGTAGACAGGGAACGCAGATATCGCAGCAATTCTTGTTCCCGCCGCAACACCGAGGGCACCAGAATAATCACTTCAATCACAATGATGCTCAAAAACACCCAGTAAACAATGCGCTGGGAGAGTTTGGCATTCAGGAATTCTGTGATTGGTTTTAATTTTGCCCTGATCTTGATCTTGTCCATCGGTTGTACGCCTACCCCGGGAAGAAGAAAAATAGCGGCTGGAAAAGAACCATTTCAAAACCGTTCTGCTGCAGCCCCCTTTGTAAAGAGCGTTAACCGTCAGACTCGGCCCCGCCATAGATCACCGCCTCTACAGGTCACCATGGGCATGCGGGTTGAGATGGGTGATTAATTTTCCTTAACTCAAGGGGCCAATCTGGAGATTGATCCTAGATAGGATGGGAATTCAGTGAGATCTTTTTTGATTTTTTGAGCACAATACTAACAATCAGACTACATACTTGTGTCACGGTTCGGTTGGGATCTGCCCCTACCATCGGTGACTTGATCTGAGAGCGAGGCAGTTTCCCCAGCAGCCGTTCGATCCCCATCTGTACCACCAGGGACCAAGGATCTATGGGTCAATTTGACAACCAAGCTGAAGACCGTCGGCCCCAGCCATCGAACCCGGCTGCTGACAGTCCTTTGCGTCTACTTAAAGAAGACTTAGAGGCCCTGCGGCATAAAATATTCCATCAGTTAAGCCAAGATGTTGCCTATCTAGAGTCCCGAAAGCAACGGCTGATGGGCGATATTGAAGCCCTCGAACAAGATTTTGAAGACCTAAAGCACCAGCACCAGCAGCTCCAACAGGATCATGACCATACTCTGACCCAACAACAGCAGGCTCAGCAGCAACTGTGGGCGAAGCGGTTAGCCCAGGCTTTGGCTACCCACCTCCACGCCCGCCTTCAGGAGTCTTTGCAGGTCAGCCAGACCAGTGTCTCAAGGCCTGAAACGACATCTAACGCGGCTCAACAGCAGGTTGCGGCTCTCGATGCCACTATCCACAGCACTTTGCAGACCTTAGAGCAGGATCTGACCAGCTACCGCAGCCACCTTTCCCAGCAAATTCATCGCATGCAGAGCATTGAACAGCAAGGAGAGGCAATTTTAGAAGCGTTGGTCACGCGTCTCAGCCAGCAATTACAAACCCAGATGGTGCGGCCAGCAGGGGCATCCACTCCCACCCCGACAACCAACGGCAATTTTCATCACCTCTACAGTCCTGGGACTTATCCTAAAACTCCTGATCACAACGGCAGTAGTACTGTTCAGTTACCACCTGCTCCACCTGCCCCAGGACCCGCCATGAATACCCTGCTGGAGGAGTTCAACCATCACCATCAGCCTGCCGTCTGGGAGTTGCCAGCCAACGGTTATGCCACTCCCAATCAACCGCCGTCGGCTCGACCCTTGGGAGCCTATCGCTCGCCCACAACCCGTTTACCCAACACCAGTTCCCGGCCATCGGCGTCAGATAGTCCGGTTGCTCAATCGCCTGGGGCGGATTATGGATCACCGCCACCCACCCAACCCATCCCAAAGCCGACGTCTACCAAGGCTGTTTACACCGGTTTGGTATTTATGGTGCTATCGACCCTGGCCCTATCAATGCACAACGTACTGGTTGGCATCATTGGCTATGGCGGTCTACTCCTGGGAAGAGTGCCCATTCAGGAGATTTTCACCCTCGACATTCCCAACTCCTTGATGCTGTTGTGGCTGCGCATGGTGTTCGTCCTACCGCTGCTGATGCTAATAGCGGTTAGGCTTTATCCCCCGGTGTGGAAAGATATGCGGCACCTGTTTAGGGATCAAGATAAGCGTCCGCTCTATCAGGTCATCGCCAGCGGCAGTTTTTTATTCATGTCCCAGGTGTTGATATACAAAGCCATTGCTGACGTAGGCCCGGGGGTTGCGGTCACACTACTGTTTATGTACCCTCTGATTACCGTTCCGCTGGCCTGGTTTTTGTTTGGCGACCGCCCCACACCCTTGCGCCTGGTGGTTATGTTTGCCATCAGCATGGGCATTGTATTTACCGCATTGCCCCGGATCTATGCTGACCTAAACACCGGTAATGTTTCCCTCTGGGGGGTCGGTGCAGCCATCTTATCTAGCGTCGCCTTTGCCCTCTTTTTAATTGCCATGCAGCTCAGCTTTCGAAGGCTACACCCGGTGCCCGTTAGCTTGCTCCAGTTTTCAACCATTTTCATTCTGACCAGTGTGATTCTGATTTTAGGCTCTTTTGTCGGCCTTAATCCTGGTGAACCTACCAGTTCGATGGGGTTGTACGTGAGCGGCTTCCTGCTGGGTCTGCTGACCCTCATGGGTTATTTATTCAATAACTATGGTGTCAAGCTCATGGGAGCGGCCCAGGCCTCCATTGTGGCCTCCAGCGGTCCGGTGATAACTGCCATCCTGGCTTATGTGATTACTCCCGGTGAAAAATCAGCCCTGTCTTTTATCCAGTGGATGGGGGTTGTTTTGGTTACTTTAGGGGTCGTCTCCCTGAGCCTGGAGCGGTTAAATCAACAACAGCGTCTGGCCAAAAGACGTCAAAAGCAGTTAGATGCTACCGGGAATACCCCTGCACCCCACTGAGAGTCTTCCCCTCATTGTTTGAGCCGGCCACCGATTTAGCCCTCATTAGTCGGTCCCCCTGAATACCTACCTTTCAACCACGGTAAAACCCTGGCAGGTCAGGGAAAGCTTCCCCAGCTATCTTGGCGATGGGCGCAGCCAGGCTGATCAAACTGCTTAGAACGGAGAGAGAGGGATTCGAACCCTCGTTACCCTGTTAGAGTAAACAGCATTTCCAGTGCTGCGCCTTCAACCACTCGGCCATCTCTCCAGATGGGAATATTTTGTTGTCCCTCAGAGCTGCTATCGTACCAAAAAATCGTCTCATAGCAAACAAAAATTCCCCAGAGACGAATTTTTCGTGAGAGCATGGAGACGCTCCATTGGATTTCCGAGGTTTATGGCCCCTACTTACACCGTCACCATTCACCACCGAGACACCAACCGCACGTACACCGTCAAAGTACCCGCCGATCGCTATATTCTCCAAACCGCCGAAAATCAGGGGGCGGATCTACCGTTTTCCTGCCGCAATGGGGCCTGTACGACCTGTGCAGTGCGCATCCTTGAGGGGGAAGTCGATCAGCCCGAAGCCATGGGGTTATCCCCAGACCTCCGTCGGCAGGGCTATGCCCTCCTGTGTGTGAGCTACCCCCGCAGTGATCTACGGGTCGAAACCCAAGACGAAGATGAGGTATACGAACTGCAGTTCGGTCGCTACTTCGGCAAGGGTAAAGTGCGTTTTGGTTTACCTCTGGAGGATGACTAAAGCCATGACCCTAACCTCTACAACCCTGTCTCCTCAAGAGTTACAAACCTGGTTAGAGATTGCCACGGAGGCGGCCATGGCCGGAGGTGCGATCTTGCAGCAGTATTGGGGCAATCTTTCCCATATCCAAGAAAAAGGACGGTCCGGAGATCTGGTCACCGAGGCGGATAAAGCCTCTGAGGAAGCGGTGGTGGGGGTGATGGAACGGCACTTACCCGCTGACCACAATATTCTGGCCGAAGAATCAGGCCAGCGAGGAGACCAACAGGGTCTGTTCCAGTGGGCCATTGATCCCCTTGACGGAACCACAAACTACACCCACCAGTATCCGTTCTGTGCCGTGTCTATTGGGCTGTTAGTCAATCGAGTGCCCACCCTGGGGGTGATCTATGATCCAATTCATCAAGATCTCTTTCGGGGAGCATCAGGGCTGGGAGCGACCCTCAACCGTCAACCCATTCAGGTCTCCGAAACCGCCGAGCTAGCCCAAAGCCTACTGGTCACTGGTTTTGCTTATGATCGTCGGGAAACTGCTGATAATAACTATGCTGAATTTTGCCAATTCACCCACTTAACTCAGGGGGTGCGACGAGGAGGATCAGCGGCCATGGACTTAGCCTATGTGGCCTGTGGTCGGTTGGATGGTTACTGGGAGCGGGGGTTGTCCGCTTGGGACATTACCGCCGGGGTAGTGCTAGTGCAGGAGGCTGGCGGCACTGTCACCGCCTATGATGGTAGTCCGCTAGATGTATACAGGGGTCGTTTACTAGCCACTAACGGCCATCTGCATGCCCCAATGAAACAAGTTTTGCAGCAGGTTAAGCCCCTGCCACAATTTTCCCCAGGCTTGCCCCAGGGCCAGCACCAGTAAGGCAAAGGGCCGGATGGAGGAGTGAGCGATCTATCTAAGGAAAGAGTTCAACCCCGATGGCAAAGGAAATTTGTCTCGGGCTGGTTAAACTGAGGTTAGCTCAGTAGAGTAGGAATGATTTCAGATATTCTCGTCACCGATGGCGGCCAACGGGTAAGCAAGGAATGAGATTGGATCAAGGCCTCTTCAAGTTCGATTTCAATGATCACTATGCGGTGCTGGGAATTCCCCTCGACGCTGATAGTAAGCTCGTGCGACAACGTTACCTGCAGATTGCTCGCAAACTTCATCCTGATAGTATGGCGGGCTCTCCCCCTGGAGCCATTCAAAAGGCCAGCGAAGCCCTTTCCAAACTCGTGAACCCTGCTTACGAAACCCTTAGCCAGGAAAAATCCAGCACTGAATATCAGGTCGTTCTCAAGCTGCGGGGGCAAACCCTCCAACAATCCAACCAAACTCCGGAGCTAGAGACAATAACCGCCCAGCAGTTGATGAAAACTCCCCAGCTAGAGAGTGACTACCGCAGGGCCATTAGAACCCTTGCCCAGGATCAATACGAGCACCTCGACAATCTTGAGGCTATTATTGGGCAGCTCAGTGAATTGAACCTGGTCTTCCTCTACCGCACCAGCCAAAGCGATAGCGCCACCGCCAAAAAACCTGAAGCAAACCCTTCGAACAGCACAGGTCAGGCCAAGGCAGCTGGAGGAAGCTCATCTAATCGCTCTGAGGGGGCAGCAGCGCCCCCCCGCAGGGTGCGGGAGACTATTCTCGACAGCTACATCAAACGGGCCGAAGATTTTGAACAGGGTAAAGATGCTGGCCGAGCCATTTTAGAACTGAGAGAAGCCCTTAAAACCTATCCCAACAGTGCTGAATGCCACAGCTACCTGGCCAAACTCTATCTCAAGGCCGGTCAGACAACGATGGCTAAAATTCATGCCAAACGGGCGATGGATATTAACCCCAATGACGAACAGGCTAAGGTCATTCAAGCTCGGGTGGAGAAACAGATCGGCGGCGGTGCTAAGGCTTCCGGGGGAGCCAAGGGCGGCAAAAAGGCCGGCTCAGACCATAGAGGCGGCGGTTTTTTCGGCTTATTCGGGGGGAAGAACAAGTAATGGTGTATCAGGCACCCAGCGGAGCGCGGGATTTACTTCCCCTAGACGTGGCTCAAAAGCACTGGATTGAAGACCGTTTGGAGAAAGTCTTTCAACGGTGGGGATACCATCGGATTATTACGTCTACTGTCGAACGGTTAGACACCCTCATGGCGGGGGGAGCCATTGACCAGAGTTCGGTGATTGAACTCCATCAGAGCATGGGGCAGCGCCTGGGCCTACGCCCGGAACTGACGGCTTCCATTGCCCGGACAGCCGTGAGCCGTTTAAGCCGGGTAACTTATCCCCAAAGGCTGTACTACAGTGCCAACGTCTTTCGCCAAACCCAAAAGGGTATCCATGGCAGCCAGCAGGAGTTTTACCAATCGGGGGTCGAACTGATTGGGGCTGGGGCCGCCACCGCAGATGCCGAAGTCTTGCTGCTGTTAGCAGACTGTCTATCAACCCTCAACCTGACCCAGTGGACCCTGGTCCTGGGAGATGCTCATCTCACTCGTTCTTTGTTGGAACCGTTTCCTGAAGGGGGCAGGGGCCTTATTAGGGAAGCTCTAGCCCACCTCGACCGGATTACTCTGGAAAGGCTGGAACTCTCCCCGGAGCTGAGGCAATACGCTCTGAAATTATTTGATCTAAGGGGACAGCCCGAATCTGTACTCCAGGCTGTGAGCGGCTTTCATCTCTCATCAGCGGCACAGGTTACGGTCAATCGTCTCAAGACGTTGATTGCCCTGCTGCGGGAATCTGGCCAGTTTGATCTCCAGTTTGATCAGGGTGACCCAGTCCTGGCCCCTGGGCCTTCCCTCACCCTGGATTTAAGCCTGATCCAAACCTTTGACTACTACACCGGATTGGTCTTTGAAGTTGTCACCCCGCCCCCTTCAGGCTGTCAGGTCTTAGGTCAGGGGGGGCGTTATGACAACCTGTTAGGAGTCTTCCACAGCCAGGGGAAATCTTTTCCCGGCATCGGCTTTGTCCTGGATACCGAGACCATCCATCAGATCCTGCTTCCCACTGGATTATTGCCGCAGGATATTCCCTCCAGCGATTGGCTGGTCGTGCCTACCGGTGAGCAAGCCGTGGCCGCCGCATTTACCTACGCCAAAACCCTCCGGTCTTCCGCTAATTTAGTCCGGGCAGAGGTACATCTCAATCCTACCGAATCGCCCGCAACGGTTCGACAGATCGCTCAACAACGCCACATCCGTCACATTGCCTGGATCGGCAACGACGGATTGCCAGAAATTGAGTCCTTAAACTAACGTAAAGTTGACCTTTTGTTCTCTTGAGAGGAAATACAGTGCCTCACACTATTGCCACCAACATTTGCGAAGGCGTAGCAGACTGTGTAGATGCCTGCCCGGTTGCCTGCATCCATGAAGGACCGGGTAAAAATACCAAAGGTACAGACTGGTACTGGATTGATTTCGCCACCTGTATTGACTGCGGTATTTGCCTGCAAGTTTGCCCCGTAGAAGGGGCCATCCTGCCGGAAGAAAAACCAGAACTGCAAAACACACCGACCTGATCCTCCCGTTGCTTAGCCCCCCTGCTACCGGCCCAGGCCAAAGTGGAGTTCTACCCATCGTTATTGACGCTTCTGCCCTATGGCAAAAATGAGCCTGCGCAGCCGTCTGTTTGTCTCTCACCTGCTGGTCATGGGGGTGGGTATTATTACCCTGGTCGTGATTGGTCGGCTTTATTCTCCCCGGTTGTTTGTGGTCACCCTAGAGCAGTACAACAACGGAGTGCTCAGTGTACAACGCCGCACCCAACTGGTGAAGGGGTTTGAGGCTGCCTGGAGTCGGGGCATGATGTGGTCAATTTTGATTGGCGGGGGGGCTGCCGGTGGCCTCAGCTACTGGTTATCGCGGCGCATTATTCGTCCCCTGGACCAGATTGAGGAAGTTACCCGGCAGTTTGCCTCGGGGCACTTGGCCGAACGGGTGCCTCCCTCAGAAATCTCTGAACTTCAGCGTTTGGCGAATAGCTTTAACCGCATGGCCACCGACCTGGAAGATGTTGAGCAGCGGCGACGGGATCTAGTCAGTGATTTAACCCATGAGCTGAGAACTCCCCTCACCATCATGCGGGGCTATTTAGAAGGTCTGGCCGATGGCACCGTTGAGGCAGACCCGGAGCTTTACCAGCGCTTAGCAGATGAAACAACCCGCCTGCAGCGTCTCGTCAACGACCTACAAGAGCTTTCAAAACTGGAGGCGGGGTACTTACCTATCCAGGCTCAATCAGTCGACCTATGTCCTCTCCTTTCGGAGTTAGTGCGCACCTTTACCGATCAATTTGCCAGTAAAGACGGAGTGGCCATTAAGCTACAATGTCCGGCAGACTTGCCCAAGCCCTTTGCTGACCCGGCCCGGGTTAAGCAAATCATCATCAATCTGGTCAGTAACGCCCTTAGATATACCTACGAAGGTAGTGTAACGATTAAGGCCTGGGCTGGGTCGGGGCGAGTTTTCGTCGGCGTAGCCGACACCGGGATTGGCATTGCCGAAGCCGACATTGCCAATGTCTTCGAACGTTTCTGGCGGGCAGACCGTTCTCGCAATCGCAACTCTGGCGGCACCGGTTTAGGCTTAACCATCTGTCGCCGTCTGGTGGAAATTCAGGGGGGTGAGATCACCGTCAAAAGCCAGGTGGGACAGGGCAGTGAATTTATTTTCTGGCTCCCGACGACCTGAGCCCCTATGGGAGCATGGGTAAACCACGACTGAGTCATCCCTGTTACTTGAGTTAGAGCAACTTATAGGGCAGAGGGACAGCGCAGCGGGGGGTGACTCCAAGAATTTAAGCTCACTCTGCTCCATGGGGGCCGCTGAGACAAAAGAAACATGGGTTTTTACCGTAGTCGGCTTTATCTAGAATTCATAAAATAGCTATAGAAACCTGGTCCCAGTCCAGCAGTGGAGTTTTGCCTTAGGGAAAGCTAAAGTTAAAGACTTCGAGTTGGACTTGATATAGATTATGTTTTGCCCTTTCAAGTAACCCCCACCTTCCTGGGACATGGGTGCTATAGTGCTTTCAATATTGGAATTGGTGCTACGTAGTTTTTTTGATTAGGCAACATCCAATACCTTTTGCCACCATCGCCATTTAACTAACTCAGGGTCCATGCAAAACTCCCCCAGTAACCTGCAAGACTTTCGGGATAATCAGGCAGATATGGCCGTCATTAGTCAATATCGAGATACCCAAACCCTGTTTCGAGATCGCTACCGGGTTCTTAAGGTCCTGGGGCGGGGTGGGTTCGGAGTTACTTATTTAGCCGAAAATGCGGTGTTGCCCGGAGAGCCAAGATGTGTAATTAAGCAACTCTGCCCTAAAACTCAAAATGCGTTGTCTCTGGAAAGGGCAAAGGTCAGATTTCGGCGGGAAGCCAGAACCCTAGCTAGCTTGGGCAGTCACTCTCAGGTGCCTCAACTGCTAGATTATTTTACCACCCACGGAGAATTCTACCTGGTGCAGGACTACATCCAGGGGGAAACCCTGTCCCAGGAGGTGCGCCGTCGGGGGAGACAATCAGAATACACGGTTAAACGGTTTCTGGCGGAAATCCTCCCGGTGGTCAAATTCATTCACCGCAACCGGATCATCCACCGGGACATCAAGCCCTCAAATATTATCCGTAGCGGGGAAGACCATCGCTTAGTGCTGATTGATTTCGGAGCGGTTAGGGAATTTTTGACGGACCTGGACAACACCGCTTATTTCCAACCTCAAACCACCCAGTTTGTCGGAACTCCAGGATTTGCCCCGCCCGAGCAACTTGCCCTTCGTCCCTGCTATAGCAGTGATATTTATGCCCTGGGGATGACCTGCCTTTACTTGCTAACCGGTCGTAGCCCCATCGAATTCGATGTCGATCCTCGCACTGGCAATATCCAGTGGGGACATATCGTAACCCTTTCTGACCACTTTGCCAATGTCTTAGATAAAATGCTGCGGTCTTCCCCTGAAGACCGGTACGGGTCGGTGGACGAACTAGAACGTGCGCTGGACCTTGAGCCCCACCTGGAAGCCCTGTCAGACTGCATGAATACTCGGCGGCGGCCTACGGACCTAACCCTTGATACTGTCAACGGTGAACGCTACCTTACCCCCATCCAACGGGAAGCACAAGCGATTCGGAGATGGCGGCTGAAGCGGTTCGGACCCACCAAGAGAAAGTCCATTCCCATTCTGTAGGCTTTGCCTGCTACAGAGTTCCGGGGGCTACAGCCTCAAGCCTGGCCTCACCCAAATCCCATAGCTATACAGGACTTAAATAAAAACATATCCTCATCACCGGGTCAAGCTCGGCTTTCGAGAAGGACAGGGCAAAAAAGCAGGCAGGTGCTCAGGTTAAGCAGCCAACCCTAATAGGCAGATCGCATATCACCCCGTTCCGATCTGGCTCGCTCTTTGGCTTTAGCAGCGCTTTTCTTAAGGGCTTCAAGGCGCTTGATGTAGCGATCGCGCTGGCGCTTTTTGGGGGTTTGCTCAATCAGAGTTTTGAGGGCACTGCCTAAACTCTTGTAAGCGTTGGGCAGGGTGTAGCCAAAGCGAGTGGCCAGGGCAATCGCTCGATCGTCAGCCTCAATGGATTCCTCAAGAGTCTTCTGGTTATTATTGCGCTTGTAAAGACGCCAGCCTGAAAACCCACATAACCCCAGGGCCAGCATTAGCAGAAGGCCATCTTGCACCCAAAGCTCACCTACGGCGCCTCCCAAACCGATGGCCAGAGCCGCCATTTCCCAACCATCCCGGGGAATGGTATCGTTTTGAATACGACCAACCTCATGCCAAAACAGGAGGTTGCGCTGATCTAGAGCCAGCTGTTCCCACTTGAGTAAATCCACCTGAATTTCCACCTGATCCTTACCCAGTTCTTCACAGGTAATCAGGGGGGGAGTCACATCAATGGCTGCTTCCACGGTCACCCAGCTCTGCAGCTCTGGGGGCAGTAAACTTCTTAACCGACGCAGTTCACCCATGTCGGCGCGGGCGGTGGAAGTGGCGTACGATGTCATAGAAATCAGTAAGAATACGACAATCTGAAGGTGTAGCTCTGCTCAGGGACTCATCTCCAGCAACACCCAGGAGATAGGGTCATTGTCCCCAAGCGCTAAAGCCCAAGTTCGAGCTTAGATAGAGGTTATACCTATTTATCAATATTATCGTAAACGACCAATAGCCGTGAGCGACCTCGACGGGACAAAAAGAGTCAATTACTGAACTTAGGGATTTCAAGAAAAGTCCCAATCCCTTTCTAGCCAGGGCTTTAAATCACCAGAGGGGGGTGCCCGGCCCGGGAGGGAGTAGGGAAATCCCCCTGCCCCTGGGGAAATGCTTCCTGCAGTCCCTGTTCCCTGAGTTGGTCAATCGCCTGGTTTAACAACGCCACCCCGGCCTCAACCGACTCCACCTGACAAAGCCGCTGCCGCAGGGGAACTGCACCACTAAAACCTTTGACGTACCAGGCCATATGTTTACGAGACTGATACAGTCCCCGGGCCCCTTTGTAATGCCAGAGGAGATGGAGATGCTCGCGAGCACAGAGCAACAGATCAAGGGCATTCGGGGAGGGCAACATTTGGCCCGTTCGCAGGAAGATATCCACAGCTCCGACCAGGAAGGGATTACCCAGGGTACCGCGGGAGCACATGACACCGTCGGCTCTGGTTTGCTCTAAACACCGCACGGCAGTCTCGATAGAAGTAATATCACCATTAGCGATGACGGGGATACTCAGGGCCGTTTTGACTTTGGCGATCCAGTCCCACCGGGCAGCACCGTGGTAGCCCTGGCTGCGGGTACGCCCGTGCAAGGTCAACATTTGGGCCCCGGCGGCTTCCATCCGACGGCCAAATTCCACGGCATTGATGTGGTCATCATTCCACCCGATTCTGGTTTTTACCGTTACCGGCAGGGACACCGCGGCAGCGACGGTTTTGACAATGGTTTCGGCGACCTCAGGCTGCTTCAACAGGGAGGACCCACCCCCTTTTTTGGTGATTTTATTAACCGGACAGCCCATGTTAATGTCAATGGTTTTTGCTCCCTCGGCGGTAGCCATTTGGGCCGCCTCTGCCATGAAGTCTGGGCGACAGTCGAAGAGCTGAATGCTGATGGGCTGCTCTTCTGGACTAATATCCATAATCTTGGTGAGGTCGTGGGCATGGCAGATGCCGGCAGCGTGGACCATTTCGGTATACAGCATCGAGGCTGGGGCATAGCGACGCACCAGCTGCCGAAAGGCCCGGTCTGTGACTCCTGACAGGGGAGACTGCAGCACCCGACTGGACACCTCTAACGGGCCAATGGCCAGGGGAGAACTTAAACGGTTTTGCAGGTCTGGAGAAAGGGATACCATCGCAGGGCTTCAACGGTTAGGTCAGGTTTTACTAGCCTAGATCAGGATTTCCTTCAATATCGGGCCGTTTGCCCAACAGCCAGTAGGTGGTCATCGGCCCCCGGCCTTTCACCGGCACATATCCTCGCTTTTGCAGCATGAATTTGTCTTTGAGAATTTCGTAGAGTTCTGGGGTTACCTGAATTTTTTGTCCTTCGCCCGTGGTTTCCATACGGCTGGCGATATTTACCGTATCGCCCCAGAGGTCATAGGCAAACTTGCGCTGGCCGATGACCCCAGCCACAACGGGGCCGGTGTTGATGCCGATGCGCAATTGAAATGCCTGACCATCGGGTCGGATAAACCCCTTGATGACTTCTAGGACGTCGAGGGCAAACAGGGCAATGGCTTCATTATGCCCTTCCTTAGCCCCAGGTAATCCCCCGGCGACCATGTAGGCATCGCCGATGGTTTTAATTTTTTCTAACTGGTAGAACTCGGCCAGCTGGTCAAACATGGAAAAAATTTCGTTGAGGATTTTTACCAGCTGCCGGGGCGTCATATCACCGGAAGCAGCGGTAAAGTCAACCAAATCTGCAAACAACACGCTCACTTCATTGAAACTTTCGGCAATGGTGCGGGTGCCGAGCTTAAGCCGTTGGGCAATTTGATAGGGCAAAATATTGACCAACAGCCGGTCTGCCTGCTGGCGTTGCTGCCTGAGCTCGGTTTCCATTTTACGCCGTTCGCTGATGTCATGGGCAATGCCCTCAAAGTATAAAAAATTACCGGCTCTGTCCCAGACTTTCCAGATATCTTCGCTGACCCAGAAGGTTGAACCGTCTTGGCGAAATACTTCCGATTCTGCATCGGTGATTTTTTTGTAGCGGTTTAAATAAACTTTCAGCTCGTCCCAGCGCTTGGGCTGACGGTACACTTGCCGACTAATGCTGTCAATGACAGCCACCATATCAGTGTTGGAACCATAGCCGTACATTCTGGCCATTGAGGGATTAACGCTGAGATATTGCCCTGACTCCGACAGCTTGAAGATACCCACCGTCGAATTTTCAAAGACGCTGCGGTAATTCATCTCAGCATTGACCAGAGCCTGCTCCATTTGGGTCCGTTCCCGCACTTCTTGTATCAGCAGAGCATTGTGTTGGCTCAGTTGCTGCCGTTGCTGAGCCAAGCGCAGTTGATTCTGCACCCGCGCCATCACTTCCTCAGCGGAGCAGGGTTTAGCAATATAGTCAGAAGCTCCTGCCTGGAAGGCCTTGGCCTGCTCTTGAGGACCAATTAAGGACGTTAAGCAAATAATTGGAATGTCTTGGGTGAGGGGATTACCCTTGAGCTGTCGGCAAAGGGTATATCCATCTACGTCGGGCAGTACCACATCTAGCAAAATGAGATCTGGCAGATGGCTTTCCAACAACCCTAAGGCAGACTTACCGGTCGAAACGGCTTGCACCTGATATCCTCCACGGGTCAGCCATTGGGTCAGCAACTGAATGATGCCATCATCGTCATCGACGATAACTACATCATTGAGATAAATGACATCTTCCACGCGGTACTTTTAAGCAGATAGCCTTTCTGTGTCTAAGGATAAAGGCAATTGCAGTAAAACTCCCCGATTTCATCAAATTAATTGAACTGGGGCAGGGCGAATGGAGCATATCGCTTAGGCTTTGGGGAAGCCAGGGCTTGACCTAACGAAGCTTTAAGTTTTGATCAATGTTGCGATAACCGGTGACAATCCCTTGCCTAAACTGAACTTCGCTGTTGCCGAAATGAAAAATTTCTTCACAGCTTTCGTCACTGCGACTGATAGCCTGGGGAGTTTGTTGTTGCGCCTGTAAAACCTGTAGGCGATTTGAGCCAATGGACCAGGAGGAAAAATCTACTCCGCTGGTAGGGGTGGATGCCGTAGACACATTAAGGTTTTTATCGCTATTGAAATAGCCAATCACCCGGTCTTTTTGTAACAGTACAAAACTATCTCCATAGTACAGAGTGCTGTATTGCTCAGACTGGAGACCGTTAGTGCGTTCAGGCGTCCCCTGGAGTTGCAGCACAGAGGCCTTAGAGGAACCCAGGGTCCAATGGCGATTGTCGCCGCGGATGGATAGGGCTGTTTCGCCAACCCCCAACACCTTTAGGTTTTTATCAAAGTTGTCATAGCTGCTGACGTAGCCATTTTTAAGCTCGACGATGCTGTTGTCATAGTGCCAGGTTTCATAGCAGGACGTAGAAACCTGACGAATTTGACCGGGCAATCCCTGGATGGATAACACCAGTTCACGGTCAGAGCCCAGGGTCCAATAATCTCGGGCGAGGGGTTGACGGGCAGCCCGAGTGGCCACATTTTTTTCGGCGTACTCAAGATTACGCTGGTATTCAGTAATTTTTTGTTGGGCTACCGAGTAGTCCTGACTACCGGATTCGACAGATTGCAGTAGCGCGATCGCATTTTGCCAGAGCATAGCAACTTCTACCCAATCTTCTTTGAGTTCGGCAGATTGAGTGAGCTCGGCAGCCCGCATCCCCTGCCCCAGGCCCTGAGTCAGGGGCCCATCGGTGGAGCCAGTAGGGGCATCTAAAGGATTGCGCAGGCTATCTACCAGGGAGGGGGAAAAGCTCACCCCGACCGCAACTGCCAATCCTACCCCCAAACCGGTACAGACCCAGAACAACCGTTCCCGCAGAATTTGTCGCCGACTTTTGAGCTGAAAGGAATACAGGGATTGATTCCCTTTACGGCCAAGTTCCGGGTGGTTTTGTTTCTTGCCCATAAGGATGCAACTAGATGGGATCTACGAGTTCGTGGGATTAACTTGCCCTGGAAAAAATCTGAAAAGTTTTTACTGAGAAATTTTTAGGGGTCTTAATGCTGATTAATACTATTAGACCGTCAAAATTTTTGGCAAAAGGCAGCTTTAACTTTATCAAATTAAAATACGAAGCTAGGTACTTTTATAGAGTATCGCGACAGAGTATCGCAACTTGCCTATGACTACCTGTTCCCCTCAATGGTCCCTGATGGAGACAGATTCATGCCCCGACGGGTGGGTCGACGCCCTTCAGCAGGTTCTGCCAGAAACTTCTCCCCAACCACTCCGGCGAGTGGCCCAACTGCTCTGGCAACGGCAGTTATGTAGCCTGGATGAGCTGCCCGGCTTCCTGCAGCCCGACCACTATACTCCTGCCCCTGCCAGCGCCTTTGGAGAAGACCTGCAGCGGGCCGTCGACCGCTTGCTTACGGCCCATCGCCAGAGGGAAAAGGTCGCCATTTGGGGCGATTTTGATGCCGATGGGGTTACTGCGACGGCAGTGCTCTGGGACGGTTTAGGCGGGTTGATGCCTAAGCATGAGGCGCTGACCTACTATATTCCCAACCGGCTGCAGGAGTCCCACGGCCTATCGCAAACTGGATTGGACCAACTGCATCGCTGGGGGGCAGACCTGCTGGTCACCTGCGATACCGGCAGTACCAACGGTCCTGAAATTGACTATGCCAACTCCTTAGGCATAGATGTGATCGTGACGGACCACCACACCCTGCCCGAACAGCGGCCAGCGGTGGTGGCATTAATTAATCCCCGCAGTTTGCCGTCCGATCATCCTCTGGCAACCCTGTCGGGAGTTGCAGTCGCCTACAAACTCCTTGAAGGGCTGTATGCGGCCCTCGAAATCCCTCCAACCCAATCCCTGGAAAATCTGTTGGACTTGGTGGCAATTGGGCTAATCGCCGATCTGGTGGAACTCAAAGGAGATTGCCGCTATTTAGCCCAAATGGGGCTGCGGCGTCTACAGACCCACCTGAGTCGCCGGGAAGCATCCCCCCGGCCTGGAGTCGCTGAATTACTGGCCCTGTGTAAAGGTACCGGAGACCGTCCAACGGATATTTCCTTTGGAATTGGCCCCCGGATTAATGCCGTCAGCCGCATCCATGGAGACGCCAGTTTTTGCGTTGAACTGCTGACCAGTCAGGATATTGACCGCTGCAAAGCGTTGGCCCAGGCGGCAGAACTGGCCAATGTTCGCCGCAAAGCACTACAGCAGGATGTCTACCACCAGATCATGGAGCAAATTGCCCAAACGGATTTGGCCACGACTCAGTGTTTAGTGCTGGCCAACGAACAGTGGCCCGCAGGCATTTTGGGCCTGGTGGCGGGACAAATCAGCCAACAGTTGGGCCGCCCTACGGTATTGCTACGGATTGATCCCCCCACAATGGACAAAGCCCCCCGGTTGGCCAGGGGTTCCGCCCGTTCTGTCCAGGGCCTTGACCTGTATGAGTTATTTAATGGCCAGGCAGATTTACTAATTGGGTTTGGGGGGCATCCGCTGGCAGCGGGGTTGACCTTACCTGCAGCCAATGTGCCCATGCTAAGGTCAGCCCTGAATCGAGCCGTGCGGGAATCCCTGGGAGGGCAGCAGCTCGTTCCAAGCCTCAAAATTGACCTGGCGGTGACGGTAACCGAACTGGGACAGACCCTGTTCCGCGAACTGAAGCTGCTGGAACCCTATGGCATGGGGAACCCGGTTCCCAAACTGTTGATTCGGAATGCCTGGTTTGAGCGGGGGGTGCATCGCAACCTGCGAGATCGCACCGGTGGCAAGGTGAAATTCATTAAAACTAAATTTGAGCTGTGGGATGATACCACCCCCACAGGCTTTCCCGGCGAATGGTGGGGGCACTACAAAGACGAACTTCCCCAGGGACGGTGCGATGTCGTGGTCGAACTTGACCATAATGCCCACCAGGGCTACCACGTCAAACTGGTGGATGTGAGGCCCGTCGCTGCCGCCATCCAGGTATCCGACCTAGCCCCGCCGGACCAGATTATCGACTGGCGACAGGGAGCGACGGACAAGGGGGTGAACGTCGTCCGAGTTGACCGCGTCCCCACCCAATGGGGAGACTGGCACCAGTGGCAACAACAGGCCGCTCAAACCAATGCCGCTTTAGCCGTAGCCTTTCCTGAAACATCCGAGGAACAACCTCCCCTTCAGGTTTGGCGGCAACTGGTGGGCATTGCCAAATTTCTGGTGCGGACTCAAAAAACCGCCACCCGGACTCAGCTGCAGGAACGTTTAAACTTAACAGCCAAGTCATTGGAAGCCGGACTAAATGCCCTGGCCGCAGCAGGCTTTGAGTTAGTGCCGACAGCAGCAGAAGCAGAAACCCTTCTATATGCCCATGCAGGTACTCCCGCATCTGCCGAGGCGTTTGATGCCATACGGAAATTCTTAGAGATTGTCCAGGAAGAGCAATTTCGCCGTAGCTATTTTATACAGGTTCCTTTATCAACCCTGAGTACAGGGGTACGTGAGGGTTAGGCCAAATATTGTCTTGAATCAAGCCCCTCCAGTCTGGCCTGAAAAAACAGTAGCTTTCTCCATACCACCCTCCGCCTCTGGCCTTGGACAGGGCTCAATACCCATGATTTTGGGTCAACAGCTGGTTAGCCGGAAACGTTGGGTCGAGCCGCATCACCACCTGGCGCTGGTCAATCAAGAGCCAGCCTTCCGCCTTAAACTCCTTCAAGAGACGGGTGACGGTAACCCGCGTAGTACCGATGGCGGTGGCCAACTGATGGTGAGTTAACCGAATGGGAATACGAATACCGCTGGGCTCTACATGGCCAAAATCCCGAGCGAGCATAATCAGGAAGTACCGTAATCGGTCGGCAACCAAACGCTTACCCGATAGCGCCAGCCAGGCTTCTGCCTGCTGCAGCCGCAGGGTCAAGTTGCGAAAGATACCCGCCATCAACATCGGAGACCCTTCTATTTCCGCCAGGGGCAACGGCAAAATATCAACATCTGTCAGAGCTGCCGCCCAGTAGGGGTCAACCGTAGTCAGGGATAGGCCAATGGGCATTGAAGGCCCCGCTAATCCGAGCAGGGTTTCGCTACCGTCCTGCTGAATGGTAAAAAGCTGAACCACCCCCCGGCAAACAACTAGAACTTCATCCGGCTTGAGGGGAATGGCCCGTCCAGTTCCATAGGGTACCAGAGCCCGTTCTCGGTAAAGCTGCTCCAGCAACTCTACAAAAATGTGGTGGCCACAAATTTGTTCAGCAGCCATGGTCAAGGGGGAGATTGCAGACACTCGGGACACCTAGAGTTCGCCGAGGCAAGTCATCAAACCTAGGGTTTATCTTGTGCCATCAGGAGCATTAGCCACCCAGGGCTGCCGCTTTCAAGCACCGCTCCACCGGGCAGCAAATTTTAAGTCCAACCCGGGGAATTCGCCCCTGACACAGATGAGTAGTGGCTAACGCCCCGTCATCTTCCTGGCCTTGATGACATGCCTACCCTTATGTTCGAGGTCAAAAATTAAGAAAAATCCATCTAAAGGTTAAGGAAAGAAAAACCTGATATTAAGTTTTCCAATCGAGGCCCTCCCCAGGCGCTTTTGGCTAAACCTGAGGGGTCAGCATGTACTCTCGCACATCCGTCACCCGGCCTGAAATTGCAGCGGCGGCTACCATCGCCGGGCTCATCAGCAGCGTGCGGCCTGAGGCAGACCCCTGACGTCCCTTAAAGTTGCGATTGGAGGAAGACGCACTGATTTGCCGGCCCTGCAGCTTATCAGGATTCATGGCCAGACACATGGAGCAACCGGGCTGCCGCCATTCGAAACCGGCGGCTTCAAATACCTGATCCAGTCCTTCGGCTTCGGCCTGCTGCTTCACCCGCTCGGACCCGGGTACCACGAAGGCTTTGATGCCCTCCGCCACCTGGCGTCCCCGGGCCACCGCAGCAGCTTCCCGCAAATCGCTGATGCGGCCATTGGTACAGCTGCCGATGAAGCACACATCAACGGGGGTATCTTTGATGGGCTGCCCCGGCATCAAATCCATATAGGCGAAGGCTTCTGCCGCCAGGGGACGCTCCCCCGCATCAATGGCATCTAAGGTCGGCAGAGTTTCATCAATGCCGACACCCTGCCCTGGAGTGATGCCCCAGGTGACGGTGGGGGCAATCTCCGCCGCATCAAAGGTAACCACATCGTCGTAAACCGCATCCGGATCGCTGGCGAGGGTCTGCCACCAGGCTACGGCCGCATCCCAATCTTCCCCTGTGGGGGCAAAGTTGCGTCCCTGGAGGTAGTCGTAGGTGGTCTGGTCCGGATTCACATAGCCGCAGCGAGCCCCCCCTTCAATGGACATATTGCACAGGGTCATGCGTTCTTCCATAGCCATGGCATCGATGGCAGTGCCAGCGTACTCGTAAGCAAAACCAACGCCTCCCTTCACCCCGAGCTTACGGATGATATGGAGGATGACATCCTTAGCGTAAACCCCGGTCTGAAGTTCCCCATTGACTTCAATGCGCCGCACTTTGAGTTTGTTAAGGGCGAGGGTTTGAGATGCCAGCACGTCGCGGACCTGGCTCGTGCCAATGCCGAATGAGATCGCCCCAAAAGCTCCATGGGTAGAGGTATGGCTATCGCCACAGGCAATGGTCATACCCGGTTGGGTGAGCCCCTGTTCGGGAGCTATCACATGGACAATGCCCTGGCTGCCGGAACCAATGTTGTAGAAGCGAACGCCGTAATCCTGGCAGTTTTTCTCCAGCGCCTGGATCATTTCCTCCGCCAGGGTATCCAAGAAGGGACGAGCCTGGCTTTCCGTGGGAACAATATGGTCGACCGTCGCCACGGTGCGCTGGGGAAACATCACCTTCAGCTGACGCTCCCGCAGCATGGCAAAGGCCTGGGGGCTGGTCACTTCATGCACCAGGTGCAAACCGATGAAAAGCTGAGTTTGGCCCGAGGGCAAGGTGCCTACAGTGTGCAAATCCCAAACTTTATCGAACAGCGTTCCCTTACTCATGACAAACCTGCGCGGTGGCGTTCAAAACCGTGTAACGACGAGTTCCTATCTTATCCCAAAGCCGTGGTTCAGGATGGCCCCGTAAAGAGAGATTACTCCCCCTTGCCAGCGGGGATACCAAACACCTCGTAAACTTGCCGACAGCAGCGCTTCAGCCGTTCTCCCGCGGTTGGATCAGGGGTTGAACTGCCGGTGAACGTCCAATTATCAATAGTAGACAGGGTCCATTGTTTACCCCGGTGATCAAACCCGGCCACATCTAAACCAATCACCCTACGCTGCTGACTATCGGGATCAGCATAGAAGCGAATCTGCACCAGCACGCTGCGACACTGAAATAAACGACTCACTCCGGGGAAGTGAAACCCAATATCAATGGAGTCGGGATCAATCAACTCTTGCGTTTCCGGATCATTCGTCCAGGGCTTAAGATCTACCCGAAAATCGGGAAATTCTCCCTTGAACAGCCCCACGATGGTGGCAATTTTGCTGGCGAATTCGATACTGTTGGCCTGTTCCGCTGCGTTCACGCTGCACTCGTTAGAACTAGCTGAGCTTTCAGAATAGGATAACGCCTGCGCCACAACAGTTAATCTGGTAACGGCCCAAGAATTTTCTGGCCATTTCTGGCCATTGCTTTGCTGCTAACCGCCCCACCCTGAAATCTATCACCACCTTGTGACCTGGCTTTTCTTGATAGACAAAGCTTCTGGGGCATTGACGCCAGGCCGAAACCTCTTATCCATCGACCCAGCTGTTGAATGAGCCTGTGGGAGGCAACCTTGCGCTACTAAGAGACCCCAAACTCAGGTCTACAGGGGTGGGAAACCCATATCAACTAGACGCGACTCAAAGGTCGTAGGCAGCACGGCAGGTTTCCAGCAGTCGCAGGTCGTTATCGCTGATGGCCTCAATCTGATGGAACCCCTGCAGGTTTAAGGGCTGCAGGCCATTTCCCGTGGACGATGCCACGGAGGTATCGGATGCCAGGGCAATACTATAGGGATAGGTTTCCTGGGTATAGCTGTTGGTGATGGTCATGGCTAAATTGCCAGACTCAATCTGCCCACGGAAACAGTCAAAGGAGGAACTGGGGTAATATAGCGCCCCAAAAACTTCCTCTCCCAGGCTTTCGAGCACCATATAACCGTGGCCTAGCTGATCCCGTTGAGGTACCTGACCAAACAGGTAACGCCCCCTCTCCGGGAAAACGGGTTCTGCCGCAGTGGTCTGTTGAGCTAGCACGGTAGATAGGCCTGAAGCTCTTTGGCTGTCCAGGGTGGGGGCATCCTCAGCCTGGGCCTGAGCCCCCGGCAACAATGCTAGGCTGAGGGCAAATACCAGAGCCAGGCGTACCAAGGGACGTTTAACCCGCAGACCTAGGCCCAACCCAGAAAACCCTTGAATGGATGGTGTAAAGGTTGCTAGCACGAAATTACCCCCCTTAGCGATTAATTACTCCGGTGATGCCAATTGATATCCCACAGTTTTAATGTAGTGGACGAGCCGCAACTGGCTCAAACTAAGCGGAGTGACCGTAACATCTCTTTGGAATCAGACCGCAAATTTGCCCAGCCGATGAGTTCCCCACCCGACAATTTAGATATTGAAGTCAGTGTTTTTATCTAGATCGGGATATCGTCAGCCAGCCCAACAACATTTCAGTCAGTTCTATGGGTTCTTAATACTTTTATAGTTGATAGCCGCAAAACCCAGTGCCCTGGGGGTGACAGCTCATAAACCGTCATCCCTAAAAATTTCCTCCTTAAGGGGGGTCAAGTTTTTGGGAATATCTTATGGGCGGATATGGACTTTTGAGTCCCTCGCCTGGAAAATTGGCCAAACTATTGGCTAGTCTATGTAAAGGTCAAAACATCGTGACTGTTCTTGCAGCAATTTTGGGGAGACAACATGGGGGGTTCCGCCACCACTTTCGAGGACGATAGAGTACCCCTCAAGCTATTGCTGTTTATCGATAAGCGCCCCACCCTGGCCAAGCAGGTGAGTCGGATTAAGCAGTACCTCAAATCCTTGGAAAACGAATTTCAGTTTCAGCTTGAGGTGGTTGACATCGGCGAGCAGCCCTACTTAGCAGAACACTACAAGCTAGTAGCCAGTCCAGCGTTGATCAAAATTGCTCCACCACCCCAGCAAATGCTGGCGGGCAGCGACATTGTCAGCCAGTTAGAGCGTTGGTGGCCCAAGTGGCAGCAAGAGCATGAAGATTTTTTAGGGTTGCTGGAGTCAGAGGATTCGACCGCTGGAATCGAGATCAGTTTCTACGATGCCGTTGACAACCCAGTTTCCCATTCAGCTGAATTGATGAAGATGTCCGATGAAATCTTTCAGCTGAAGCAGGCTAAAGAAGAACTCGAAGCCCAACTCCGGTTTAAAGACCGCATTATTGCCATGATGGCCCACGATTTGCGGAACCCCCTGACAGCAGCTTCCATTGCCATTGAAACCCTGGAGTTAGGTTATGCCCCGCGCAAAGAACACCGTCCGAAGCTTACCCCAGAGCTCACGGTTCAGCTTTTAAAGCATGCCAAGACCCAAATTCGCGCCATCAACCGGATGATTACAGATATCCTGAAAACGGCTCGAGGAGCTACCCTAGAACTCCAGCTTTATCCCCAAGAACTTGACCTGGCATCCCTTTGCCTGGAAGTTTCGGACTTACTACAGCGCCGCTTACAGGAGAAAAACCTGACTCTGATTACCGAAATCCCTAAGGATCTACCTTCGGTTTATGCCGACGGCAACCAGATCAGGCGAGTCATCACCAATTTGTTGGACAACGCCATCAAATACACCCCGATTGGCGGTAAAGTCACCATTGCCGCCTTACATCGAACGACTCAAAAGGTCCAGGTCACCGTAGCGGACACCGGTCCGGGCATTCCTTCAGAAAATCATGACGAAATTTTTGAAGAGAGTTATAGACTTCAGCGGGACTCGGCGCAGGAAGGCTACGGCCTGGGTTTAGCCCTATGCCAACGCATTGTCCGTGCCCACTATGGGCAAATTTGGGTAGATTCTGCCCCTGGCGAAGGGAGTACCTTTTACTTTACGCTGCCGGTATTTCGAGCTTAGCCCACCGTGGCAAGGTCAAGCCCATGAGCAGACGCAGGCGCTTTCACTTTTCGCTCCAATTTCCAAAATTTGGGCTTGGGCACTTCTCCGTGTATGGGCACAGACTCATTTGGCGCGAGGCCTTGACCCATGCCGCCCAACTGGGGGTCGGGGCCGTGGCGAGGGAAGTGACGCTGCTATGGCTGCTGGGCCTTGTAACCGGTAGTTTTGCCCTGCTGCAGTGGGATGAACAGTTCCCCGGCCTGCCCAGGTTTGCCCTGACGTTAAGTCGTTTAATTCAATCCCTCTTGGGGTCAGCACCGGCTGCGCCGGTTGGCGAAGTTTCTAGAATTTGGATTGCTGCCATCGCCCTTTTTGCCTGGCTTTGCCTGGCGAGCGGCACTGCCCATGTGGCCCGGTTGGTTAGTCGGGCCTATCAAAGTTCCCTGACCCGGCGACCCCGCTGGGCCAATCTGACCTATCACTGGCTACTAACGGCAGTGATGGCCATCATCATTAACCTGATTTTATTTTGGATTGGACCCGATCTTGGGACTGCAACCATGGCCGCAGATTTGAAGTTAAAAACAGCAGAAGGTAGTGCCATGGCACCCACCTGGCAGACAAGCCTCTGGCATCTGACCCGCTGGCCCCTCTCCCTGGGGCTCTTCGGCTTGAATCTTGCAATGTTTTATCGCCTCAGTCCTCAACGGTGGGCCCGCGGCACCCCCCTTTGGACCGGGGTAGGACTCACCACTTGCTGCACTGCGGCAGGGGTAGGGCTTAGCTGGTGGGCCATCGACACCATTCTCAATCAGATGCCAGCTCACGGCAAGCTACTGGCCGCAGCGGTCAGCCTGTTAGGGCTGCTTTGGCTGGTACTGCTGATTCCTTTTGGGGCTTTGTTCAACGGCAGCCTGATAACTCATGGGGCATTTCCCCCCACAGCAGGCCGCCAATCCCATGCAACGGTCTCCCCCCCGTCCTTTGAAACATTCAAAATTAACCGCAGCCCGGGCGACCGATTTCCTCGGGAATGATCTGCAATAATCGGCCGCAGGAGATTTATCTCATGCGCTGAAGACTGCTAATAATGCCTAAGCCAAAGCAGACCAAAATCAAAAGCCACAGCACTATGCCAGGGATAAAGACAAGCACACTGAGGCCCCTTAACACCCAGACCCCTAAGGTCAAAGCCAGGGTGCCCCAAAATAACGTGGTAATGGGGTGACGTTGATAACGATGATGGGACATAGGTCAATCGGTAAAATCCACAAAATGTTTTAACCCCATTTGGGTTAGTGGTAATCTCTATTGTGTCCTAGGGAACTATTGACTGACACAGAACTATTGTGTCCCAGAGGACAGCAAACAGGGATACCCAGGGATCAGAACCTTTCCTAAGGGTTTGTGCCGTTGCAGCGTGACAGAAGGACCGTTTAATTTCCCCGGATCCGGAGCAAGAGCGTTTTATCAAGCTATTTCATAAAGCTTAGGACAGCATCAGTGCTACTTCTGAGGTTCGTTCTTAAAGGCACAGTAATAATGCTGATAAGCGGTCCATACTTTATAAGCTATTTGATTATGACTGAGTAGAGCGGTAATTTCCGGTTTAGTATGACTAGGGCTGCTCGCCTAACCGTCATTTTGCCCAACAGGAGTGAGGACTTATGGTCGTTAACGCAAAATCGACAAATCAGACCAATTTTGGTGCTGAAAGCCTGCAGCGATTTTCACCAACGGACCAGGTTGCTCTGCTAAAAGGAGATATTATCGTCACTCCCCTGGTGAGCAGCGGTGGCGGGGGAGCGGTAATGGCCCATATGTTCGTCCCGTTAAGCCGGGGCTTAATCTGGCCCCAATTGACGAATTATCGACGATGGACCCAATTTTTTCCTAACATTACCCAAAGCGAAATCTTAGAAACGGTCAAAATCGGTTCTCAGCGATATCGACGCCTATATCAGGTGGGCTGCAAAGGGTTTATGCGGCTCACTGCTAAGGTAGAAATTCATTTAAAGGTGTTTGAAAATGCCTGCGATAGTATCCAATTCCGCTTCGAGCGAGGCACCTTTTCCCATTTCGCCGCTGATCTTGAACTCCGAGATTTACCCAGTGGTACCCTGTTGACCTACGCGGTACAGGCTAATCCCACCATTCCGGTACCTGCGTTCCTGGTGGAGCAGGGTATGAAACTTGACCTACCCAGCAACATGAAACAGATGCGGCAGGTTCTCTGCAGCCAATAAGATTGGCTACATTAACCACTCCCACTAAGATCGGCTACATTAACCACTCCAACAGCACCCCTAACCGGCTCTCTTGCCCGGCCCGGGAAGTTTGAAACTCCAGGTCTGTTCCTAGTCGTAGCCTGGATGTGACCGCATATCCCACCGAAATTGTGGTCATGCTCACCTCGTCGTCCCTACCGGGGGCTACCCAATGCTGACTGAAGGTGATATCGGCTCCGCCGCCGCGGGAAGGAATGATCATAAAACGAAACCCCACATCCAAACCGTTGGTGATGTAGTCGGGGGTTTCCAGGGAGCGATACCCCAACGTCGGAGTCAGGTTAACATAGCTTCCCAGGGGTAAGAGGTAGTAGCGCACTTCTGCCCCAAACGATTCTCGGCTATCGTTCCAGCTGCGGTTGAAACTTCCGCTGGCTGTCAGTCCTGTACCGGCCATTAAAAACACGTCCTCCACCCCCAGGTGAATCCCGCTGGCTTGATTACTGGAAGGAAATTGAGCATAGCCGACCCTGAGACGGGTTCGAAAACTGGGATCATTGCGGATCTCGTCTGAGATGTCCGGGATTTCCCGCAGCCACTCCTGCAGAACCGGACTGTTTTCAATCACCTCGGCATCCAGGTGGAGGTGTTCGATCTGCGCAACGCTATCACCAGGAACCTCTTCCAGCGGGCTGGGGAGCAACACCCTTGACGAAAAAGAAAAACCACTGGCATTGGGCATGGGCCGATCCGGCACCAGTGGCCAAATCGCCCCTGCAGAGTTGGGGATCCCAGGGTCCAATATCAGAAGATGGCTCTGGCCGTCGTGGTCTGCTGAAGGGTGTTGAGTGCCAGGATTGGTAGTGGTCTGATCCCGTTGCTCTGGGTCAGAGCCATGCATCGGGCCAGGGGGGCAGGGCAGACGGGGAGCGGGGAAGCAGTGGGTGTCGTCGGGATCTAGAAAATGGGTATGAACACTATCGGTGCCAATCTCATTTGCCAGGGCAGACCCCGTCGGGGCAACCGCTCCCAACAGCAGACTGATGGTAATACCATTCCGAAGACTTAACCAACGCCGCATTGCAGGGCCCCTAAAATCAATCGCGATAGGACAATCCCCCTACTGGTTATTCAGTGTAGAAGGTAAAAGCCCAATAAAAAAGCGACCTTGTACAAGACAAGGTCGCAGGGGGAAACCAGAATAGATCAGGCAAGAAGTGGAACTGAAGCACCACCAGTCGGCATGATCATCACCTGCAGGTGGGCTAGCTCAAAAAAGGATGGGACACAAACTCTAGCGAACCTGGCCCCGAGTCGCCAGCATATCCACCGGTTTCATCAGGTAGAGGCGCACCATCTGCCAGCCGATGTTCGCCACATGGGGCAGCTTCCGCAGCAGTTGCAAAGGCTTAGGCTGGTTGGACTCACTAATGGCGGCCAACCTGCTGCCGGCCGCGGAAGCGAGATCCAGACGCTGGAAGAACTCCGGATTGTCCACATCCAAAATGACAGGAAACACCCGGGCAGCGGTTTCGTTGGTCTTTTGAATGACATGGATATCGTATTCCCGCGCATCCAGCCCCAGGGAAGCATAGAAGCCACTGCGCTGAATGTCATTGAGGTACATGGTGGCAAATACCGACAGCAAGAAGAAACGGCACCACAGCTTGGCCTTCCAGTCGCGGATGATGTCAGGCTGAGCCTTCATCAAAGCAGAGAAAAAGTCGCCGTGGCGGTTTTCGTCCTGGCACCAGTTTTCAAAGAACCGGAAAATGGGGTAAATCCGGTTTTCGGGGTGAGATTCAAGGTGTCGGAAAATGGTGATGTAGCGCCAGTACCCGATTTTCTCGGACAGGTAGGTGGCGTAGAAGATGAACTTGGGCTTAAAGAAGGTGTACTTCTTGCTCTTGGTGAGGAAGCCCAGGTCTAGCTGCAGGTTAAAGTCCGACATGGCCTTGTTCAGGAAGCCGGCGTGACGGGCCTCATCCCGGGACATCAGGTTGAAACATTCCGCCAGAACGGGGCTTTTACCCTTCAGTCGTCGTCCCAGTTCCTTGTAAAGCAAAAAGCCGGAGAATTCAGCCGTGCAGGAACGCTCTAAGAACTCGACAAACAGCCGCCGCGACTCACCATCAATGTGATCCCAGGACTGCTCAAACTCTTCGTCCCGCACAAAGTGATGACGGTTGTAATCGGCCCGAAATTCTTCGAGAATTGCGCGCAATTCGTCTTCGTTGACCGAAATGTCCATAGTGGCCATTTCGTCAAAATCGGTGGTGTAAAACCGAGGGGTCAGAATGGTGTCCTTGGCCGGAACCTTAACCCCGGGTCGGATTTCTTGAAATTCAGGCTTTTTAAGGGAATCTACCATGAGTCCTTTATTCAGCGGTTGAATAGGATGTGCACAGCCCAGCGAGGGGGGAAATCAGTCATGAAGCCAGCTAAATTCATAGGAACAGGAAACCCGTTAACCCGTGAATCTTAGACAGCCCACTACATCGCTGAATGCTAGTTTATCAGTGCTTTTGGGAGATCTAACAAGGTTTTAAGTTTTGCAACAAACTATTCTTCCAGGTCGATGCCATTTTCCAGCTTGAACTGGGCCATCAGCTGGGTCATCTTTTTACGCATTTTGAGATGGGCCTCGACCCCTTCGTAGGCATAGCGACTGAAGCCCCCCTGATCGACCAGATCCTTCAGGTAGCCGACTCGTTCATCGGGAGCGGGATGGGAAGCGAACCAGGTAACCCCACCCTCGCCGTATTCTTCCCGCAGGGTCACCATTAAATTATGGAGACCGTCAGCGGCGTACTGACCGGTGGATAAAAGTTGCGTTCCCAAGACATCGGCCTGCCGTTCCATGTCGCGGGAATAGCCGGAAATAATCAACCCGGCAGCAATATTGGCCACCTCAGGCACCGGAATAAACGAGGCCAGACTGCTAGTTAAATTACCCTGGGTGACCATCTGAAACCCGTGGGACAGCACGGCATGGGAAATTTCATGGCCAATCAGCCCTGCCAGTTCTGCTTCGGAGTAGCTCTTTTCAATGGCCCCGGCGTTGATGAAAATTTTGCCGCCGGGCAGGGCAAAGGCGTTGAGGCTGTCATCCATGACCACTTCAAAGCGGTAGTCAAATTCATCCCGTCCAGTCAGTGCCGCTAGTTTTTGACCGATGTGATCTATGTAGGCGCGAATTTCCGGATCTTCTGCCATGGGCAGTTGGCCCATAACCTGGTCGGCCACCTGGGAGCCCAGGTGGCTTTCCCCCTGCATTAATAAAATGCCGGAATTTAAGGCCGTAAAGGGGCCCAATAATCCGCCAGTCAGGAGGTACCCCGCTGCCCCCGTCACAATGTTGGAAAGTAGGTTGCGGGTCAGCAGCTGGTTCATTTCTCCCCGAAACCGGTTCAGGTTCTCCTGGGCCAGGCCTGCCATGGCCGTCGCCTCTGGATGGTTGGGGTTAAGCACGACAAACTGATTAGCGGTAATCGCCGCTTCCACCCATTTCTCCTGGGCCATTTGCACTTCAGCTTGGGCCTTGAGTAAGTCAGGATTAAAGGGATAGCGACGAACAGCAGCTTCTAAAACCTTCAGGGCCTGATCGGCCTGGTTATACTGAAGCAGATAACGGGCATAGAGGGCTTGTCCTGGTAAAAAATCAGGATATTCAGTCACCAGCAGCTCTAACGGTACCAGGACGCGACTTTCCACCCCTGAATTTGCCCCTACCTGGGCTTCACGCCAGTAGACACCCCCCGCCGGTGGCAACTCTGCTGGATCAATGATGGGCGCTATCTGCAGGTCAGGGGATTTTTCAGCCAACCATTTTGAATCCTTAGCTCGGCGATAAAGGGCTTCAGCCGCCTGAGTCTCCCCTGCCAGCAGGCGCCGGTCGGCCTCCATAAGCAACTGACTCCGCTTGGCCACAGCGGGCGGGAGTCCGGCTAATAACTCCGCTATCGAGTCGTGGCCAGAGTTTGGGGAATCTGCAGGACCGTTGGGAGTCACGGGTTCTGGTGGAAGTCCTCCCTGATTGCCATCGACACCATTACTTTCTGGGTCGGTTGGGTCAATGTCGGGAGAGGGCAGGTTTAGGGTGCCATCCGGAGATTCTGGATAGGGCGTTGGTAAGGTATTGTCCGGATTTGTTACCGGGTCCACCCGTAGGGGATCGGGTGACGCATCCTGTTTTTGGACGGCTGATTCATTCTGTACGACAGCAAAACCAGGCAATATTCCCAGGCTTAGCCCCTCTCCCATCAGCAACGTGGCCAGGAATCCTGCTAAAACTGCCACGCAAAATTGCCGTGTTCTTTTCACCGTTCCTCTCTCCTTCCGGTTATGGAGTTGATGCCTGCAGATGAGGTTCTCCACTGGCTTAAATTAGCCCGGCCTCGGCCATGGGTACAACGGGGCAGCGGCGATGGCGTCCGGTTATCCAATGGATCGCGGCATCTGGTTAAAAAGCTTTGCCAGGCAAGGATCCTTACCCCTATAATTCAGTGTTAAGTAATGCTACAGCGTAAACTCAATGACCACCTTTGACACAATTAAGCCTTGGCTGCAGTTCTTTCATCCCATCATAATGTGGGTGCTTCTGGCCGGTACGCTCTATGCTCTGTACCTGGGGGTGCAGGCCCGTAAAACCCGCATGGCCGATGCCGAAACCCGCAAAGAACTGATCAAGGGAAAGTTTGCCCTACGCCACCATCAGGTTGGAGCAATTTTGTTGTCCTTCATGGTGCTGGGCACCATTGGTGGCATGGCGGCCACCTACATTAACAATGGCAAGCTGTTTGTCGGCCCCCATCTATTGGTAGGGCTGGCCATGACTGGCCTCATTGCCACCTCAGCCGCCCTAGTGCCTTTCATGCAGAAGGGTAACGATGCCGCCCGATACACCCATATTTCCTTGAATATGGTGCTGGTAGGCCTGTTCGGTTGGCAGGCTCTGACCGGTATGCAGATTGTGCAGAGGATTTTGGACAACTTCTAAAGCGTGGGTACAGTATGCTCCTGGACCGGGGGTCTCTGGCTAATCAGCAAGGATTTTGGTTGATTTCAGGATAGAACCCCCGGGTCTGACAGACGTTCTGGGTTTTCTCGTTGGCCCAGGGGTGCCAGCATCAAGTCACTTCAAAAACTCGCCCCTTGGGTAAGACAGCGACATCTGCCCTCATCGCTGAATCGGGCCGCCGGTTTTTTGTTGCCCTTGAGTAGCTATGTTTGAGTAGTTACGTTTAAGGCCTTATTTATGGGGCTTACCCCAGTTAGACCAGAAGTGATGGCGGTGGTAGCTTTCCGGTAAGGGAATGTTCAGATTCGTATGGAAATCTTCCTGCACTTTACGGGTTAGACGCCTGGAAACCTGACGGACGACTTGATTCAACAAGCGGTCCCCTGAGGACTTCACCAGGCTCTGGGGCAAAGCACCAACAAATTTGGGCACATGAATTTTTACCCTGAGGTTGAGCTGCCAATCGACCAGCGTCATTGGGGCAGCAGCAGGCGGAGATGAATTGTTATCCTTCAGCTCTAGAACCGCCTTGAAGTCGACATCGTACCCCGGAGGCTCGTAATCAGGGATTGGAATAGTATCAATCCGATATACCCGATCATCAAGGGGGGAAAGATACAGCCCCACTTTGGGCTCTACCTCGTAGCCCAAAACCGAGAAATACCCCACGACCAGAGCGTATCCGTGCTCAGAGATAGCATTCACCTGCATGGGGCTGGCACATCGGGGAAACCATCCTCGATGACCATTGAGATATTCGCCCACGATGGCTGGTGCAGCCGCCATCTCCATCTGTCCCGCATAATGACCTTCAAACATCAAAGAACTGTCCGTTGCAGGCAGGTCTGAAGGGAGTAGATGGGTAGGCTGACCCTGCTCTTTAACCTCTGTCGTCATGTTTGAGGGCGAGATGGAATAGGAATCAGTGGTAGGAGACTGCATTGCTTTAGATGTCACTGCGGTTTTCAGATTCCCGAGAGAATAAACAGGAGCTTTGTGAATGACCTTGAGCAGATTTTGTCTACATCAGTGTAATGGTCCTTGTAGTGTTATCCCAGACCGACACTGATGAACTGTGACGAAAAACACGATTTGCCCCCTTTTCGGTCTTTTTCTTCATAATTTCCCGCCGTTACAAGCTTAGCCATCAAGACGGTCCTAGGAGCCTTCTGCGGTTTTGGGAAAGGGTCAGCAGGGGCCATGGGGACAGTCCCTATGAATGGTCACCAAAATATTTTCTAATGAATGCTTTCTAAGTGAATGTTTTTTAATGATGGATAGGGTCACCCTGGATTCAGCTAAACTGAGCCTGCCCTCAGGGCTCAGCCCTGGGTTGGCCATTACGGTAAAAAGCTTTTTATCTGACCTCAACCAACCGAGGAATGTTCCCAATGGGGCAGGTTTTCCTTAATATCTAGGCATAACAGGTTAGGACGTAACGTTATGAAGGCGCTAGTAGCTGGAGCCACTGGAGAAACTGGGTTAAGAATTGTGACGCTGCTGGTAAAACGGGGTGTCCCTGTCAAAGCCCTCGTGAGGGACGCCGCCGCCGCCCGGCCAAAGCTGCCCATTGAGGTAGAACTGTTTGAGGGGGATGTAACCGACAGGGTCAGCTTGCAGCGGGCGGTTACCGACTGTACCGTGCTACTCAGTGCCACGGGGGCTAGACCAAGCCTGGACCCTACAGGTCCCTATAAAGTGGACTACGAAGGGACTAAAAACCTGGTCGACGTTGCTAAAGAAGGCAACATTGAGCACTTCGTTATGGTGTCTTCTCTATGTACGTCAAAGTTCTTTCACCCCCTGAATCTCTTTTTTCTGATCCTGTACTGGAAGAAACAGGCGGAAGAGTACCTGCAGGCCAGCGGGCTACCCTATACCATCGTCCGTCCAGGGGGGCTTAAGAGTGATGACCAGGACGACCGGCCTCTGATTATGGCTCCGGCCGATACTTTATTTGAAGGAAATGTGCCCCGGCGAAAAGTGGCTGAAGCCTGCGTCGAAGCCCTATATCAGGCCGCCGCCAGAAACAAAGTTGTGGAAGTAATTGCCCAAGAAAATGCTCAGGAGAAGGGATACCAGGAACTCTTCTCAGGGGTCGCCTCGACGAAGTAGCCAGTTAGGCGATCTTAGGGGGCAGTTTTTGGTTGCCTGGCAAAAAAATAGACGTCATCTTGTTCAAAGCGCTGGTCGAACAGGGGACTATCCTGCAGGCGCTGCACCAGGTCATCGATAACGGGCGTCAGGCTAGGGTCACCGGGATGGCGGGAGTCAATCAGCACCTGATCGAATTGTTGAAGCTGTTCCTCTGAAGCAGTCTGTTCTGTCACAACCTGGATATTAACTCGGTGGGACAGATGGGGAAAGATATGATTTGTGGTTAGTAAACTATTCTGATCTTGGACATAGGTGATGGCTGTCCTGGAGGCCTTCCATGTATCGAGGGAACCCAGATACTTCGACCAGAAGAAACTATATTTTGCTAGCAGCATAAACCCTAAAATTGACCACAATAAAATTACCCTTCGGCTTTTTATAAAGCTTTGACCGTTTCCGAGGCTGTCAATAACAACTACCATCAAGAAAGGTAAAATTGGCAACGAATATTGATAAATTAAATTCTTCTGCGACATAGAGTCGGAAATTAAATTAATAAATAAAATCGGAAATGCCCCAATTAAAGGAGTCATATATTTAGGTCTGACTCCCCAGGCCAGAGGGATAAAAAGATAAAAAACATACTCCAGATTGCCCCCCGTGAACAAATACTGAGCCATCAGGTTCGGATTGGTCAGCAAGTTCCAAGCGATTTCGAAAATTGAATCGCCTAAGGTGTCGTAGCGGGTCAGCCAATTCAATTCAAAAGGCCTGAAGTGAGGAATAATCACCTGGGTAGCTAACAGAAACCAACCTGCCCCCAAGATCATTGAGGCTAAGCCAAAGAAGCGTTTACGTTCCCAAATCAGCAGCCATATCCCCATACCGACCACGGTGAGGGACAGCACAGCTTTGCAACCCAGCACAAACAAGACACCCATTAAAAAGGGAACTGTGGCCCCTTGACGGGCGTACCATAGCGCTAACAGCAGCACGGGTACGGCCATAATTTCCGGATGAAAATCAAACAAGTTGACGTTAAAAATTAATGGATAAAGTAAGTAGGCATAGGCTAGCGATATTGCCTGGGATTCTTTACAACCCGCCTGCAAGGCTAATAACGCCACCGGCACGGCTCCCATGGCCAACGCTACCGCCTGCACCAAAAACAGCCAGTGGACGTTAGCCCAGAGGGTGTATAAGCCCCCTAGCAAATAAAAAGAATAGGCGGCATGGTCTCCCAGCAGATGAAAGCCTAAAAATGAAGAGACGGGGGGCAGCCCCTGACTGATTAAATAGGCAAATTGATCAAAAATTCCTAAGTCCCAAACGCTGGACTGGAACAAACCATGGCGAATGCTACTGCACACCAAAAAAATCAAGGATGCAGTGGCCACCAGTAGGCTTAAATGCCCCTTGGCTGATGGGCTCAAAGTAGTGGTGGGCTCGATCGTTAATGGGGGGCTCAAAAACTAGACTCCGTAATTTTCCCAGTAATAACCGTCGCACTGTCCCCGGCTCCATTGACCGTTATAGCCCACAGAAATTTCATCCCTGGGCCGAGCCGCCTGCTCCGACAGGTGAATCAGAATTACATCAGATGCACCACTGGTAACGCCCCGCCAAACGCTGTGATCGTTGTCATTTTTGCCGCTGAAACGGAGTTGAGCTACCGCGATTGTCGACCCATTTTTGCTGAATTCAATACTGGAGAAGCCACCCTCGGCACCATAGACAACGGTGTAGGTAAGATCATTAGCCTCGATTGAACCAGAACAGGACATCACCAGGGTCTGCCCTTGAGAGAACCCGAGGGGAGTTTCAGCCCTGACTTCCCCTTTCATGGTTATTCCCCAGCAGGAAAAAACCATAGAAATCCCCAAAAGGATTGACAACCGAGAGATAGCCACGAATCCTGACTCCTTGACAAATGCTGAAAATACTTTGCCACAAGTGTACGAGAAATAGGGAAAGGCAGAAAAATGGCCCGATGCAGTGGTTCCAGAACCAGTCCCCAAGGGACGCTGCATCAGGCCATATAGCCTTATCGCGGCAAACGGGACACCGGTTTTACCGGCGTTATAGGTTTAGCTCATTGCCGTAGAGCTGCGGTCATATCCGGAAAAATCGTGGGGCATTTTTCCTTGAATGTGGCTTTCGTAATGGGCGGCATCTTCTACGGAAATGCCCACTTCGGCTGCCAAGCGCACCATCATGCCTTGCTCCCGTCTGCGCATCCGCTGATGATGACGAATGAATAGATTGCGACCCAGGGCAACCACTCCGATGCTGGGTTCGGCCACAGCCTTAGCCCCGCCTGGGGCGGCGGGTTCGGCCACAGGGGTCACAGCCATAGGAGCTTCAACGCCAGGGGCAGCAACGGCAGCGGGGGTACCCGTAGGGTAAGGAACTCCGCGCCAGGTTAAATCGGCGCTGGGCTGAGGGGGCTGCTCAGCCAGGGCGTTAAAGGTAACGGCTGCACCGCGATAGGTGCCAGTACCAATAACTGAACCTTTTTTGGGCACTGGGTTGGGCGTATAGTCGTAGCTGACGCCGCGATAGGTAAGTTTCATAATTCGCCTCCTGGAAGCGACTAAGCATTCGGGTGAGGCGCGTTCCTTCAGGGTTGCCCCCTACTTCCGTCTCCCTAACTTTCCTGGATTTGCATCGTGGAGCGGGGGAGATGAACGATTGAGGTTAAGTTCACGTTGGGGCCAGCTCATTTCCGCAGGGGAAATAGCCTTTGTGAGCTTGAAAGGAAAGATATCTCTTCCCATATCTGTATAGTAAGCTACATTTTAACGAAGATCTGTCTTTTTTGACAATTCGATACAGATTTCTCACAGAGGCTATAACGCTGGTATTTAAGGGGTTTGAGCTGCTCTGAGGCATCTGCGACACACCTCAAATTTATGGTTCAATATAGGACGGTCTCGAATCCAAAATTTGTCCAGGGCTGTTTAGCCCTTATTTCACAAGGGTTTAGAGGTGATTTATGGACAATATTTTCCCGGTTCTGTTTTCTCTTCTCAAGTCAACTCATGCTAATTAGAGTAATAATCACTAAGATATCTAGCGGCAAACAGTTGTGATGGCTGCTCATGATTGAAGTTGAGCATTTAGGTAAGGTCTACGGTTCGACCAAGGCAATTCAGGATGTCACCTTTGCGGCGGAACCGGGGGAAATCCTGGGTTTTCTGGGGCCTAACGGGGCAGGTAAAACCACCACCATGCGCATATTGGCGGGGTATTTACCGTCGTCGGAGGGTACCGCTCGCATTGCCGGGTTTGATGTCCATAGGGACTCCATGGAAGTACGCCAGCGGATTGGCTACCTGCCGGAATCACCTCCCCTGTATCCCGAAATGACGGTGGAAAACTTCCTCAACTTCGTGGGCCGGATTAAAGGCGTACCCGCTGATCTGAGGAAGCGTCGGGCAGAGATTTCCATGGAACGGTGCGGTTTGGTGGATAAGCGCACCGTACTGATCCGGAAGCTGTCGAAGGGTTATCGGCAGCGGGTCGGTATCGCCCAGGCCATCATCCACGACCCGCCCGTGATTATTCTGGATGAGCCCACCGTGGGGCTGGATCCTCGTCAGATTAATGAGGTCCGCCAGCTGATCAAGAGCCTGGCGGGAAGTCATACCATCATCCTTTCCACCCACATTCTGCCGGAGGTGAGTATGACCTGTGATCGCGTCACCATCATCAACCGGGGACGCATTGTTGCCACCGATACTCCCGAAAATCTGTCTTCCCGACTGGCCGGGGAAACCGCCTACGAAGTGGAAATCAAAGGCGACCTGACCATGGCAAAACGTCTGTTAACGGACCTGGCAGATGTACGACAGGTAACGGAACTCCAGCTGGAACATAGCCCTGACCATCACCACCGACTGCGGGTGAGTGGGGAATCGGGGCGGGAAATTGGCGGTGCGATCGCCACTGCCGTCGTTCACGCTGGTCTGGAACTTCACGAACTGCATCGCCTGCGCGCCACCATGGAAGATGTTTTCCTCAACCTCACCACCACTGAACCGGATGCGGCAGCGGTGGCAGCGGCGACGGTTATCAATAGCTCCACAGTTCAGGGAGGAGAAGCCCCCGCAGTGGAGCGTCCCATCGAACGTGAGTCTGCAGACGAGGCGGAAGCTTCTAACCCCGACTATCTCTGATGGTTAGTTTGGAATGTTGAAATTTCCATTTTGAATTCTTCAATCACCCCTCTGGAGGTAAACCAGCCGTGGGCATTGTGCTAAAAAACATTCTGGCCATCTACCAGCGCGAGCTACAGAGCTACTTCGCGTCTCCCCTGGCCTACGTCATTGCAGGGGTGTTTTGGCTGTTGGGAGGCTTCTTCCTGGTGGCGATTCTGCTGGGGCCTGAGGGCATCATTGCCCAGGCGGCCATGGCAGACCAGGCTCAGCAAATGGGGTTTGCCCCGCCCACCTTAGATGTGGCCTACGAATTCAATAAAGCCTATGTGGGGCTGCTGGGTTCCCTGTCTATGTTTGTGCTGCCGATGTTGTCCATGGGGCTCTATGCCGACGAACGTAAGCAGGGCACCCTGGAGCTTTTGGCGACATCCCCCATCACCAACTGGGCCGTTGCCCTGGGCAAACTGCTGGCGGTGATAACCTTTTACATCGCCATGATTTTGCCCCTAATGGTGTGTCAGGCGGTGGCCATTGGGGCCGCCGATCCGCCCACAGGTTCGGGAGTTTTCCTGCTGTCCCACCTGGGCCTGGTGCTCCTGGCGGCTAGCATTCTATCCCTGGGTATGTTCATTTCGTCTCTGACTGGCAGTACCGTCCTTGCCGCCATCATGACCTTTGCCCTGATCCTATTTTTATGGCTGATTGATGCCCTGGGGCAGGGACTCCCCGGCAGCCTGGGGGAAGCCGTCAGCCATCTGTCTTTACTCAGTCACTTCACCGACTTTACCGAAGGTATTTTTGACGTTGCCGGATTGGTTCTCTTTCTCAGCTACATTGTGCTGGGGCTGTATCTCACCGCCCAGTCAGTGGAAACCTTACGCTTCCAACGGTCTTAAGGGGGGCTATCAGGAATGAAATCGATTGTTGCCTACCAAAAATATCTGAAGTACCTGGCCCTGCCGGGGTTGGCCCTGGTCACCGCGGGTCTGCTGGCTGGCCTGGTTGCCGGCTGGACGCCGCTGCCCACCGGCCTATTGATTGGGGGCATCGGCCTATTGCTGCTGGGGTTGGGCTTCAGCGAATACGGCCAGGGCCGGTTCTGGTCCCAGCGTTCCACCGAAGCGGGGGCCAATGCCCTGGTCGCCACCGCTGCGGTCCTGGTGATTTTGGGGCTGGTAAACGTTCTGGCAGTGCGCTATTCCTCCCGCTTTGACCTGACGGAAAATCAAATTTTCACCCTGGCCCCCCAGTCCCAGGAGGTGGTGCAATCCCTTCAGCAACCTGTGGAACTGGTAATTTTTGACGCCCTGCCCAATAGCCAGGACCGTCAACTGCTGGAAAGCTACCAGCGCCAGGGAGACAATTTCGACTACGAATACGTCAACCCCTACGACAACCCTCGCAAAGCTCAAGAATTTGGGGCGACCCAAACCGGCTCGGTTTACCTGGATACTGGCGAAACCCAGCAGTTTCTGCAAAATGTTAGTCCTGAAGAACGTCTTTCAGAACGGGTGGTCACCAACGCCCTGGGACAAATCGCCAACGAACAAGCCCTCACGGTTTACTTCACCCAGGGGCACCGAGAGTTCCCCATCGACGGGTCTGAAACCGGCTTTACGGAAGCTGCCAATGCTTTACATGAACAGGGCTACGCCGTTGAGCCTCTGGATTTAACAGAGACGGGCGAAGTACCCGAAGACGCCAGTCTGGTTGTGGTCGCAGGACCGGCGGAAGAATTTTTTGACGCCGAAGTCGAAGCCCTGCAGGAATACCTCAACAACGGCGGTAGTTTGATGCTGTTAATCGACCCCCGCACCAGCCCTCGTCTGGGCAGCCTGCTGGATGATTGGGGCATTACCCTGGATGACCGGATCGTGCTGGATACCTCCGGCACGGGGCAACTTGTGGGCTTAGGACCCGCCGCTCCCCTGGTGACGAATTACCCAAACCACCCTATTACCAGTGACTTTGGTAATGGACGGTCATTCTTTCCCCTGGTCCGACCGGTCAACGTCGAGGAAGTCCCTGGGGTGACGACAACCTCCATTTTGGCGAGCAATGAGCAGAGCCGGGCCGAGGCCATTTCCGCGGAGGGTGACTTGGAATACGACCCCGAAGCAGCTCCCACCGGGCCTTACACCCTTGGAGTTGCCCTCAGCCGCCCGGTAGAAGGGGCCGCAACCGATCCGGAGACCCCTGATGCCCCAACCCCGGAAGCTCGTCTGGTGGTCATTGGTAACTCTACCTTTGCCACGGATGGCTTATTTGGCCAGCAGCTGAACGGAGATGTATTCCTCAACGCCGTCAACTGGCTGGGGCAGCAAAATGATGCCGCCCTGTCGATTCGCCCCAGGGACGTCACCAATCGCCGGATTGTGATGACGGTACAGCAGCAGATTGGGCTAGGGGTATTTTCCCTTCTGGTTTTACCAGTGGCAGGCTTTGCCCTGGCCTTAGTCATGTGGCTCAGACGCCGGTAGGAGGTTTGCAACGATGAAACTAAAACGCAGTACGGTAGTGCTGGTAGGCGTGGCGCTGCTGATGGGAGCCGGTGTGCTGATTGCCGAATCCCAGCGGGGTAACGCCCCCCGAACCGCAGAAGTGGAAGGCACCGGGGAACCCATCTTCCCCTTTGAAGAGACTGCCGTTATCCGGCTCCAGGTGGAACGCGACGGTGAAACCCTGGTCTTCGAGAAGGACGACGAGGGGAACTGGCAGATGATACAGCCCGACTCGGAACCCGCCGAACCGGGCGCAGTGGCCTATCTGCTCAGTCGGTTGAATACCGACTCTCCCCTGCAAACCGTCGCCATGCAGCCCGATGAGTTGGAAGATTTCGGTCTCGCAGATCCGGCGGGCACCGTCACCGTCACCGTGGAAGACGGTACCGAATATCAACTGCTGCTGGGGGGAGAAGACTTCAGCGGCAACGCTCGCTACGCCGTAATTAATCCCGAGACCTGGCCCCCCGCCACCGACGCCGACGCCGAGGCAATTTCAGTGCTGGTGGTCTCCCAGGATGTAGCCAACGGCATCAACCGTCCCGTGGATGAGTGGAAGCTGCCCGTAGAAGCTGGCACTGAATCAGGTGAGGATACCGCAGCGACCGCCGATGACGCTGCGGATGAAGCCGCAGAATCTCCTGACGCATCAGAAGCCACAGATGCTCCTGATGCGTCAGCCGAAGCAGGCACTGGAGCAGGGGAAACGATTGAGCCCTCCCCAGCTCCAGAAGCTGCAGAAACCACCACTGAAGCAGAATCTTCTCCGGAAGAGACCTCTGAGGAGACCGACAGTTCCCTAGAATCAGAAGATCCAGGAGAGGACAATGCTGAGGATATGGAAGCTGAAACAAGCGCTGAATGATTCGTAAACTCAGGAAAATTTCCAGCCAAGAACTGACCTTGCCATGGCTGATTAGGCATCATTTAGCCCTGGAACTTTTACCCAGATATTGGGTTATACCAATTTTCTGTATTACCGCCACAGATTCTGCCCTGGGCGTGCCACCGCGCCCCCCTAAAGTAAATCACCCCCTAAAGTAAATCAATGGATAGCCATGAAAGCTCATCGCTCCTGGCACCATCTGGTCCCTACTGGGCTCACCGTCACCATATCCCGATTCCAAGCCAACCACCGTATTGCAAACAGATCCCATTAAACCTTGACAGAACGGGCACGGTTCGTATTAAACTCAGTATTGACAATTGCAAGTTATTTGCATTAACCCCTGTTTAGAGTTGAGAGTTCACCCATGAAATGGACCCGTCGTTCTTTTGTGGCTACCGCTGCCACCGCCGCGATTTTAACCGCAGCAGCCTGTAGCCCGTCCACCGAAACTACTGAAGATGCCGCTTCCACCGACGCAGCCAGCGGTGCCGCTGATTCCGAAGAAGTAGTTAATATTTACTCATCGCGCCACTACGACAGCGATGACCAGATTTATCAGCAGTTCACCGAAAGCACCGGCATTCAGGTCAACCTGATCGAAGGAGAAGCCGACGAACTGATCGAACGAATCAAAAACGAAGGGGAAAATAGCCCCGCTGATGTTCTGGTTACCGTTGATGCCGGTCGTTTGTGGCGAGCTGAAGAAGCTGGGCTGTTCCAACCCATTGATTCTGAAACTCTGACTAGCGCAATTCCGGAAAACCTACGCCACCCTGAGGGTCTCTGGTTCGGGCTGACCCAACGGGCTCGGGTAATTGTCTACAACCAGGACACCGTTAACCCATCGGAACTTTCCACCTACGAGGCTTTGACCGATCCCCAGTGGAAAGGCCGCGTCTGCATTCGTAGCTCTGGCAACATCTACAATCAGTCTTTGATGGGGTCCATGGTTGAAAACAAGGGCCAAGAAGCCACCCAGACATGGGCTAAAGGCATTGTGGACAACCTGGCCCGGGAGCCCGAAGGGGGGGACACCGACCAGATTAAAGCCGTGGCCGCCGGGCAGTGTGATGTGGCTATCGTCAACCACTACTACTGGGCCCGGTTAGCCAAATCCGATGACGCGGCCGATCAAGAGGTCGCTGAGGCGACAGCGGTCTTCTTCCCCAATCAAGATGACCGGGGCACCCACGTTAATATCAGTGGAGCGGGTGTGCTGGCAACAGCTCCTAATCCTGAGAATGCCGTTACCTTCATCGAATACCTGGCGACCCCGGAAGCTCAGACCATTTTTGCCCAAAGCAACAACGAATATCCCGTGGTTGAAGGCGTTGATATCGATCCGGTAGTAGCGGAATTGGGCAACTTTAAGGTAGATAATCTGAACGTCTCCGCCTATGGTCCCAACAATCCAGATGTGGTCAAAATCGTAGACCAGGTGGGTTGGAAATAAAGCTCATCCTTCCCTAAAAAATCCCACGACTGGCGAAATACCAATCAGTCGGTCGTGGGTGCTTTGTGCCCGCGTTAAGACCCGCTTGAGAACGATTTGCAGTAGCCTCGCCCTGGGGCAGTGCTATATTCTCAAGGAACATAACCCGACCAATGTAAAAATATCCCCTGAAAAATGTAGAGTTTAATGAAGAGCATTTTCAATAAAGAAAGGTAGTCGAAATAATCGCCCACTACCTTTTTCCCTCTATCGATAAATCATCCACCCCAGCATGGCTACATCCAACGTTCTCAAGCTAGATGCTGTTACCAAGCAGTTTTTTCCCCATGTTCCGCCCGCCGTCAAGCAGGTGAGTTTGACCCTGGGGCAGGGGGAGTTGCTGGGCCTGTTGGGACCATCGGGGTGCGGAAAGACCACCCTACTGAGACTCATTGCCGGGTTTGAACACCCCGATAGCGGCACCATTTATCTCGAAGGGCAGGCGGTGTGCGGTAGTTGCTGGCTGCCTCCCGAGCGTCGGGATTTGGGCATTGTGTTTCAGGATTATGCCCTGTTCCCCCACCTCAGCGTTGCAAAAAATGTGGCCTTTGGGCTGAATCAATTGTCCCGACGGGGGCAGTTATCCCACCGGCAAATTCGGGAACAAACAGCGGAGGCCATCGCCCTGGTCGGCCTTAAGGGCTTTGAGTCCCGCTATCCCCATGAACTGTCCGGCGGGCAGCAGCAGCGAGTTGCCCTGGCCCGGGCCCTGGCCCCCCGCCCGTCTCTGGTGCTGCTGGATGAACCCTTCAGCAACCTTGATGTGCAGGTACGACTGTACCTAAGGCAGGAAGTCCGCGACATCCTGAAAACGGTGGGAGCTTCCGGAGTATTCGTTACTCACGATCAGGAAGAAGCTCTCTCCATTGCCGACCAAGTTGCCGTCATGAAAGATGGCCGCCTGGAGCAGTGGGGCACCCCCGAAACCATTTACAACGAACCAGCTTCACGCTTCATCGCTGAATTCGTGACCCAGGCCAATTTCTTGTCGGCCCATCGCAGTGTCGCCGGGTGGGAGACAGAAGTAGGCTGTTTTGTTCTAAATGTGGATCCCTGTGCTGGAGCTGAAGTCGCTGACCCTGAGGCAAGCGGTGAAATCATGATTCGTCAGGAAGATTTATGTCTGGAAAAAGACGATAAAGCTCCCTTACTGGTGAAGGATCGACAGTTTCTCGGCAGGGAATACAAATATTGTCTGCTCACTCCATCCGGTAAAACCTTACACGCTCGGTTGCCCATCGGTCAGCCCATCGACATCGGCAGCCATGTGCGCCCCTCAATCAAGCCCCAACAGGTGCGACTTTACCCAAAAGAGATGGTAACCTGGCATGAGCCAACTGCTCAGTCAGTGTCTTCCCCTTTGTCTGTCGCCTAGTTATGACGCTTAAACTTGATCATTTTGCCGGTTTGGTCGTAACATCCCTCGCTGCGGCTTGCATTCCTGTAGCTCTGGTAGGCATGTCTCCCGCCCTCGCTGCCATGTCTTTCAATTCAGAGATATCTGACGCCTTCCAAGCAGCTTCTCCTTTACTCGCTCAGGACGGCATCCCTGAGACCATTCTTTACTTTGAGACAGAAAGTTCTGCGGTACGGATTTACCGCCGTGGTTCTGACCTGTTTATGAACCTGTACAACAAAGCAACTGACGGGGTGGAAGTGAACGGGGTGCCAGCTGAGATTGTCCCCAGCACCCGCGATCAAATGGTGTATAAAAACAGCCTGGGAGAAGCCGATCGCTTCGCCCGCATTAATGTTCAAGGGGAAAGCAAGTTGGAAATTGTGGCACCCGATGGCACCGTTATCCTGCAAGAGCCAGGATTCAACACCCTGGTGGGCATATCAACCAATGGAACAAACTTCCAGGGCAATAACTTTACCCCCGGCACTCCGGCGATTGTGATTTCCCGCGAGTATGCCAATCTTCGTTCAGCACCCCGGTTAGGCAGCGACATCCTTGCTGCCGCCGACCGCCGAGCCGTTGTCGATGTGCTCGACCGAGTGGGAAATCCGAAAGACGGCTTTATCTGGTACGAAGTTCTCTACAACGGCACTACCGGTTGGATCCGAGGGGATTTGCTGCAAGCGACCTAAAGAGGGAGTAGGGCTGGGGGGATAGGTAAAGGGTGAAGGGTTTTGGTCATAGGTCGTGGGTCGTAGTAAGTCATCGGGAACTATGACGAATAATTATTCCTCCTGAGTACCCACTCCTAACTACCCATTAACGCCTTACTCTCTTGCTCCCTAGCTTTCTTGCCCCACTGCTTTCGTGCTCCCTCTACTCAATCGGTGCTTCAAACTTCTTCGCCCGCTTGGGCAGCAGAAATGAAAGCCCCAAACATACCAGGCTCAGAGCCAGAATGATGGCCAGGGTAATCTGCATGGCATCCACAGAGGAGGTGTCCAGAATCGTATCAAGGGACGGCTGAATGGATTCCGGCAGTTGGGCAAAGAGGGCTGACCGTTCATCCCGAGTAAAGGTTTGAATCGCCTGCTGCAGTTTTTGGATGGCTTCCCGACGAATACTGGCATCTACCGTTTGCCCCAGTTCCGCGATGATACCGTCGACGATTCTAACCGAGGCCAGGGTAATCAGCAGGGTACCTAAGATACCCCGCCCGAGGGAAGCTCCAAGGTTTTGAAAGGGACGATAAACTCCTCTCGCTTCGGCTTTTTCGTTTTCTGCCGTAGCTGAAAAGGTGAGGGAAGTGATATATGTCACAAAAAGCCCGGTACCCATACCCATAACCACCAGGGCAGGCAGCAATCCCCAGGCGGTAACGGTGGCACTTACCACGGCCAACAGCATGGCTATGCCGATACTTTTAATCAGCAATCCCGCTTGCAGTAAATAACGGGGCGGAAACTGGGGACGGCGTTTGATCAGCAAAATCAACACCACCAATTGGGCAATGGTGTAGGGCATCACCGCCAGGGCGGTTCTAAAGGAATTAATGCCCACCACGGCAGGAATAAACTGGAACAGGTTAAAGTTCACCCCCGCCGAAATCATGGTATGCAGCGTTCCGATGGATAGCCCAATGATGTAGACCTTGCGGTTGAACACCCCCATACGCAGCAGCGAGGCTTCACCCTGGTTGGTTCGTTGTCGTTGCCAAAAAATCAACAGGGCTAAGCAGATAATGCCGGCTGAAATCAGCACGGGCACAATGGAAATGCCAAACTGGGCCAGCAAATTTTCGAACAGCCAGGGTTGCTTTTTGGCGACCCACCAGCCGTATTCCCCCGCCAGGCTAAGGCCTATCAGGGTGAGCCCGAATCCCCCCAGGGAAAGCAGCCCACCCACCCAGTCAATGGGCGGAGTGTAGCCAGGCTGGGGAATTGCGGTGCGGCGCACCAGCAGCCAGATCATTGGAATGAATGCCAGTTCCAGGGCAAACGCCCAACGCCAGCTCAACTCAAAGGCCATTAAACCTCCCAAAAGTGAGCCCAGCAGAGCACCTACGATGCCTGATACAGAAAGGGCTAACATGCCGTACTGCTCAGCCACATTGTCGTAAAGGTAGTCAATCAGTGCCAGGGGAGTACTCACCAGCGAGGCAGAAGCCAACCCAACAATGGCCGAAAAGCCCAGGGTAAACACTCCCATGTCTGGGCTAATGATAATAACGATGAGCCCGATGCTATACAGCACCAAAGCCGTTGCAAAAATGGGTTTACGCCCCCATCGTTGTCCCAAATTTTCTGCCGTTGGTGCAAATGAAGCCGTAACCAAAGACATCAGCACCAGGGCTGATTGCACATAGCCTACGCTGGAATCAAACTCCCGCACCATGGGCGGCATGATGGGCGGCACAACACCAATGGTATAAGACACCATGAACAGGGTTAGGCAGAGCCCAATGGGAGAGCTCCACTTATCCCAAAAGGAAGATGTAGGTTGGGCGATCATAAGCTGTTGTGACAAGGAAGGTCTCATCATCTTACGGGGTTGGTGTTAATTCTCGTTTCTAGACCTAATAAAAAAATAAGAGTTTGGTCGGAATAAATGATGGATTATGGGACCGCTGAAACAGGGGAAAAATTCCATAATCACTTTCTAACTCTGGATAGACGCATTATCATGCTTAGTGCAGTATTCCGTTTTCGTTTGCAGCCCTATGGCCTTCTGGTCAAAGTCCGATGCAGAGATTCAACCTGGTAAGTCCTCAAGGGGGTGGATGCGCCATCTCCTAAGGGCCGCAATAGTTACGGGCGGAGTTTTTGCCGTCGTTGCAATTGTCCTGGGATGGATGGGGTATAGCTTTGTGCGGCGAGAGCTGCCAGATTTTTTAGAAGATAACCTCAGCGACGCCCTGGATCGCCCCATTAAAGTCGGCGAATTTAGACGGTTAGGCCCAACCGGAATTCGTTTAGGGCCATCTATTGTGCCTCCGACAGAAACCAACTTTACCTGGGTCAAAGCAAAGGCCCTGGATGTTAGCTTTAACCCCTTCGAGCTTTTAATCACCCGCACCCTGCGCCCCAGCATTATTTTTATAGAGCCAGAAGTTGCTCTGAAGCAAAGTTTCGATGGGGAATGGCAGTTGGAACCGCCAAATTCGGTAGGCGAGGAAGGATTCTTCAAAACTGAATTAAAAAGCCTGCAAATCCGCAACGCCGGCCTGGCCATTGGTCCCATTTCCAGAACCTCCATTGTGGAGGTACCCGAAGGGGTCACCAGCGCCACGCTGATTTTGTTGGAAAATGTCAACCTGCGCCTGCGGTTTAGTGGGGTAGATAACCAGACAGCTTCCGTTGTGGTAGGCGGACGGCTCAACAATGGAGCATTTCAAATGCGGGGCGAGGGAAAGCTCGATACCCGCGACGCGAATCTTACTCTACGGGGACAACAGCTGCCGATTGAATCGGTCAATCCCTTGTTCGGCGGGGATTTTTTTGTGCGAGATGGCTTACTCTCCTGCAATCTAGATCTGAAATTGCGACCAGCCGAGGACGAACCCTTAACCTTAGCCGGAACGGCTCGACTGCGCCATGGGGATCTGGTGTTTGCAGCTTTACCCTCTCCCATTCAGGACATCAACGGCACCCTGACCCTAGATGGGTTAGGAGGTTCCCTGGAAAACAGCTCCCTCAAGTTTGGCGCCATTTTTGTCAGGGCTTCCGGCGATGTGGATCTGCGTGAGGGCCTTGATCTGCAGATTGAAATTCCCGAAGTCATCGTGGAAGACATAGAATCTTCCTTTGCTCAGGAATTGCCCCTCGCCACGGCAGGCAGCTTTCGGGTAAACACCGCGATTATAGGAGATTTACTGGACCCCCAGGCATCAGGGCAGCTCACCAGCCTCGGCCTGGTTCAGGTCGATCGCCTGGGCATCAACTCCATCGCCGCTGACTTTGCGGCGAATTTGGAAAATTTCACCCTCAACCAGGCCATCATACGTCCTACCACGGGGGGAACCATTACCGCCCGTGGCACCGCCGGGTTCCGCCAGGCCGATCTGCTGCGCCCGGATCTTGACTTTACGGCCCAGACCAATTTACCCCTGGATAGCCTGGCCACCCTTTATGGAGTCACCTTGCCCTTTGGTCTGGAGCTAGGGCCCCTGATTGCCGACGCTCACATTACTGGAAAACCGGACGATCCTCGGGCAACCGCCACCTGGCAACTGCCGAGGTCTACCTTCCCAGGGCGGGGACAGGCAGCCTACTCAAACCTCAGGGCTGCCGTGCAGAACACCCATTTTCAGGTGGGCGATGGCACCCTGCAAGCCAATGCCGATGCAGATTTAAGCAATCTCGACTGGCAGGCCACCTTAGTCGGGACTACCCTGTCCCTGGGGGCCGTATCTCCCCTGCTGCGAGGCACCCTGGATACTGACCTGCGGGCTTCTGGCAACCTGTTGGCTTTGGGCCCAGAGGGCATTCAGGCGGACGGGTTCCTCCAACTATCCGATACGATTCCCCTCAATATAGATGGGGCAGAACAGGTCCTGACCGGTCCCCTCACCGCCCGCTTTGCCTGGACTGGCAAGCGCCTGGAAGTTCCCGAAGCGGTGGCTCCTAACCTCTATATCAGCGGCGGCACTGACGTCACCTTTGCCCAGGAGGTGGGGCTGCCAGACCTGACCGTCATGAACTTTGCCGTCCGGCTGTCGAACTTTAACCTGGACGCGGCCTATAGTTTACTGGATACCCCCGAGTGGGTTCGCATTACCGGCTTTTTAGACTTTGACGGCACCCTGCAGGGCAGTTTGAGCGATCCTCAATTGTCTGGAAAAGCAGGATTAAGGCAGTTTGCGGTGAATCAGTTCGCCCTGGCGTCAGATGTCGTCGGTCCTCTCTGGGCATCCCTGCCCGACGGGGCATTGATCGCTCTTCGGGGGGCACAGACGGAAATTGCGGCGGAAATTGATCCCAGTCTGCGGCCCAACTCCTTTCGAGTCGTCAATGGCGACTTGCTGGCCGAAGGACAACGAGAGGGAGATATGCTCAATGCCGAGTTACGTAACTTCGACCTTGGCAGTCTGGAGATGCGCCCCATCGAGAATCCGGATTTGGGTACTGCGGGCGGCATCCTCAATGCCAATGCCCGGTTCAACCTGGCGGATGTGTTTGCTCCGGAGGTAGCGGCCAGTTTTGAGATCACCTCCCCTGCCCTGGGCACTATCCAGGCCGAAACCTTCACCGGTGACTTCTTCTACCGAGATGGTCAGGCCCTACTGACGGGGGGCGACCTGCAAGTTACCCCAGACACCCAATTCCGGCTCACCGCCAGCGGCAGTCTGCTGCCCCAGTGGCAGGGCCAGGCCGAAATTACCGCCGTTAATGCCCAACTGGAAGATGTGCTGCAGGTGCTGAGTATCTACAGCTACGCCGACCTGGGCAACCTGTTTGACCCACCGCCCCTGGGAACCGCCGCCGACTTAGCCACCCATTCTGCAGGAAATTCCGATGCTTCCCTCCTGGCCCAGACGACCCTGGCCTGGGCGCTGCGGGAGTTGGCACAGATCCAGACGGATCAACAGGGGGCGGTCCTATTGCCAGGGTTAGATCAGCTAGACGGCAACATTTCAGGCCGTTTGGGATTAGCGATTTCCCAGTCAGAGGGCATCAGTGCCGACTTCGACTTCAGCGGCAGAGACTGGATTTGGGGAGCCTATGATTTTGGCAATCAGTTTGTGGCCCAGGGGCGCTATCAAAACCAGATCCTGTCTCTCACCCCGGTCGAATTTCACGCCGGAGAAACCCGCCTCAGCCTGGCGGGAGATGTTTCCCTCTCGGACTCCAACCTGGAAGTACTGGCAGAAAATCTCCCCCTCAAGGCCGCCTCTAATTTACTTGAGAGTCCAATCGAAGTCGCCGGACTGGTTAACCTTAACGCCAATCTCACCGGTTCCTATGCCAATCCCTTCCTGGTAGGACAGTTCGCCGTCGATGACGCCACCGTCAACCAGCAGCCTCTGCAAGAGGTCAGCAGTCGCTTCAAGTATCAGGATGCCTACTTTAGCGTCGATGGCCGGGTAATTGGAGCCGTGCCCGAACCCCTCACCTTCAGTGGTCGGGTGCCCTATGCCCTGCCCTTCATGGCAGTGCAGCCCGATATCCAGGAAATTGACCTGAAAGCCAGCCTCCAAGACGACGCCCTCTCCCTGGTGAATCTGCTCACGCCCCTACTCACCTGGGGAGGCGGCAAAGCCAACATTGATGTGCGTCTGGGGGGAACCCTGCAGCGCCCCCTGGTAACCGGCGTCGCCGTCTTTAAGGGAGCCATATTTAACAGTCCATTTCTAAATGCTTCCCTGCAAGATCTGGATGGGGAAGTGCAGTTTCGGGGCACCCAGATTCGGGTGCCCTCCCTCACAGGTTCCCTCTTCGACGGTGAATTTGAGCTGACCGGTAGCCTGCCCCTGCTGACCACCGATGCCATCCCTGCAAATCGGGGACTCAACCTGGCCCTGAACGACGTGGATTTTCGGTACTTTAACGAAGTCAGAAGCCGGGTCAACGGCAACGTCACCCTGACCAATGCCCTGCTGGAACCGGTAATTGGCGGAGAGGTGTTACTGCAGGATTCCTTGGTAAGGGTCGGACCTGAACTCTTAGCCCTTGGCAATACGCTGCTGGCTAATCCCACCCTTGATCGCCTCTCGGCCTCTTTTGACGAACTGGTGCCGGTACAGTTTGACCGGCTACAGGTGGTGCTGGAACCCGCAATCGCCAAGGCCCCTCCCCTCGTTTCCTTAGATTTAGAGGGAGACCTAGCCATTAGCGGTCCTACCAATGCTCTCTATGCCGAAGGGGAAGTTGCCTTACTTGACGGCTGGATCAACACCATCACGGCGGAGTTTTTGGTAGAGCAAGGCCATGATAATATTGCTATTTTCCTGCCAGAATACGGGCTAGATCCCTATCTGGATCTTATTTTTTCGGCCCGGGTGCCTCTACAGCGCAACTACAATCTTCGTCCGCTGAATGTCACCATTGGTGCTGCGGAAATTCCTGATATCGATCCCCTTGGTAGCACCACGGTTTTTGACGAAATCCAGATCGAAGCTCGGGTGAAAGGCCCTGCGACAAACCTGTTCGATAATTTAAGGCTCACCAGCAACCCTCCCTATTCTCAAGAGCAACTGCTGGGTATGACCTCTGGCGGTTACCTGGCCGACCTGGGAGGGGGAGACCCATCCCTAGCCCTGGGCTCAAATCTGCTCAGCGCCCTCTCTGCCGACGCCCAGGATTCCGTTGGCAATGCCCTGGGTCTCAAGCGTTTTCGTCTCACGGCTACTACCATTCTGCCTTCCGAGACGGGAGATTCCCTGGGCTACGGTATTGGTATAAATGTGGGAATCACCGAAAATTTGTCAGCCACCCTGGTACAGGTCCTCAACCAGAATCAACCCGTCCAACTTAATACCCGCTACCGCATTGATGACAACTGGGGAGTTCGGGGATCAACCGATTTTAATGACGAAAACCGGGTCTTTTTGGAATATCGTGTTGACGTTAATTAAGCTTCCTCAATTTTCCCCCCCAGGATTGATTTTTCCATAACTTTTGAGAGATATGCTGAAAACAGTTGCAGCACACTCTTCATTTGATTCGCTTGGTGTCAGCGAGCCATAATTCTGGCTCCGGTGCTAAGCCTGACGTAATGCTCCCGGTCCTATGAAACGTCGCCAGTGTCTTCCCTGCCACCTCATTGTTAGAAACATTTGCGTTTTGCTAGTCACCATTGCCGCCAGTCTGATCACCGTTTCAGAAATCCATGCATCGGCAAACAATCAGCCAAGCCAGGCAAACCTAGCCTTGAAACGGCTCTTCGCCTATCAAATGATGATCAACTTTGATTGAAACTCGCGTTTCTGAGCAGCGAATTCACTCAGGTAGAGTGGCTAGACTCGCATTCTAAACTTCGCGGAAACGATGGACAGAAGGCTTGTAGTGGTGTCCTTTTAGATATCGCCATGAAGCTGGCTACCGCTATAAATCGGATTCATTCTGATATTGTCCAGAGCTTAAAACCCTGTAAAGTAACATTAAACACTTAATACTATCCACCCCTTGGGGGCGGCTAAAAGGAGAGTCGTCTCGATTGAACCTCGAAACTAGCGTCGCCATTTCTCATATTTACAGCGAGATTAACAACCAGGTTGCCTCATTTCAGGCGTCGACCGGTCTCCACTGTCCCCCCGGATGCGGCAAGTGTTGTGAAAACCCAGAGGTTGAAGTTTCTCCCCTGGAAATGGTGCCCATGGCCCTAGAGATTATCCGGCGAGGAGAGGTCCAACAGTGGCTGGACCTCATCGCTGCCGCCCCTCTTCCGGGGCGATGTGTGTGCTACAAACCCCATGACTACATACCTGGCTATGGTCGTTGCCAGCTTTATATGTGGCGTCCTGCCCTGTGCCGCCTGTTTGGCTTCGCCGCCATGATCGATAAAACCGGAACTCCAAAACTTGCGGCCTGTGCAGTTCATAAACATCAGGCTGCAAATACCATCGCCATGACCCAGGTTTCCATAGCCAATGGTCTACCGATCCCCCACTTTGCCGACTGGCAAACCCGTATAGCCAACCTTGACCCCCACTGGGGGCATCAACGTCTGCCCATTAACCAGGCTCTGCAGATCGCCCTGGAAAAACTCAGTCTACGGTTGTCCTATGAGACACAAAACTCGGGAAATGCCATTGCCGCCGTTGGACAAGACCCTGCCATAGACTGTGAGCAGCTTTCCCCTGATCCAGAAATCAGCCCATTTAAAGGAACATCAAGCAACGGGGACTAGCATTCGAGCCCTTGCCATCTCTAATGCCGCAGGCAACCGAACAGATCCCTGAGCAGGTTATCCCTTAACTCTGCTGCCATTCCGAAAAATGGCAAAAGCCTCTCGTTAGCTGATCAAGCTGAGTTAAAGAACCTTCTCGCAGCAGCTAAAATGGGTTACCAGGCACCCGTTATACAGCAGGGCTACGAAGGCTGGCGGTCTGACCAGCAGCAATTCAGAGTTGACTTAAATCAACAATATTCGTCACAGAATACCCTATACATTAATAGGGAAAACCCACTCCCGATACTCGTTATCCCGCCCTTCAGAAATAGCAGTAAGCTTTTCACGTAACTTGGTTGTAATGGGACGATGTGATGACAGCTTGTAAGCTTCCACTTGCCTTACAGGCGTAATCTTAGCCGCCGTCCCGCTCAAAAATACTTCATCAGCAATCAGGAGTTCAGACTTGTCAACAGGACGTTCAACCACTCCAATGCCCATCCCCTGCGCGATGGTGAGAATACTGTCGCGGGTGATTCCTTCCAAAATATCCTGCTCATAACCAGGGGTAATCAGCTTGCCATTGCGCACAATGAACACATTCATTCCGGAAGCTTCACTCACCTTGCCCTGGGAGTTCATCAAAATTGCTTCATCGAATCCCGACTCGACTGCTTCTGTCTTAGCCAGAGATGAAGTGATGTAAGCACCGCTAATTTTTCCGCGCAGGGGCAAACTGCGGTCCTCCTGCCGATACCAGGAGCTGATGCGGCAGGTTACCCCTTCAGGGGACAAATAATCACCCAACTCCAAACCGTATACAAAAAAATTTTTCTCCACATTATGCAGACGCGGAGAAATTCCCAAGTCTGAGGTATACACAAACGGACGAATGTAAAACGAGACCTTAGGACTGTTCTTTTTGACGAAATCCACAATCACCGACTGAATTTTGTCTGCCGGTAACTCATAGTTAAGCAGCCGAGCACTCATACTTAACCGTTGACAGTGCCGGTCGAGACGAAACAACAAAATTCTGTTACTACTTTGAGGATCGGGTATACCACGCATACCGCCAAAAGCACCGGTCCCATAATGAAGCGCATGGGTGGCCACCGAAATTTTCGCGTCTTTGAAGTCCCTGAACTGACCTTCAAAATAGGCAATGGGCAGAAATGTATGCATAGCTACGCTGGACTCAACAATATTCTTTTAAGGATAATCTCAATTCAGAGGCTTTCAGGCACAAATTAAGGCTTCTCAAAACTGCTGTCCCTAAAGCAAAACACCTCTCCCACATTGTGGAAGAGGTGTTTGAGTAGAGCCCTGGCA
>CAZPYG010000004.1:93872-102819 GCA_964590465.1 uncultured bacterium | reverse complement strand
GGGCATAGCCCTACCCCCAGCCCCTACTCCCAGAACGGGAGCAGGGGGGCCGGAAGGGGCTTGGGGGTGAGGGGAGATCTGCCTAACGGATAGCTCCTCGAAGGGGTGCCCGTTCGTGGAGCGTTCCGGAGGAAAGGGCGGGGTGGGTCGAAATGTTGACCGAGAGTAATTTAATCTCAACCATTACCTATGACACCCCCAGCCAAAACGTTATGTCCCTACTGCGGTGTCGGCTGCGGCCTGGAGGTGTTGCCTCCGGCCCAACCCGGCAAAGCCACCCGGCGAGATGCGGAAGGCAACCCCATCTGGCAGACCCGGGGGGACCGGGCCCATCCCTCCAGCCAGGGCATGGTTTGCGTTAAGGGTGCGACCGTAGCCGAAGCACTGGATAAAGACCGGCTCAAGTACCCCATGTTTCGCGAATCCCTGGAGGCTCCCTTCGAACGGGTCTCCTGGGAAACGGCCCTGGATGTCATCGTCGAACGCATTCAAACCCTGCGGCAGACCCTGGGACCCGACAGCCTCTGCATGTACGGGTCGGGACAGTTCCAGACGGAAGATTACTATGTGGCCCAAAAGCTGATGAAGGGTTGCCTGGGCACGAACAACTTCGACGCTAATTCCCGGCTGTGCATGTCTTCAGCGGTGGCGGGCTACATTCAAAGTTTTGGCTCCGACGGTCCCCCCTGCTGCTACGACGATTTGGAAGCGACGGACTGCGCGTTTTTGATTGGCACCAACACCGCCGAGTGCCATCCCATTGTTTTCAATCGTCTGAAGAAACACCACAAAAAAAATCGCAACGTCAAGCTAATTGTGGTGGACCCTCGGAGAACGGAAACCGCCAAACAGGCAGACTTACACCTGGACATTCGCCCCGGCACCGACATCACCCTGATGAACGGCATGGCCTATTACCTGCTGCAGTGGGGCAAGGTGGATCATGAGTTTGTAGAGGACTGCACCCGGGGCTTTGCCGACTATGTCAACGTAGTGCAGCACTATGAACCCTCCATCGTAGCGGAGCGCTGCGGTATTCCCATCCAGGCCATTGAAGCAGCGGCGAAAGCCTGGGCCAATGCGAAATCCGTGCTGTCCCTCTGGTCCATGGGGCTGAACCAGTCCTCGGAGGGGACTGCCAAGGTGCGGACGCTGATTAACCTGCACCTGATGACGGGGCAAATCGGCCATCCGGGAGCAGGTCCCTTTTCCCTGACCGGCCAACCCAACGCCATGGGCGGAAGGGAAGCGGGAGGACTCTCCCACATTCTGCCGGGGTATCGGGTGGTGAAAAATCCCCAGCATCGACAGCAGGTGGAGCAGCTGTGGGGCCTGCCGGAGGGCAGCATCTCTCCAGAACCGGGACTTGCCGCCTGGGAGATGATGCTGGCTCTGGAACAGCAGCAGGTAGGGCTATTATGGATTGCGGCGACCAATCCTGCCGTCAGTATGCCAGACATTAACCGCACCAAAGCCGCCCTGCGCCAGTCCCCATTTACCGTGTATCAGGACGCTTACTACCCGACGGAAACGGCGGAATTTGCCCATCTGCTGCTACCCGCTGCCCAATGGGGGGAAAAGACCGGGGTCATGACCAATTCCGAACGCACGGTGACCCTGTGCCCCGCCTTCCGCCTACCGGTGGGGGAAGCCTGGCCCGACTGGAAAATCTTCGCAGAAGTAGGACGACGGCTGGGCTTCCAGGAACAATTTCCCTTCACCACCTCGTCCCAGGTTTATCAGGAATTTGCACAGCTTACTCGGGGACAACTGTGCGATGTTACCGGTTTAAGCCATCAACGGCTGTCCCAGGCAGGCCCGATTCAGTGGCCCTGTCCGGTTCAGGAAACTCCGGATACCGCCGCATCCAAACACGACAAACGGCTCTACACCCGGGGACGATTTGCCACCGACAATGGCCGCGCCCGGTTTGCCGCCTTCCACGAAAAGGGACTGGCGGAACCCCCCAACGACGACTTCCCCTTTGTGCTGACCACCGGCAGGCTTTATGGCCACTGGCATACCCAAACCCGCACGGGACGGATTCCCAAAACGGCTAAAATGCATCCCCAGGCATTTCTGGAGATGAATCCCCGCGATGCCCAGCAGCTTAAGGTGCAGTCCGGCCAATGGGTGGAGGTGAAATCGCCCCGGGGCCGGGTGCGACTGCCCATTCTCGTTACCCAGAACATCCGGCGAGGCACCCTGTTTGTGCCCATGCACTGGGGTGCCCTCTGGGCTGAGGATGCCGAATGCAACGCCCTCACCCATCCCGAGCGGTGCCCGATTTCCCTGGAACCGGAACTGAAAGCCTGTGCGGTAGCGGTGGTACCGACAGCAGGCCAGGGGGAACCGAACGAGGCGCACCGTGACGCTTTAGGAACAACGGCTTTACCCGGTACTACCCAATCCTCTATGCTCTCAGGAGCACATTTGTCGTAGGTATCTGCCGGTTTATGGCCAACTGGGGAAGGTGGTTAGTCAGACAACTCAGAGATGAGCAGTTTCTTCGACGTTTGGGACAGTTTGAAGGGCTGGTTTCCAAAGTGCTGTCCCTGGCGATGGTCGTAGTCGTGCTGGTGATCATCGTAGATTTGATCATCGTGCTGATCCGCTCCCTACTGACCACAACCCCTTACGGTTTTCTGGGGGCAACCCTGACGGAAATTTTTGGTCTGTTCCTGAGCGTGCTGATTGCCCTGGAAATTCTGGAAAATATTACCGCCTACATCAAAAAGCATGTGGTGCAGGTGGAGCTGGTGATCGCCACGGCCCTGACGGCGGTAGGGCGAAAAATAATTATTTTGGATTTGGACAAAATTTCGGGAGTGAGTTTGATCGGGCTTGCGATCGCTATTTTCTCCCTCGCCATCAGCTACTTAATTGTGCGCTACAGCCATCGCTAGAATGCGGGTCAATGCCCCAGCATCTGCTTGGATGAGTCATTGTTAGTCATTGTTAGCGGTAGGCAAAAGAATCCTGGTATCTCGAGACACTTCATCGAAGTTCTGGGGCATTCCCACATCTTCACCCTGGAACTCTCTAGGTTAGATTACCCAGATCAAAGTCCGGTGCAATGGACGCAAACGGGGGTAGGGGGGTAGGGGTATGGGTTTCATTGTGGGTTGCTCGAGGTAGCAGAAAACGGCTGTAGGTCCGTCCATCCTCCAGGGTTGAAATGGTGATATCGCCTCCCAGCTGACGAATTAGACTTTGGCAAATAGATAGGTGTAGACCGGGGGGTAAATCCAAAGGAGATGGAGCCAGCAAATCATGGGGTTGCCCTTGCTGTAATTCTTCCGACAGGGCCGGGGAGATTTGACCATCATCAGTAATGGACAGTTCAAACCAATCCGGATTGATGGAACGGCACCAAATATCGATGCGTCCTCCAACCGGAGATCGGTTGCAGGCAGCGGCCATCACTTCGTAGATAATCATCTCCAACTTGGTCATATCTCCGCCCAGGATCAGGCTGCTTTCGTTATGCACTTTTGACCAAAGTTGACGCGCCTTGAGCAGAGGATCAACCCGATCCACAAGGCGATTAATCAAACTAATTAACGGCATGGTTTTATGGGTGGTTTCAAGACACCATTCCTCCCGAACCAGAACGGTATCCAAATCAGCAATCAGGGCTTCGATATTGCTTAAAAGCTGCCTTTGTTGGGCCAGCGTCAGGGTGCCTTCCGCCTGCTGAGCGTCTGCCAATTCTTTGCCCATTTTCAAGAGGGCCTGGTAGCAGTCTTCAAGGCGATGGTGCTTATACCAATTCAGATGCTCCAATTCTTGGCGTTGCTTGTGAAGTAGAGATACCAGGCTGAGATGTCGCTTTGACCATGCCAGTTGGTTCGCCAGCAGTTTCAGAATAGAGAGATGATGCTCAGCCCAATGGGTGTTCGCCGCCCCCACCACTACGATGGTACCCGTCACCATATGCCCTGGTGCAGTGCGCAAAGCCGTAATCAAGATGCGATTTTCAGAGGGCGCTGAGAACCAATCCTGGGTTGTCTCAGGAAGTTCATTCATGGTCAGGGGCAAAATACCGTCGGTCTGCATCGCCCAGTTGAGGATGGCGTCTGTGCTGGTGGGGATAGCATAGGCTTCATTGAACCAGACCGAATTGTCCTGAGTGGCAGCCTGAGTGATAGTGGCCGTTGCTGCTCCAGGCTCCCAGCTAATCAGTAGCACCGCTGCTGCCTGTAACAACTGCAAAATGTGCTGAACCGTGGTTTTCTCTAGCTGCTCTGGATGAAAACGTTTGTGAAGGGCGTGCAGTCCCCACTGAATGGAGTCATAGATATGCTTTTGCTGATTCAACTGCCGCTGCAGCTGCCACTGGTGCAGAATCACTCCGATTTGCTGACTGGTGGCTCCGAACAGGTGCTGCTCTACACCGGTCCAGTGTCGGTCAATCCGATCGGTCACAATGACCATGCCTTCGGGGGCATTGCCGGGAGACACATTAGCCACTAAAACCGATTGGGCCCCTAAAGCCATGAAGAGGGCGCGCCAGACGGTCAGTTTTAAGGTTTGCTGCACACTGTCAATGGCGACGGGCATTGGGCTGCGCTCTAACATCTGCCAGTCGTCGTCGTTGAGGCAGGGCCATAGCAGTTGAACGTTGTGGGGACGACCGACCTGGTGTTGAAAGCACAGGTTATAACCGTTGCGGTCGGGGTTAAACAACAGCACGAAAAACTGTTGGATGGACAATCTTTCATGGAGCACATGGGCACATTTCTCCAGGGTTTGATGCCAATCGACATCGCCATATATGCCCTGAATGACGCCAGAAGTGAGATGTTGATCCAACTCAAGTTGACGCTTCGTTTCTTTGTCAGAAGCGACGGGCAGTGCTAACCCAAGTAATCGAGCGGCTGCCATCAGAAATTGTTTTTCCGGTTCTTTCCAAATCCGGGGGAGGCTACTTTCCACCGAGATAAATCCCAATAGTTCCCCGTCGCCAAAAATCGGTACCATCATTAACGCCTGAGCCTGTAAATGCTGCATCATGCGTTCCGACACCACAGCTTTAAGGGCACCACGGCTTTCTCCCACCACCACCAATTGATCGTTACCCAGGACTTGAAACACTCCCCGAATGTCCTCAACGGGAATGCGCCACTCATCCAGCGGTTCTGCTTCCGCTGCTGCTTCCGCTTGGAGGGTTTGGGGGGGTGGGCTAAAGGCTGGAATGCGCTGCCAAAAGTAGTTGCCGTGGGGCTCAAACCAGAAGATACGGGTGCGGTTAGGGGTGATGAATCGCTGGGCTTCGCGAACGACTTCTAACAGCTGACTGTTAATACTGGTGCCGGTACGGAGTTTGCCCAGCAGGGCCAGGAAGGGCTGTTCAAACCGCTTCGCCTGCTGCCGCAGTTGGTCGGCTTGGTTGTGGTAGAACAGTTCAGCTAAGTCTCCCAAAACAATCGAAAGATAGGCCCGTTCGCCGATGGAAGGGGTGACCCCCCATTGGGTCGAAGCCATTACCACTAATCCAAAGCAGGTATCCTGCCGCTTAATAGGAAAGACGATAGCACTCCTGAGGGAGAGCTGCTTGGCAATGGTTCCCCACTCCCCGGCCCGAATTTCATGTTGTAAGTCGGCAATAATCAGGGGACGCTGTTGAATAATCACCTGCTCCATGACATCCCCCGGGGTCAGGGGCAGCATGGTGCGAATCGATCTTAGAGTTTGAGGGCTGTTACATCCCTGGGTGACCAGCCGATGATGAATCCGGTCATACCAGCCCAGCCAGGCCAAGTCAAAACCAAGGGTTTGATGGAGATGGTCGAGCGCCAGGGTAGAGGCTTCATGGGACGACTGGCACCCCCTTAACCCTTTAAGAAAGCGGGATAGGGCAACCAGCTGCTCTTCGGGCGGGGACTCGCCGGGTAGATGTTGGGGATTGTGGGATGGCACCATAGGCGTCACATCTGTGCTCGATAATCAGGACTCTGCAGCTGCGGAGGCATGTTCCCCGCTGATCCAGGCTAATGCCCGGGGAGATAGACCTAACTTTCCCCCATTAGGGATTAACGGAATCTTGACTTTTCCCCACTTATACTCTCCAGCCATAGGGTTCTGGCTTACCATAGCTTGACCGTGGGTAAGGCAAAGCAAGGGTAGGAGATGGCCCCAGCTGCGGCCTGAAGTCAGTCCATGGTCGGGTTGATTATTTAAGGCGATCCCGGCAAATGCCAATCTGGAAAACCACGAGATTGACCTCCGACTGATGCAATTGAGTAATCGCTTGTGTGCTCCTGATATGAGGCTACACTAACCCTCGATATTTTTTCCTGTAGCCTAGAGATCAGTTTACCCGTCTGTTGTTCGCATCCATCATCGTCGCTGTGAAAGAACCCTATCGCCACCTGGTTAGACCGCTAATTTTTTCCACCCTAAAGCTTGATCCGGAATGGGCCCACGGCTACGTGATTCGCACCTTGGACTGGTTAGGCCAGCCGCCGCCGGCCCAACTTTCAGCGGGGTCACAATTCCGCCCTCGGCTCCAGCACTGGCTCCAGCAAAAATTTTGTTTTGAGGATGAACGCCTGCAGCAAACCTGCTGGGGCCTGACGTTTCCGAATCCGATGGGGTTAGCCGCAGGATTTGATAAAGACGGGGAAGCGGTCACCGCCTGGCCCCTATTTGGCTTCGGGTTTGCTGAACTGGGCACAGTCACCCGCTTCCCCCAACCGGGCAACCCGCCGCCGCGACTGTTTCGCCTGGTTGAAGATGAGGCCGCATTAAACCGCATGGGGTTCAATAATCACGGGGCTAAAGCCCTGAAAGACCGTCTGAGTCAGATTGGCCCCCACCATCGACCGGCAATTCCTATCGGTATCAATTTGGGAAAATCAAAGGTAACCGAGCTGGCAGATGCGGCAGAAGATTATCGGTTTAGCTTTCAACAGCTCAAGGGGTTAGGCGACTATTTTGTGGTGAATGTGTCTTCCCCAAATACGCCGGGGCTGAGATCCCTCCAGGCGGCAGAGCAGCTCAGGCCAATTTTAGCGGCCCTACAGCAGGAGAACACCGAGGCCAAACCCCTGCTGGTGAAAATTGCCCCGGATCTCCAATGGCCCGAGGTAGACGCGGTGATTGATCTAGTTCAGGCCCATGGCCTGGCGGGGATTATTGCCACCAATACCACCATCTCCCGCCAGGGGTTGACCACCCGTGTTCTCCCCCAAACGGGACGACCGATTGAAGCAGAGGCCGGAGGCATCAGCGGGGCTCCCCTGCGCCAGCGGTCTACGGAGGTGATTCGCTACATCTACGCAAAAACCGAAGGAACGGTCCCCATTGTTGGGGTTGGAGGAATTTTCACCGCTGCCGATGCCTGGGAAAAAATCACCGCTGGGGCGTCCTTAGTCCAGGCCTACACCGGTTGGATTTACGAAGGCCCCTCCATGGTTCGTCGTTTACTGAAAGGATTAGTAGAAAAGCTTGAAGAGCATGGTCTGGAGTCGATCTCAGCGGCGGTCGGTTCCGCGCACCGTTAGCAGCGAACCATCGGTAGACGGTACGGGAGGGTGTCCCAAAAACCATTTACCTAATTATCGACCTCCATGTAGGATGGTGACCTATGTCTTTAGGTCCGTCATGTGTCTGCCATGCTGTCCCAAGCGTTACTTGAAAAGCTCGTAGTTAATCCCGATGGGCCATTGCAGGTGTTACGGCAGGCTGAACTAGCCCCTCCCGTTGGGGCAGAATTTGGGCCGGGCAGACCCCCCACTGGGCCGACCCTGTCCCTGGTGATTCCGACTTTTAATGAAGGCCAAAATATTGGTCCAATTGTGCAACGCCTGGCAAGACTTCTAGATCCTGCTTTACCGGGTGACTATGAGTTAATCGTGGTGGATGACGATAGCCCCGATCGCACTTGGGAAAGCGCCCTGGCCATCGCAGAGGAGATGCCTCAACTAAGAGTAATGCGACGCATCGGGGAACGGGGGTTATCTTCGGCGGTGATTCGAGGCTGGCAGGTGGCCAGGGGGCACATCCTTGGGGTAATCGATGCTGATCTGCAGCATCCCCCGGAAGTTGTGTTACAGCTCTTAGAGGGGATTCAGGCGGGGGCAGATCTGGCCGTAGGCAGTCGCCATGTGGATGGGGGAGGCGTCAGTCAGTGGAGCTTAATCCGCCGAGTTTTGTCCCGAGGGGCTCAAACCGTTGGCTTGATTTTATTACCCCAGGTGGTGGGGCGAGTTAGCGACCCCATGAGCGGTTACTTTATGGTGCGGCGCGAGGCCATTGCTGGCCCGGTATTAAACCCTAAGGGCTACAAAATTCTGTTAGAGATCATTGGGCGTGGAGCTATCGGCACCATCCGCGAAGTAGGCTACGTTTTCCAGGAGAGGGTGGAAGGGGCCAGCAAAGTGACCTGGCGGCAGTATGTCGACTATATTCATCATCTGCTGCGGTTACGGCTGGGGGGGCGACTTTCCCACATCCGCCAACGGTTTCCAGCAGGACGGTTTTTGCGCTTTGGGTTAGTCGGGTTAACCGGTGTATTGGTGGATATGGCGGTACTGTATCTGATGCATACGGGGCTTGGCTTCCCCCTAACCCGCAGTAAGATTGTGGCCGCCGAAGTGGCTATCATCAACAACTTCATCTGGAATGATGCCTGGACCTTTGCTGACGTCAGTATGCAGCAATGGGGGTGGTCGGCTCGTCTGAAGCGTCTACTGAAATTTAATCTGATTTGCCTGGCCGGAGTAGTGCTTAATGTACTGATGCTGAACCTGATTTATAACCTGGTCTTTGGTCAACGATGGGCCTATCTGGCAAATCTGATCGCCATTGCCGTGGTCACCGTCTGGAACTTTTGGTTGAATCTGAAACTTAGTTGGCGGGTGACGCAGGTCAAGGATTGATTCCCATCCTGTAGAGACGGAGGGCCAGGTATTGGCCTGGTAGCGGTTAGAAGTCGGGTTAG
>CAZPYG010000004.1:0-93772 GCA_964590465.1 uncultured bacterium | reverse complement strand
CCGTCAAAAACCAATCCTCCCGTAGCGCCAAAGACTTCCAGGCGGCGTAGGGTTGTCCAGACTGCGTGGCCTTTGCCATAAAGCACCTCGGCGATGAGCCCGGATGAAAAGGTCAATTGGGCCGTGCACAGACATCCCTGGTGGTAGGATTCGCTTTCATCGGGAACCAGTTTAATGTAGCGATTTTGGCAGTAGACCTGGGCCACGGGGCCAAAGCAATCAACCAAACGGTGAATCCGCGATAGGGCACCGACCAGGGGAAAGCCAAACAGGGCTGGATGAAAGGTCCAGTGACCCATGCGAGTGCGTTTGGGGGATTGGGTGCTGTAGCGGGCGTAGTGTACCGGGTCCAGGTCTTTAAGCTTAGCCCTGAGACAAAGATGGTTGCCCGCGAGCAGTTCAATGTGAGCAACGTGCAACAGCAATTGACGCTGATGGGCCAGCTTAATTAACCGTTCCGCTTGGGCCAAGTCCAAGCAGAGAGGATATTCCACCACCACCTGTTTACCCGCTCGCAATGCGGCTTCAGCTACCATGCCATGGCCATGGTTGATGTGGGAGACCAAAACTAAGTCAACATCTGAAGCGACAACCAGACTAGACCAGTGATCCATGGGCTTGGCCCCGTACTGGGTTGCAAAGGTCAGGGTTTCATCCCCCGTGCCTCCGACCACAGCAGTCAGGGTAGCGCGAGGGTCACCTGCGATAGCGTCGGCCCGTTTATGGGCGACGAAACCAGTCCCAACGATGCCGATACTCACCATAGGTTACAGACCTGGACTTTGACGACGATTTCCTTCGCAAGAAATAAATCTGCGCTCCTAAAACTCTGCAAAAAGGTCATATTCTTATCATCCTTAGGGTAGAGAAACCTCGATCACCTATAAGTAAATTAATCATTAATTAATGAGTTTGATTACGAATCCCGTTCATCCAGACGGTAAAAACGGAAGACAGTCTTCAGGTTTTCCCGTAGTATCAGAAATGTGCTGGATCTACTTGGAACAAATCCTAGAATCGTTATTCTGCGGGTGTTCTGTAGGTCAGAGAGCTAAATTGTATTTGATGAGAGGATAGCATCATGGCAACCTATAAGGTTACGCTGATCAACGAAGGTGAAGGTCTCAACACCACCATTGATGTCGCTGACGACACCTACATTCTGGACGCCGCCGAAGATCAGGGTATCGATCTGCCTTACTCCTGCCGTGCCGGGGCTTGTTCTACCTGCGCCGGTAAAATCACCGCTGGTTCCATCGATCAGTCTGACCAGTCTTTCCTAGACGACGATCAAATCGAAGCTGGATATGTTCTAACCTGCGTTGCTTATCCAACTTCTGACTGCACCATCATGACCCACCAGGAAGAAGAACTGTACTAAGAGGGTGGTCCTTCCAGGGCATTGAAGGTTCGCCTGGGATTGTAAGCATCAGTCCGTATCCAGCCTGAGTTTCTGCCCACAGAAAACGACTGTTCCTTGGATACGGATTATTCTATCTACCCAGAGAGTGCGGTCTGAACCGTTGGGTTTTAGACAGGGCAGAACGCTGCAGACAGGTTTTATAAGACTTTAAAAGGCGATGCCTATGGCATCGCCTTTTAAGTATCCACTGCCCGACCCTGCTAGGCCCCCCTGGGGAAAGCTCTGCCCTATTGCTCTAAAGTCTAGGGGTCAGCAGGGCCATGCCAAGTTGCGGAGCCCTATGACCCTGCCAACAGACAGTCGGCTCATTTAGCTGCAGCAGCAATACATTGATCGATGAGGGGCTTAACCTTTTCAAGATTCTGCCAACCCAAAATTTCGGTCACTTTCTTTTCCAGGTTTTTGTACGTGCGGAAAAACTCCGCAATTTCATCAAGCCGATGGGGGGCAACATCATCCAGGGTTTTGAGGCCAGCATAACGAGGGTCTTCAGCCGGCACACATAGGAGTTTCTCGTCCCGATCTCCGCCGTCGATCATTTCCAACATGCCGAGGGGCCGAGCCGCAATGACGCAACCTGGAAACGTGGGCTGATCCATCATGACCATGCCATCCAGGGGGTCGCCATCATCGGCTAGAGTATTGGGAACAAACCCATAGTCGAATGGATATTGCACCGAAGCAAACAAAACCCGATCTAGAATAAATGCGTTTAAGTCTTTGTCGAATTCGTACTTATTTTTACTACCCCCCGGAATTTCAATCAGGATATTTAGAAGCCCGTCTTCGGTCAGGGGTGGAATTTTGGATAGATCCACGAACAATACTCCTACTTCCTACGACATAGTATTGTACGGGCCTGGGGAACGCTTTCCGCAAAGAATCCAAAGGTAATCGGTAACCTTACCAAGGCTTTAGGATGTTAAACTTAGATGAAGATTTTGCCCGTTCTATCCCCTGGGTAAATATGGCCGAGAAGAAAATAATGTACGAACAAGCCAGGTAGGGTCTGATACCCCACCTAACCAAGTCGCAAAATACCCTGGAGTTTAACCCTAACGCTGCATATCTGAAAACCGGTACGGGGCAGGTTCAGGTGGTAACCCTTTCGCCGAGGAGAAGTGATCAATCACAAAGAGTGGCAAAGTTAGGGTCAAAACGGCTATTAAAAAGCCAAAGAGTCTAGTTAAAGGATTGGGAGGTTCCCCAGGAGGGATTTCAGATTGACTGGCAGAATCCATACAGTAATGTGGCTGAAATCAATAAATGTACCGGCTCGGAACTAGAGATTGCAACGGGGGTTGCGCTCAGGTTAACTCATCTGTTGAGCCAAAACAGAGTACCTCTCAGACAATCTTAAAGATCTCCAGGAGGGAAATTGTTTGACTCGTGACAAAGTTAAGAGTTCCCGCCATCGATTCATAACATCAGTCGGTGTTCATGAGACTCCCACATTCACCCTATAGTTCTCTAATAGTAGCATTTTCAACGTTCTCAAAACGTTACAGATATCCCCGGCGGGAATGTGCCGGGTGAAAGGCAGTCTTTGACTGTGGAATCAAGATATGGCCTGGGCATCGCTTATTCGTCCTCCCTAGAGAGGATTTGGGACTTTAAGGTTTGATGGATGGCTCTCAGTTCCTGTAATATTTCCCGCATCAACGTCTGAGTCACCGTATCTTCTGGAGTCTGAACGTGAATCGTGGGGTTCAGGCCCAGGACTTCCTCCGCAAATCGTTGAACCTCTTGGGGTCGAAACCTGAGGGCATCATCCTTATCCTGGCGCACCTCAGGGTTCAGCTTTTGGGAGTCATAGGGTGGATTCAACAGTTCGGGGGCAGTATTGGCGTAACGATATACCGATGCCCTTGACCGATTCAGATACTTCTGTACGTCTTCCACAGAGAGCAAACTCGAAGCCTCAACGGTTGGTTGTAGGTCTTCGATGGATTCAGGCATCGTGGGTAACTCTGCTTGAGATGTAGAGGATAAGGGAGTGGAATCCATTGAACCCTTGTGATAATAATCCTTGGCTACTCTAGCAGGTCTGTGGCCAACACTAAAAACCCAGGGTAAATCCTCTGATCTTTCTTAGGTTTGGTGTGCTAAAACCTTGGCAGTAATGGCCAGGGTAGAGGTGTGAGGCGCAAACCACAACCGGCAATTTTCAAGGTTTTATCTGGACTCGCCGCAGGCATGTTCGGCATGGGCATGCTGGCAGGGCTGATGGCTTCCCGTTGGTCTCCGGCGACGGTTCCAGAGGTTTGGGAACAGGACTTATCCCGGTCCCTGGGACAGGTTAAGGTGCCGTCCCCCTTGGCTTTAAATGGCCGCCCTCAACTCTACCCCTTACCCCAATTCGAAGAGGTTTGGGAATGTCAGGTGGCTGTCATCGGTGGTTCCCTTGGGGGGGTAGCCGCCGCCGCCCACGCCATGAATACTGGGGCCAAAACCTGTTTAATCGAAGTATCTCCCTGGCTGGGGGGACAAATTAGTTCCCAGGGGGTATCGGCCCTGGATGAGTCTCTCCGCATGCGCCAGCAGAATGGCCTCTCGCCTAGCTGGATGTCCTTTCGCCAAACCTTGAAGTCCCAGCCGGTAGAGTTACCCAGCTGGAGCCCAGGCCGTCAGACCCGACTGGTGCGGGATATTAACCGGTGTTGGGTGGGAACCCTGTGTTTTCCCCCTAAAGCTGGAGCAACGGCAGCGGAAACATTCTTGCAACAAGCGGCTGTCAATGCCCCTGATAGCCAGTGGGCTACCATGACCGCCTTCAAAGGTTCGGAATTCGATGCTACCGGACGCACCATCACCGCCGTGTATGGGGTTCGTCGGATTCCGCGGAACCCCGACTATGTGCCCAAAGGACGATTGTCAGCGGAGCTAGCCCAGTGGTACAGCTGGTCTCCTACCGATGACTACGATCGCATCCCGGTGAAGCTGCAGCCGCCGCCGGGAGAGACAATGTTAGTCATCGATGCCACCGACACCGGGGAACTCATTGGCTGGGCGCAGGTGCCCTACCGTTTGGGCTCGGAAGCCAAAGGAACCATGGGGGAACCCCATGGTTCTGACTTTGATAACCCCCAGTGTACCCAGGCCTTTACCTACCCGTTTACCCTGGCTCTGCACGACGATGATGGGGATAGTCTGGCGGTCTTAGAGCGCTTGCAGCCCACCTACGGTATTCATGAACATCGGTCAGTGTTTGATCTGGAAGGATTTCCGTTTTTGACCCGCAAAAGCCTGTTTCATTACCGACGCATTGTCAGTCATACTCGCAACGATCCCTACTATGGGGTACCGGCCCCGGGGGACATTTCCATGATCAACTGGAACCGGGGCAACGACTGGAACTGGATGGACCCTCCATTAATTCTTCAGCACGAAGAGCTTGTAGCCTTGGGACAGTACCAGAACTGGATGGGGGGCATTTCCCAATCAGCCTTGAAATTCGGGGAAGACCACGCCCTAATGTTTGCCCGCTGGTTAATAGAAACCCAAAACACGGAACGATTTCCTTTGGCCTATTTATATGGTCCGGATAGCCCCATGGGTACCCTGTCGGGACTGAGTATGGTGCCCTATTTCCGTGAGGGACGGCGGATCCTGGGACGCCCCGCCTATGGTCAAGAGGCGTTTATGATTCGGGAAAATGACCTGCGTAATAATTTCCCTAACCAGCGGGAGTTTGCTGCCACTACCATCGGTCTGACCCACTATGCCATCGATATTCACGGTTGCCGCTACCGCAACTGGCAACCCTCGGGGGATGCAGTTAGTGCTCCGGCTCAAGAACCATTGGTGCGTCCCCTGCAGCTGCCCCTGGAAAGTTTGATTCCCCAGGGAGTAGATAATCTGTTAATTGGAGGGAAGTCAATTGCGGTCACCCATATCGCCAATGCTTCCACTCGGGTACATTACGGTGAATGGCAAATTGGCGCAGCGGCCGGGGTAACAGCAGGCTGGCTGCTGGCCTCAAATGCCCCGGTAACAGCTGCGGCAGACATTGTGCCCCAAGGTCACATGGCAAGTCTGCAGCAGTTTATGGTGGATCAGGGCTTGCGGCTCCGTTGGTGAGAACTAATAGATTTTGCATGGCTGTAAAGACATTCAAGACTTTTACCAGTTCCTTACCTAAAGTTGGTATTTTGCTTATGACGGGTTGTCTATTGGTCAAATTTGCTGGCCAAATTTGGCCAGCAAATTTGGCGACGGGATAAACCGGCATCATTACTTTCCCTAAAGGAGATTTATCATGGGTTTTTTAGGTAAACTTTTCGGCAAGAAAGAAGAAGAAAAAGCTAAGGCTACCCCTAAGGTAGATGTCAAAAAGGCTGCGGCGACCGAGAAGATTGACCCCGCCAAAGTGGGTTTGGATGGTAAATTCGACGAGAGTGGTCTAGCCAAGCGGGTCGCCAAAGCCCTGGATGATGCCGGGATTGCTGACTCAGTAGGCCTGTGGGTCGCGCAAGCCGGTGGCACAGTGGTACTGAAATACAACCCCGATGCCGAGGGTGTTTTAGAAAAGGCTAAAAAAGTCGCTCAAGGCGTGGATGGGGCAACCGGGGTAAAGACCGAACCAAATGCTTAAGACACTGTCATTTTCCTAAGCAAAATAGAGGGTCCATTCCACTTTTGCAAATGTCTGCTGCATCCCCCGTTGGCGGAGCAATCACTGAGATCTAAGGTGGGAATCCATGCTGGAGCTAAAGATCCGTCGTGGATTCCCGCCTGCACCGGAATGATAGGAAGGTCTAACAACCGTCCTCCGCTGCCTGAATCAGCTGATAATACAGCCCCCAAATGGCCAGGGGACGCATGTAGTGGCAGGCCCTAAAGGTTCCCAGGGCGGTCAGCGCCTCTGGAGTGCGAAACTGCAGGCCGTAATCATAAACTTGCTTGACCACCGCTTCCGCAATGGTCAGGCCCTGTTCTGGCATTCCCATTTGAATGAAAAAGGCGGCCAGGCCAAAGTTTATTCCCGTCCATACTTCCAGTTGGTGGGTGCCGTTTGGATCCTCTGGTGAACCATCAGGTAGTACCCCGTTCACGGCCCCAATGGGCTGTCGAGTGGTGGCGGTGCTAAAGCTGCCTACCTGGGCACCGGCAAATTTTTGCTGCTGAGGCTGAAGCTGAGTTTGGGCGTACTGATTGAACTTGAGGAAACAGGCGTCGTAAATCTTTGCCAGGGAAGCCGCAATCGGTTCCACTTCGACTAAGTCTGGTAAGCCTAATAACCGGGCAAAAAACTGACCACACAGCTGGTCTGCCATGACCACTTCCGAGTGGCTGCCTGTGTCCAGGCGGTAGTACTGCCCATTCCACAGCTTAGGATGATAGGCCTTAAGGCCGTTGTTCAACCAGCGCTGGTATTGGGTCAGCAGGATTGGAGTATTGCCGGGGGCGAGTTTTGCCTCAGATAAAATCTCACCCATGGCCATTGCCGCTTCAAGGGCGGCTAGCCACAGCCCTCCGCAGTAAGCGCTAATGCCTTTGAGTTGCCAGTCGTCAAAGGTCTGGTCGGGGGCACCACTGTTTTCAGGAATACCGTCTCCGTCTTTGTCGAATAATTTCAGGTACTGCAGGGTTTCCACCACCGCCGGCCAGCAGGCTTGCAGGAAGGCGAGATCCGTTTCTCCAGTCAGCTTAAAGGCCCGGTAGACCTGCAGCACAAAGTCGCTCCCCAGGTCTTTCCACTGGTTACAGTCCTGGTAGCTGGTATAGTTCGTGCGCTCCCAGGGATGCTCATTGGGAGCGCCAAGATCGTGGGGCGTCGCTCCTTTCTTTTTACGTAAAGCCGTGGGGCTTTCGGCCCCAATCGTAAAGTAATAGCCGATTACCCGCTGCCGGTCGTCCGATTGGGGGATGGCCCTTGCGAAGGCCCTCAGCACGGCTTTCTCTAACTCTGGCCACAGTAGCAGCGTCGCAAAGCCGCCATAAAGCCGCACATCTAAACTTTCGTACCAGCGGTAGTCGAAGCATTCTAAGACGGCAAATTGCCCCAGCGGATCCTTTTCTGTGGCAGTACTCCAGAGGGTGCCGCCGCTGGTCAGGTTGTATAGCTCATTAAACATAGCCATCTTCAACCATTGGGGTAAATCAGGCCGTTCCAGGATGGGCTGTTGCCAGGTTTCGATGTGCTGCTGCCAAGTTTTGTAGTGGTTTAGGGCAACCTGCGCAATTGCTTTGGCGTTGCGCCCTCCGGTATCGAAGAAATCTGTGTATCGCCGAAAGGCCGTGACTCCTGCAGCGAATTCTGTGACGGGCAAATCCCAGGCGAGGGCAACCGGAATTTGACGGGTTTCTCCGGGTTGCAGGGTAAAACGCAGGGCGATTGCACAACCCAACTGTTCACCGGCTCCAACTGGGTCGGTATCGAACAGGTTCATCAACCGCCCCAGTCGGCTGAAATAGTCCCAAACGTCTCCTCCATCGCCTGCAGGGTCCCACTTCAGGTCATAGGAAATCTCAATATCCAAGTCATCCAGGGTGGCCAGACACCACTGCCCATCTCCTTCCTGAGGGGCTCGGCTGTGATGCCATGCCCCTTCCATCAGGCAGCCTTTGACGCCATTGGCAGCCACCACCTGATTGTAATTGCCCTGACTCTGCCCCAGGGCAGGTACATAGTCATAAAATGGGCTGCCATCATCCCGCCGCTGCACGTCGGGGGTCCTTTGAGTGTTGGTGAACCAACCCACCATGTTCTGCCAGGTCACCATCAAACTCAGGATCAACGGCTGGTCCGTAGGGTTATGGGCGGTCCATTCGAACACTGCCACCGGATAGCTGGTTTCCTGGTAGTTGTCCGGCCAGATAGGCGACAGTTGCTCACAGGTGACCCGGGCCTGGAAAACGTTTTCGTAGGTAAACCAGCTGCGGGGATAGAGGGCATGATAACTGCCGCTGTCCTGCTGGGGATACCACTGCCAGGATGACAGGCTGCTATCCTCTGGCTTCGGGCCGAGAGCGAAGGCCCGGCTATGGCCAGAGGATTGTTTTTCAAATAAGCTGAACTGGCAACCCGGGAAGGTGCGAAAAACATGTTCTCCGCCATCCAGATGCCACAGGTTAAAGTCTCCCCGGGGAGAACGGCCAATGCAGCCAGCTCCGAAGCCCCCTAACGGGGCACCGTGCCAGGGGCCGTCGTCTAAATTGCTGGCATAACGGACTATATAGTGATGGTCCCAGGTCTGACCTAAGGAACGGTGCCAGGCCTGGGCAGGAATTGCGGGAATAGGGATAATTTCAGCCATTTCCCCATTTTACAGGAGTCGGATCTACCCTTGACGGGGGTGAGTCCGGTTAGACCTTAGTAACGAATCTGCAGGGTCACTCGGGCCTGCACAGTTTGCTCACCACCAATCACCGGAGTGTTCACGTCGCTTTCTGCCTGGGCCAGAACAGCCTCCCGCGGCATCGGGATCGGCATGGGGGCGTTGGCATCATTAATTTGAATGCTCACAATTTCCTCAGGCCCTAAATTGAGGGCACTGAGTACAGTATTGGCCTGGGTTTGGGCCTCGGCAACGGCTTTACGGAGGGCTTCTTGCTGGGCCGCTTCAAGGGCTGCATCTGCGGCCACAAAGCTAATATTTTGAATCTGGTTAGCCCCAGCTTCAACCGCATCGTCTAGGAGAGGGCCAGCCGCTTCAATGGGGACTCGAAAGCTGACCATATTGCTGCCGGTAAAGCCAATCAGATTTGATTCGCCGTTGTCATACCGATAGCGCGGGGTCAGACGAATGCCGGTGGTTTCAAATTTTTCAACATTCCGTGCCCGTAATAGCTCCACGACCCGGGCCGATCGCTCTGCTACCTGTTGCTGCACCACTGCTGCATCCTGCCCCTGTACCTCAACTCCCAGACTAACTTGGGCTTTAGTGGTTGGCACCAACTCCTGGCCCTGGCCGGTGACGGTTAGGGTTCTCATAGCAGCCTCCTGGGCTATGGCCGGAGTCGTCAGGGTGGGCACCATGACGACTCCGGTAGTCATCAGGGCAGAGGCTAAGAGCGCTGCCGTCCATCGCTGAGTCCTGGGTCTTTTATCGGATTTCATCCTCGCACCATCCTTTTGAATTTAATGTTTGGCAGGCCGTAGGTCTGAACGCCAGATCATGCCTTGGCCTCTTCAATTTGGCACGACTGGGGAAGGATGAGCGGGGTGGTTACCAAAACTGTAACTCTCAATACTGGGCCGCCTCAAAATCGCCTTGCACCTTTTCAGAACGCGCTTCAAAGGGAATCGCCATCAATCCTCGGGGGAGTATGATTAACCCTACAAAAAGAAAGTTTGGAGATCAATCCGGTCATAAGGGCCATGAATAGTGCTGCACCAGGGCTTGCAACAATCGTGTTTGTTCCAGCGATGTTAGGTCTATTACTACAAGTCTGGAGCGCACCTACATTACCCCAACGACTGATGGCTTTAACGCTTCTCATCCTGGTGCCAGAGCAGGCCCACATGGCTAGGGTAGATCTGCACCATGTTGCCCTGGCCCAGCGGATGCAGCCCGATCCAAGACTCAAGGCTTTTCGTCAGCTGGTGTGGGGCACCATTTTTGGACAGTTGTTTGGCTTTTATTTAGCGGCAATGGGTTGGCTTGGCTTAGGCATGCTGGTGCTGCTGGCAGCCCTCACCGGATTTAACTTGATGGCAAAAATTCGCCTTGACCCTCGGGGAGAGACCCTAATTATGCACTCAGGCATTAGAGACCGGTGGAATGTACTGGCGCTCAACGGTTTAGCGGCTGCTCTGGGCCTATTTTGGCGGTTGGACTGGGGGCAGATTTATGTAGCCTTTGGCCTGCTCATCCTGGTTGCAGGATATGGGGCAAGTAAGCTGTTGATATATGGCAGGGCCTGGCAGCAGAGCCGTTATCCGTCAGCCTCCCATGCCTCTGACACCATTAATGAGCATCCATAGGCCGGCCAGGACAATGACCAAAGCCAGGATGCCCAGGGCGCCATCTAACCAGGGGCTAACTTCCATGGTGCTGTAGGTTAACGTCATGAATTGGTTTCTATCATTTTAGCCCCCCCCTGATCTTACAATGACCCTGTAGGATGTAGGTTTCAGCTCAGTTTAGTTTTTTTCCATTAAATGTTGGATGCATTAGTTATTGGTGCTGGCCCTGCCGGTATATCTCTGGCAACTGCCCTAGGGCGAGAAGGCTTAGTTGTGCAGGGCTTAGCACCCACAGACGTGGCAGCCCCCTGGCCCAACACCTACGGCATATGGGTAGATGAACTGGAACCCCTAGGGCTGACCTGTCTACTCAAGCATCGATGGAAAGATTGTGTGGTTCATGTGAACCATAACGCCATTTCTTTGAGTCGTGAATATGGATTGTTTGACAACTCACGACTCCAAACCTACTGGCTAGAGCAAAGCCAGAAGTTCCACATTCAGTGGCATTGTGGCAAGGCAAAACAGGTCGAACACGATGCTCGCTATTCCCGGGTGACTACAGCTGCAGGACAAGAGCTTAAAGCTCGTGTCGTAGTCGATGCCACAGGGCATTTCCCGGTGCTGGTTCAGCGACCGCAGGCCCCTGCTGTTGCCTATCAGGCCGCCTATGGTATTGTGGGCCGATTTTCCCGCCCTCCCATTCAACCCCAACAAATGGTTCTCATGGACTATCGGGATGATCATCTTCCCCCGGAAGATCGCTCCGGTCCCCCCACATTTCTTTACGCCATGGATTTAGGAGATGGCGTTTTTTTTGTAGAAGAAACCTCCCTGGCCCATTGTCCAGCCATATCCCTGGATGTTCTGGAAAAGCGTCTTCATCGGCGACTGGCCCATCAAAATGTTGACATCACGGAGGTGCTGCATGTGGAGCGGTGCCTGTTTCCGATGAATTTGCCCCTGCCCAGCTTTAATCAATCCGTGCTGGGCTTTGGTGGTGCCGCCAGTATGGTGCATCCGGCTTCGGGGTACATGGTAGGGGCCTTGCTGCGACGGGGACCAGACATTGCCAAAGCCATTGTTCAGACTCTCCAGCACAAGCCGTACAGTTCTCCCCAGCAGCTATCCCAGGTAGGATGGCAAACTCTGTGGCCCCAGGAAAGACTACGCAAATATTATCTTTACCTGTTCGGCCTGGAAAACTTGATGGACTTTGACGGTCCCCAGCTAAATCGTTTTTTTGAAACCTTTTTTAGTTTGCCCACTGCCCAGTGGGCAGGCTTTCTGGCGGATACGCTGTCCTTTCCAGCATTAATTTCGGCCATGCTAGTGCTGTTTGGTAAGGCCCCTAACGATGTCCGCTGGGGGCTAATGCGCTCAATGTTGACCCATGGGGAACTTTTGAGGCAAACTCTGGTTCCCAAAAGCCTGCCGTAGTTCGGTACATTATTTCTATGGGCTTCTATGGGCCATTTTTATGGGTCAGGTGTGAGGCCATCCATTCCCGGAGATACATACCCACTGGCTACGGGTCGATCCTCCCACTTTAGGGACTTTAAAATTTCTACGCTTAAATCCTGATTAAGGAGGGCACGGGTATTCGGGCATTAAGCAGGACACCAGGGATTGTTAAGATGGACTTCATTCAAGCCATAACCGCGATAGCCAGGGTTGCGGTGAAGTTTACCGCGGTGTACGGATTACCCTCTATATTTTCCGTTAAACGGTTTTCAGCGATTTCGCCAGGGTGAATTGTTACAGCTAGACTTGCAGAACCTGTTGAGGTTGGCTAACTTTTGGAAATGATTTGGGCAATCTGACTGTAGTTATATCTTCAGGCACCTGAGCCATCGTCTTGGCAGTTGTCTGGATGCCGTTATTCTCATGGAGAAGCGTCCTATGGCCGAGTCCACCAATGCTCCAGCCACTCCACAAGCCCCCCCGCCCCCTCCGCCCCGTCCAAATTTGGGGGCTCCCGGTCCGGGCCAGGCTCGCCATCGGCCTGCTTCTCCACCGCCTATGCCAAAGGCTGCTGAGGTTGTGAAAGTAGGAGGAGGTCCTACCCTCGAACAGATCGTGCGGGAAGCCTTCGATAAGGGCTATTCCGATGTCCATTTAGGGGTGGGTGAGGTTCCCCGATTTCGGGATCGAGGCGAAATTAGCCCCACCGAGTATCCCCCCACCGATGAAGAAACCTTTTATCGCTGGCTAGAAGAAGTTCTAAAGCCAGAAGAAGTTCAAGAATTTAAGCAAACCCTGGATTTCGATGGGGCGGCTCAGTACGACTTCACCCGGATTCGGATTAACATTTTCGACTCCCTGCGGGGACCGGCCCTGGTGCTGCGTTTGATCCCCGTGAAAATTCTTACCCTCGATCAGTTAGGGTTTTCGCCCATCTTCCGAGATGTGTGTCACTACCATAAGGGGTTGATTCTGGTGACCGGGCCGACGGGTTCTGGTAAATCGACCACCATGGCAGCCATGATTGACTACGTCAATTCTGAGATGCCGAAAAATATCATCACCATTGAAGATCCGGTCGAATTTGTTCACCAGAGTAAGCGTTCCCTGATTAAGCAGCGGGAAGTGGGCATGCATACCCTGAAATTTGCCAACGCCCTGAAGGCTTCCCTACGGGAAGACCCAGACATCATTCTGGTGGGTGAAATGCGGGATAAGGAAACCGTAAGTACGGCCCTTAAGGCCGCCCAGACCGGTCACCTGGTGATGGGGACCCTACACACCAACAGTGCTGTTAAAACCGTAGAACGGATTCTTAACCTCTTCGAACCAGAACAACAGGCCCCGGTGAGAGTTGCCCTGGCAGAATCCCTGGTAGCTGTTATCGCCCAGGGCCTGTGCCGGACTACAGACGGTAAACGAGCAGCATTCCACGATATTTTGATTAACACCGACGCCATCAAAGACTACATCCTGCGGGGGCAACTCGACGAAGTCGAGGCCTTGATTCCGAAATGTACCTTCGACGGCATGTGTACCATGAATCAATCCCTCTATGCTCTCTACGAATCAGGGAGAATTACCGAAGAAATAGCCTTAGAAATGTCTCCCAAACAGAACGAAATGGCCCAAATGCTGCGTGGACGTGTCTAACCGATCCCAATCCAGTGATCAAACTGGCATTCCTGTTGCTCCCGGGTTTAAAGGCATAGCCCTGTTTACCCCCGGAGGCGACTGTGTCTACTGTATAGATCGTCAAAAACAGGTGCACTGGCATATAGATCTCTGCACCGTTTTACAGAAACACCTGGGGTTGGTTGAACCGCCTTACTTCTTGCTGCCCTGTTTTACCGCCACTATTGACCAGTGGGTTGATGCAAATTCTCAGCAAGTCGTCACCGTGGCTGAAGCTTACCCTCGGATCATGACCTTTCAGCCCCTGCTGAATGTGTTGTTCGAGCAACCCCGGCTCCAGTGGCGACCCAATTACACCATCCATGCTGAATGTTCACCCAGCTTGATTGAAATTCAGCGGAACCGATTTCCTCAACTCTGGCAGTCCCACGACCTAATTCTTAAGATCGATCGGGCTGCTGCGACCGATGTGTCCCAGGCGACGGCCTCTCAAAGGCCACTCTTTCGCACTAAGGCATCGCAGCCCTATGTTTTCAAACTCTTTGTACGAGGAGAAGATTCCCTAGCCACGGAAACCATGTTGCGGATCCTGCGACAAGCGCTAGAAACTTGCTTGAATTCAGCTTATACCCTTCAGGTCTTAGATGTGGCCAAACATCCTGATCAGGCTGAGAAAAATCACATCTCTGCTGTACCGACATTGGTGCAAGTTTCCCCAGGACCCCACCGACGCATTGTAGGAAATCTGACCAGTCAGCAACAGTTAGCTCAACTCTTGAGCCCGTAAGCCTGATCGGTCCGGGAAAGGCGAGGAACCGGTACCGCTGGATAGCGGGCAAACACCAACACCCTGACCGCGGGAAATTGACGGGTTTAAAGAGATACCGATCGGAGGACAAGCTTGCGACTCAAAAAGCTTTATTAAGAAAGCCAACAACCCCCTGCCGGGCTTTTGCTTTGATCTGACAATCAAGTTGTCTGCAGATTTTTTGGCCTGTAGGCTTACTTTCCGAGTCTAATTCAAGACCTTGAACTTTCTTACCAGTAACGGTCTTTCCATAGGCTTGGAGATAGTTTAGGAGTCTTTTTTGTTGAAACTCCTGAGGAGATAATCAGTGAATGCTTCAATGCAACCCCTGCCCTACTGCCACTTAAGTCAGGTTACTGTGGTAGGAGCCGGTAACGTCGGTAGTACCCTGGCCCAAAGATTACTGGAGCGTAACCTGGCCAATGTTATTCTGCTCGATATTGTGGAAGGGCGCCCCCAGGGCATTGCCCTGGATTTGATGGAATCCCGGGGATGTGAGGGCCACAACCGCATCATTATTGGCACCAATAATTATCAAGATACCCAGGACTCTGACATCATCGTGGTAACCGCCGGATTACCCCGCAAGCCTGGCATGAGCCGTGATGATCTGATGCAGGTCAACGGCAAAATTGTGATGGAAACCGTCACTCAAGCCTTAGAGTACTCGCCCCATGCCTGTGTCATTGTGGTGACCAATCCTTTAGATGTCATGACTTATCTAGCCTGGCAGGTCAGTGGCCTGCCACCCCATCGAGTCATGGGCATGGCAGGGGTATTAGATTCCTCCCGGTTCCAAACCTTTATTGCGATGGAACTAGGGGTGCCTCCAGGTGATGTCTGCGCTATGGTGCTGGGTGGTCACGGCGACCTTATGGTGCCTTTACCGCAATATTCCACCGTCAGCGGCATCCCAATTACCGAGTTACTACCCCAAGATACCCTTAACCGTTTGATTGAGCGGACTCGTAACGGTGGCGCCGAAATTGTTCAACTTTTGAAACAGGGAGGCGCTTACTATGCGCCAGCATCTTCTGTGTGCGTCATGGTGGAATCAATTATTTTGAACCAGTCTCGGATCTTGCCGATATCGGCTTATTTGGAAGGGCAGTATGGATTAGATGCCCTTTACTTGGGAGTTCCTTGCCGTCTGGGCAAGAAGGGGGTAGAGGCGATTCTAGAACTGAATCTCACCGCTCAGGAAGAATCTGCCTTACTAAAGTCTGCCGCAGCTATCAAGGCAAACCTGCAAATAGCACAGTCGACTTTGCTATAACCTGGACCAGAAACAGGATATCTCTCACGTCCCCCGGTAAAACCGGATTTCATTGGGCCAGTAATCTGAGCTGACCCTGAGTTCTTAGGGGTTGGCCAACCAGCGGAGCTGCTCATGTTTCGGGCTCGCCCGTTTAATGAACGGCTATCTCGTCCCCAGCATAATCGCATCTTAATGAGAAATGGCGTCAGGGTTAGGCCACAATCTCTGATTACCAAGAACTCGAGGCTTGGGTGGTTCCTTCCCCCTTGCCTGAACGCTATCAACAGCAGTCCCCTACAGAGACGTCTGCAGGGGAGAGCGCAGGCTTGAACCAGGAAGAATTAAGCGACGGCAGCGGGGGTTTCAATGTAACCCATGGCCTCAAGCTGAGCCACCACCTTATTCACGCTTTCTTCCAGGGTTTCCTGATGGGTTTGGCAATGAACTTCAGGCTTCAGGGGAGCTTCATAGGGATCATCGATACCGGTGAAGCCTTTAATTTCTCCAGCCCTGGCTCGCTTGTACAAACCTTTTACATCGCGGTCTTCACAAACTTGGAGAGGGGCATCGACAAAGACTTCCATGAAGTCTCCAACGCGGTCGCGCACTTCTTCGCGAACGTCGCGGTAGGGAGAAATTGCTGAAACCAGAACAATGACCCCATTGCGGGTTAAAAGATGGGATACAAAACCGATGCGACGAATATTTTCGTCCCGGTCTTCCTTACTGAAACCTAAGCCTTTCGTCAGGTTGGTGCGGACGATATCACCATCCAAAACCTCGAGTTTACAGCTATTTTCCCGCAGTTTAGCTTCCAAGGCACGGGCAATGGTGGATTTTCCAGAACCACTCAGACCAGTGAACCAAATTGTGATCCCACGATGATTCATAGTAATTTTTTTGCTCCTTAACTATATCGATCTACAACAATGCCTGATCTCAGGGGTGTTGAATTTCCCCCTATTCAGGTTCTGCCTAAACAGAACCTTTACCCTTGAAGGATATGAGCCGCAAAGTAATGTACCACGACGGTGCAGGCATTCTCAAAGTAACGGCTGATCTGCCTGCTCCACTGCTAGGGGAGGGACACTCTCAGGAAGATTCACAGCTTCGTTAAAAATACTTAAACTTCTGACGATTGTCTAGGACCAAGTTGAAATCATTGTTTTTGAGAGTTTGAAACCAGATCAGACCCTAACTGGGAGTGATTGGAGTCTGGTTTCGAAGTTAAGCGTCGGTGGTTACGGCGACTGCCAAACAGGTGGGCATAGGTGTAGGTGAGTTCCCCTCCCAGGAAAAAGATCTGGCTGGTTAGGTAGATCCACAGCATCAGCACCATAAATCCACCGATCACTCCGTAGGAACGGAAACGACTGCCCAGGCTAATGACACTATTACTAATGAGTTGCTGGAGAATGAGCCAAAGAACGGCGGTAAATAATGCCCCTGGCCAAATATCCTGCCAGGCTACACGGGTGCTGGGCAAAATCTTATACAACAGCATGACCACCAGCGTCAGAGTGATAAATACTCCGCCAAATCTTAACCAGGGAAGCAGTTGAATTTGATCGATGGTAAACCAGCCAATGTGATGATTCACCCCTTGTAGTAATTGCTGTAGGGTGCCAATGACAATATTCGACAGCATCGACGCGAATACCAAACCACTGGCCCCGATAACCAGCAGAAAGGCAAATAGACGCTGCCAAAGAAAGCTTAAAGCCAGATCCCTGACCCCGTTCGCCTTTTGATGACGGGGGTGAACATGCCAGATTTTGTCAAAAGATCGACTGAGGGCTCCAAAAAAACCGCTGGCAATAAAGAGCAAAATAATAAAGCCAATGATGCTAGCCCGAGTACTACCGGTGTGCAGCTGTAGCAACGTCGATGTGAAGACCTCATAGGCATCGGGAGGCAGCGCATCTCGAGCAACAATGAGGATCTGATCGTAAGCTCCCGTGTCAGGCCCCAGTAAAAAGCCTGCGATACTCAGGGAGACCAAAATCATTGGAAACAGTGAGAAAACCGCGTAATAAGCCAGAGCTGCCCCCATCTCCAGGCACTCGTCCTGCTGCCATTTTAGAAAAGTCCGTCCCACCAACCTGGCCCAGCGTGACTTTCGAATGCGATGCTTGAGAAAATTGACCATAGGGCAGTCATTTATCCAGTAGCTTGTCATCGACCATGCCCGACGAAGGCTATCAAACCACTCTAGCTGTCTTCTCATAAAAGGGAGGTATGTGCTGATGCAGGTATTTATAGCTGTTGCCAGGTCCCTTAGGACATTAGCCATCTGTCAAAGGCCAAAACTGGGGTGATGACCTGGTACGCAATCGCCCCTAGGCAATTTGATTCAGATGGTCCTAACCAGTATGGCGATTGCTATAGAGTGGCACAAAAGTAAAAAAATGGCGCAAATTCACCGGAATATTCCTATGCTAAAAGCTTTGCTATTCGATTTAGACGGGACCCTGGCGAATACCGACCCCCTACACCTGCAAATTTGGCAGGACTTACTGCGACCTTTAGGATTTGACGTAACCCAGGATTTTTACCAACGATATATCAGTGGACGCCTCAACGCTGATATTCTGGCAGATTTGCTCCCTCACCTGAGTCCATCTGAAGTAGCTAACTTTGGAACGGAAAAAGAGCAGCTTTTCCGCCAGTTAACCGCCGATCAGTTGATTCCGACGGCTGGTCTAACCAATATCCTGGATTGTGCTGACATCCAAGGTTGGAAAACCGCGGTCGTGACTAACGCCCCTCGGGACAACGCCGAATTCATGCTGGCCACCTTAAAGCTGACTCAGCGGTTTCAAACCCTGGTCATTGGTGAAGATTTGGCCCAGGCCAAGCCCCATCCTCTGCCCTATCTCACGGCCCTAGAAAAACTTGGGATATCCCCGGAGCATGCCCTAGCCTTTGAAGACTCGGTTACAGGAACGCAATCGGCGGTGGCGGCAGGGCTGTTTACCATTGGAGTCACCTCCACCCACGACGCCCTCACCCTCACCCAGGCAGGGGCAAAAGCCGTTATCGTTGATTTTTGCGATCAAACCCTTCGGCAATTTGGCCTTCAACCCTAGCCATTGGGGTGCGGACATTGCTGCAGAAAACTGAGTTGTCATTTCCATGGTGCCATTTCCATATAAACCAGAATCCAACGGACAAGGTTCTCTGTAGCGCAGTGGCTGGATGAGGTTGGCTATCGTTAGCCTCAGCTGAAGAGGGACTGATATCCCACCTATGCCAAAATTTTGATCCGATTCCTTTCCCAAATGCCCTTTCCCAAATAGGGATCAACCTGCAGATACTACGGCGGCAGTGTCCCTTGGTTCGTAGTAAGGTTTGAGCCAGTCGAGATTGAACTCGTACAGATGGTCGATGGCCCAATTGGCTCGCCGATGAATCATGTGGTAAGGGTAGGTATGGGCAACTCCCAGAACCGGGACTTGGGCTCGCCTAGCCGCTTCAATGCCCGGGAAGGAATCTTCGATAGCCAAACATTCAGCCGCCGTCACATGCATTTCAGGGAACTTTTGATTGAGTTGCTCAATGGCACGGAGATATCCCTCAGAATCGGGTTTGCTACCGGAGGCTGAAACATCGTCTCCCGAAATGAGCACAGACACTTGTTCCTGAAGATTAGCCTGAGCAAGAACCGCAGCAATTTCATCACGACAGGCTCCCGAAACGACGGCTAGCTTCAGCTGGGCGACTCGAAGCTGATACACCACATCTTCCAACCCAGGATATAAGGGGAGTTTATCAAAGCTGCTGATCAGCTTTTGATACTGGGCTGTTTTACGCTCCACCAACCGGGTTAGGTAGGCTTCGGTCACGACTCGGCCTCGGCGATTCAGGAGGTCTGTAAAGCAAGCCCGGTCACTCCGTCCCAGGCAAATTTGTTGGTATTCGTCCGCATTGGGGCGCAGATTTTCCTCCAGCAGCAGGTCTTCAATCAGGCACTGATGGATTGATTCATCGTTAATGATGACTCCGTTAAAGTCCAACAAAACCGCTTTAAGCACCATAAGTTCAGTTGAGCACAGTGAATTAATTTGAGCAACTCCCGACCCGCCGTAAAGGGGAGTGGGCTGCAGTCCTCTATCGCCCGACCTCCCTCGATACAAGTCATGTTTTATCTTTTTAACCCCTTTAGTTCCGGGCAACAAGCTGTGAACAGGTTATCCCGAACCCTGGACCGGGCTGAGGCCCTGATCGATAAACTTCTGCCTCGCTTGAAAATGGGTACCGAATGCTTCCCGTGGTTTTACTGAAAGCGCCTGATGGAGGGGGCGAGAGTACCGTAAATCAACGATGGTGCTTGTCGGTGTCAATTCAGAGAATAGAACACAGTTCCCCTGGCATTCGCTCTCCATAGGACACACGCAGATATGGCTACTCAAACCTCAATGATTCGCTCCCGTGGCATGGAATTGCTGATGGCCTACAAGCAGACTCCATCAGTCAAACTCCGTAACCAGTTAGTACGCTTGAACGCTGGCTTGGTGCGAAAAATTGCTCATCGAGTCAGTCATCAATGTTCTGAACCCTATGAAGATTTAGAGCAAATTGGCTACATCGGCTTGATTCGTGCCATTGAGCGATTTAATCCTGGCCAGGGTTGCGCATTCAGTTCCTTTGCGGTTCCTTATATCCGGGGAGAGATGTTGCACTTCCTCCGGGATCGTGGAACTACAGTTAAGATTCCCAGACGCTGGCAAGATCTACAAAAAGAAGCGCAAAAACTACAGCTGAGCCTGATGCGTCAGCTCGGGCGTACTCCCAGCGATCAGGAAATGGCTGACGCTCTCGGGATTGCTGTCAAGGAATGGCGAGAAGTCAAACTAGCCCACAAGAACCGGATGCCTCTAAGCCTGGACGCGACGGTTTCCCATCAGCTCGACTCTACCATCACTCTGGGGGATACCCTGCCCGACACCCACTATCAGCTGATGCAGGCTTTGGAAGAAGACCGGCAACAAATTCAGCGGGCTCTGAACCAACTTGAAGATAAGACCCGTGCGGCCATCGAGTTTGTTTTCTTTAAGGGCCTTTCCCGGAAAGAAGTGGCTGAGAGAATTGGAGTTAGCCCCATGACGGTCACTCGCCGGATTCAAAAAGGTGTGGATGAGATGATTGATTTCCTGCAACCCCAGGAGTTGCAAACAGATCCCTAGGGACAGGTACGCAAACCGTTAAATTTAGAGTTTTGCAATCAAACACCTCCACGTCTGGGCTGAGGCAAGGTTTAATGAAGGGATGAGCATCCCTGAGCCATGACCAAAGCCGTACTGGAAACCAATCAGCTACTGAAGTCGGATTTCACCAAACTGCAGGACCAATTGCGAAGTCGCTGGTTGTCTGTTGATCAATTTGATGTGGAAGAACGACATATTGTAATTGTTCCGTCCCTCAGTTTAGATCAGGAAGAACTTCAAAAAATTGAGGGGGTGCATTACTACGAAGAGCGTTTATTGTGCTCTCTGATTCGGTTGCGAAATCCAAATACGCACCTGGTGTATGTCACCTCCCATCCTTTGCATCCCAGCATTGTGGATTATTACCTGGAACTGTTGCCAGGTATTCCTAGTTCCCATGCTCGATCACGGCTAACGCTTTTTTCGGCCTATGATGCCTCCCGCAAACCGCTTACCCAAAAGCTATTAGAGCGGCCCCGTCTGCTGGCTAAAATTCGCAAGGCTGTGGATCCTGATAAGGGATACATCAGCTGTTTTAATACGACTCCTTTAGAGCGGGATCTATCTTTGGCATTAGGGTTGCCCCTGCTGGCGTTGGACCCTGATTTGCTCCATTGGGGCACTAAAAGCGGTAGCCGAGAAATTTTCCGGCGGTGCGGTATTCCCCATCCCCTTGGTAGCGACCTGGTATTTTCAGAGCGAGATCTGGCTGCCGCAGTCGCCGATGTTTGGGAACAAGACCCAGGACTACAACGCATGGTGATCAAGTTAAACCAGGGATTTTCTGGTGAAGGCAACGCCCTGCTAGATCTGCAGTCGCTGCATGGGCTAGCCCCTGGGCAATCGACGACGGCTGAACGCATAAGGGGAATCCTGTTATCCTTGTCCCGCTTAAGTTTTCAGTGCCCGACAGAGACCTGGGAAAATTTCTCGGGGAAAATCCATACTCTGGGAGCGATCGCAGAAGCTTTCATTGAAGGTCGCAACAAACAGTCCCCTAGCGTTCAAGGTCGCATTACTCCTCTGGAAGAAGTTGAGATTTTGTCTACCCATGATCAGGAACTGGGCGGACCTGACGGCCAAATTTTTTTGGGCTGTACCTTCCCAGCCCGGTTTGATTATCGTCTCGCGATTCAGGAGATGGGCCGCCGGATTGGGGAAGAACTGGCGGCCCAGGGAGCGCTGGAGCGGTATGGGGTTGATTTTATTGCAGTTCCTCAAGAAATGTCCGGAGAAATCCAGTGGGACCTGAACGCGATCGAAATCAATCTGCGTAAGGGGGGCACCACCCATCCCATGATGGCCATGAAAATGCTGACAGAAGGGTGCTTCAATCCCCAGGATGGCTTGTTTTATACCAAGCAGGAGCAGGTGCGGTATTACCGGGCCACGGATAACCTACAAAAGCCTTCCTACAAGGGACTTCTCCCCAGTGACCTGATGGATATTGTTGTCAGCAAACAGCTTCACTTCAACTCCATCAGCGGTGTGGGAGCGGCATTTCATCTCATGGGTTGCTTATCGGAGTACGGTAAGCTGGGAATCACCGCCATTGGCACGAGTCCGAGCCACGCCCACGAAATTTATCAGCAGGTGGTTGATGCCCTGGATGAGTCAACCCGGGGAGATGCCATACCCTAATAACGACTGCTGAGGGCCCGTTCGATGTCCCGTTTTTCCTGCTTGCGCTTGAGGCTTTCCCGCTTGTCATGCAGCTTTTTACCCTTAGCCAGGCCAATCACGACTTTGATCCAGCCTCGCTTTAAGTACATTTTGAGGGGTACCAGGGTCAGCCCTTTCTGTTCCACCTTACCGATCAGCTTGCGGATTTCGTCCCGCTTCAGCAACAGCTTTCGAGAGCGCTTTGCTTCGTGGTTGTAGGCTTTGTTCGTGGAACTGTGGGGCGAGATATGGACATTGTTCAGCCACATTTCGCCATCGTGAATTTGGGCGTAGCCGTCCCTCAGGTTCACCCTTCCCTGACGAATCGATTTGACCTCCGAGCCCAGGAGTTCAATGCCAGCTTCGTAGGTCTCGAGAATTTCGTACTGGTGGCGAGCCTGACGGTTATCGGTAATGACTTTATAGCCGTTGCTTGAATCTGCCATGGATTGCTCCTATTCCACCATTAGCCGCCATTCGTGTAGTTCATAGTCTACACAGTCATGCTTGATTAAGGGGTCGGCAGCGACGATGGTTTTCGCTTCATCTAAAGACCTGGCCTTAAAAAGCAGCATACCGCCGCCATATTCGGCCCAGTACCCCGTTTTGGCGTCATGCCCCTGAGCAATCAGGTGCTTAACATAAGCTATATGGGCGGGCACATACTGGTCGAAGATGGCTTTGTTAACGATGCCTTTTTCTATTTTGACAAACCAGGGCATGGGGGTGAGTCTCCTGCGGCCTTGGATAGGATTTGCACTTTAAGGATTATCAGTCCTCGTCCCCAGAGGTATCTTTCTGACGTCCCAAATTCGCTTAAAACTTAAAAAAATTGTCCTGCGATGGCTACCCATTCTACCGAACAGGCTCTTTTCTTTGTAGCTCTGCTGCCCCCATCAGATCTGCAAGCTCAGCTGACCATAATTAAGCAGGAATTTTGGCAGACCTACCAGAGTAGAGCAGCCCTTAAGTCCCCTCCCCACGTGACCCTGCAGCCTCCCTTCCGGTGGCCTGAGGAAGCAGAGGGGCAGTTAAAAGCATGCCTTTTGCAGTTTGCCCAGCACTATCCCCCGGTGTCGATCACGCTTTCGGGGTTCGGGGCCTTCCCGCCCCGGGTCATTTACGTGGATGTTGTGCGCCGGGGGCTGTTAATGACAATACAGCCTGACCTGATAGACTACATGGCGGCAACTCTGGGAATCGAAGACAAAAAATCTCGAAACCGACGATTTGCGCCCCACATGACGGTTGCTTTCCGAGATTTAAAACCGGCAACCTTTCGGTGTGCCTGGCCGCAGTTTCAGGAACGGGACTTTTCGGCGGAATTCCTCAGTACCGCCCTCACTTTGTTGAAGCATGATGGCCAACAGTGGCAAATTTTCGAGGAATTTCCTTTTCAGATAACGGAGAGCTGTAAAAAACCCCTGAATTGAGGCGGGGGAAGTTTGTTGCAAATCATGAAAAGATGACTTTTCCCTTGACGATCTACGGAATCGTAGCCTACGATACAGAAGTAACCAAGAAACGTTCATCTCTCTCGCTCCCCTCATTCGGATCAGAGAGAGACGGAAGTAGGGATTGATCCTCCCGAAGGAACGCGCCCCAAAATTTTGGATCCAATCCTTGATCTTTTGGAGGCGACATTATGCAACTTACCTATCGCGGCGTTAAATACGACTACACCCCTCCCAGTGTGGAAGTGAACACCACCGATGAAGCGGGTAAATTCCGGGGAGTCGATATTCGGTTCCGGACGGTTAAGCGCAACCCGGTACAGCAGTCTACCCTAGACCTGGTCTATCGCGGCGTGCCCTACACCACAGGTGATGTAGCTCCTGCAGCTACTCCTGTTCCAGTGGTAGCTACTGAGACTGCCCCTGCCGCTGCTTCTGCCATCAATGCTGAAGACCGGGCTCGTGTGGCCATGCTGAATCGTCATCGTGCGGTGAAGCGTCGTCAGCAGTCGATGCTGACTCGCTTGGCCACGGAAGCAGGCCTGCCCGTTGAAGCTGCTCACTACTGGAACCATATTCAAGGCAAGGTACATCCCAGCTTCTGGGCTACCTACGGTCGTAGTGGTGCCGCAGCTAGCTAGCACAGTTCAGTCTGAACCTGCGGGTGATAAATTTTGACCTGAAATCGGCTACCGTAGATGCTCTGCGGTAGCTTTATTTTTTTACAGGGGAGGCAAAGTCGTCCCTGTACGTTCCCAATTCATGGAGGCAATGGGTTGTTTGCCTCCATCGGATTCTCGTATTTGACTGGGAAAGGGTTAGGGGCGTGATCAGGATTGGTTCCAGGCTGCCTCAAAAAAACTCAGTTCGCATTCCATGGCGTATTGATAATTGGATCGAATCAGTGAGGTGTCCGGGGCTTGCTGGTTCACCAGGGTTTCTAACTGCTGGGCCAGGGGCTCGAAATCGTCACTGCTGTAGGTTTCAATCCACTGACTGTAGTCATGCTGGGGCATACTAGCCGCTGCCAAGGATTGGCCCAGAAAAGCGTAAAGCCTCATACAGGGAGCCATTGCTACCGCGGTAGCTCCGGGACCTTGGCTCCAGGCGGTGCTGAGCAAAAAATCAGTGTACTGGCGAGTGGCACCACCAGGACTAACCTGTTGCAGATCGACCCCCCAGGACTCTGCAAAGCTCTGGTGGAGGGTTAATTCTGCCAACACTCCGGCAGCTAAATGATGAAACACCTGAAACGTTTTCCAATCGGGGGCTTTGGCGGCAGCGACGCTGTAGGCTCGGGCGAAGGCCTCCAGAAAGAAGGCATCTTGACCGACGTAGTAAGTGAATTTAGCCCGGGCCAGGGTGCCATCCCCAATTCCCTGAACAAAGGGATGATGGAGACAGGCAAGGGCTAGATCCTGGTTGGTCTGCCAAAGGACTTGGGAAAGAGACATCGGATACTGGTTGGACGTAACGGCGAGCACTATTGGGCGGCGATAAGATTAGCGGCCAGATCGAGGGAGAAGTAGTAAGCATGATCGGCATCTCCCTGCAACACCTCGAACGGTTGATTGGGTTCCCCCAAATGATTAATCACCAGTTTGGCGGCGGCCAGGTGATGGTTGCGAGTGTAATCGTTAACGGTGACGACAGTGGTTAAGCCAGCGGCAGTAGAGGCTTCCAGCCCCTGTTGACTGTCTTCAAGGACCAGGCATCTGGCGGGATTCAGCCCCATTGTTCTAATCACCAGATGGTATATATCGGGAGCCGGTTTTTTTTGGGGCACCATATCGCCGGCGGCAATCACTTCGAACCATTGGGGAGATGTGGGACCGAGGAGAGTTTCCAGCAGGGGAATAACATTATCCTTCGCGCTGGTGGTTGCGATCGCTAACCGCACCTGATGGCCCCTGGCCTCATCTATCAGCCTTTTGACTCCAGGCCGCAGAGGAATAGCATGTTCTAGCACCAGGGCTCGAAAATGTGCGGTCTTCGCCCTATGTAACTCCAGGATGAGATTATTCAGGTCGCCACTGTAGGATAAAAGAGGCTGATAGCGCTCGATAAAGTACCGGATTCGCTCTTTACCCCCGGCAATCTTAAGGAGTTGTCCATAGAGGCCTATGGGCCAGTGCCAGGGCAGGCCAAAGTCTCGAAAGGCTTGATTAAAGGCAACCCGATGACCATCCCGCTCGGTTTCCGCTAGGGTTCCGTCCACATCAAAAATTAAGGCTTCGCAAGGAGACATCCTGGAATTGCTGAATCTATTTCTGGTCAGGGTTTTACAGTAATAGGCAGAATGATTCTAGCCGAGATATCGGTCATTTCACCGTAGGATGGAAAAACCACATCAAGTTGTCGTCAAGCCCCTTCAAAGGAATGGATATCAAACGCGGTTTCGTTGCCACTGTCGGGAATACTCCCCTGATTCGCCTCAACAGCCTGAGTGATGCAACGGGTTGTGAAATCTTAGGTAAGGCTGAGTTCCTCAATCCGGGGGGGTCGGTGAAGGACCGGGCAGCGTTGTACATCATTAACGAGGCTGAGGAAAAGGGGCAGCTGCATCCCGGTGGCACAGTTGTAGAGGGAACTGCCGGCAATACAGGAATTGGCCTAACCCATATCTGTAATGTCAAGGGGTACCGTTGCTTAATCGTGATTCCTGAGACCCAGTCCCAGGAGAAAATCGATCTCCTGAAGACCCTGGGCGCAGAAGTGAGAACGGTTCCGGCTGTGCCCTATCGAGACCCCAATAATTACGTGAAGGTATCGGGGAGACTCGCCGACGAAATGGAGAATGCCATCTGGGCAAATCAGTTTGACAATTTGGCCAATCGGCGGGCTCACTACAACACGACAGGCCCAGAAATTTGGCAGCAGACCGAAGGCACCATCGACGGTTGGGTGGCCGCTACCGGGACAGGAGGTACCTATGCCGGCACCGCGATGTTCTTGAAGGAAAAGAATCCTAACACCCGCTGCATTGTCGCTGATCCCATGGGGAGCGGTCTTTACAGCTTCGTAAAAACGGGTGAAATTCAGCCCGAAGGAAATTCCATCACTGAAGGGATTGGCAACAGCCGCATTACGGCCAATATGGAAGGGGCCCCCATTGATGATGCCATTCAGATTGATGACTCAGAAGCCCTGCAGACCATCTACGACCTGCTGTATCGAGAAGGCCTATTCATGGGAGGCTCTGTAGGGATAAATGTAGCCGCAGCGGTTAGACTCGCGAAAGAAATGGGGCCAGGACATACCATCGTAACGGTGCTATGTGACGGGGGCAGCCGTTATCAATCCCGCATATATAATCCTGGGTGGTTAAAGGCGAAGGGATTGTGGTCAGACCAGTTAATGGCAGCCAAGGGAGGGGAGACTTAACAAGGATTTTCCGGCAGGTGCACCATCGGCAAAATCTATAGCTATGATCATAAAGCGGTTATTGCGAGTGCTACATGATAGCCGTTGCCAATAACTCCTAATCACGTGGGGCCATGCCAAGTGACCGACCCGTCTAATCCATCTCGTATCACTCCAGATCCTAAGGTGAACCCAAAATCCTCTGACAATCGCAAATCTTCTCAACCTAATCCATGGGTTGAGGGGTTACAGACTATAGGGTTAAGTATCGTCCTGGCTTTGGGCATTCGTCACTTTGTGGCAGAAGCTCGGTATATTCCGTCCGGATCCATGGAGCCAACCCTGCAGATCAATGACCGCCTGGTGGTCGAGAAAATCAGCTACTATTTCAACCCCCCAGAACGGGGAGACATTGTCGTGTTCTGGCCCCCCGAGAGTTTGACTCCTCCGGGACAACGGCGAGACGCATTCATCAAGCGTATTATCGGTCTGCCCGGAGATGTCGTAGAGGTGCGAGATGGGCGAGTATTGGTGAATGGTGACCCCCTCGAAGAAGACTACATCAAGGCTCCTCCCGATTATGAGTGGGGTCCAGAGGAGGTGTCCCAGGGGGCTTATTTGGTATTGGGTGATAATCGCAACAGCAGCTATGACAGCCATTCCTGGGGGTTTGTACCGGCGGAGAATTTGATTGGTAAGGCGATGGTAAGGTTTTGGCCCCCCAGTCGAATTGGCTGGTTAGACGAATAAACCCCGAGCTTCTAGGATGACCTGATCGGCGGCAGCCTGACACTGATCCCCCTGCACGACAGCACCAGGATATTGCCGGGGTAGTACCAAAAGACAAGGACCCGGTCCATTGATTACCGGGTCCTTGCATCTCTGGAAGAGGCTGATTTTAAGCCTGGGTGACCATAGCCTAAACGGGGGTGATGGCCGGTTGAAAGTTGTCTCTAGGCTGGATTCTGAACTTTACCAGATCTGCTAATTCCTGGAGCTGGTTAATGGCCTCGGCCCCCTCCAGCTTCATGAGTTCTCGATCATCACGCATTTCTGTCCAGGTGATGCCATAGTCGGATACGAGAAAACGGATCAGATGGTTATCACCCAAGCTAACCATAAATGAAGCACTGTTCATTTGGCCACCACAGGTGTAGCAGGAGGCTAGATAACCCCGACTTTCCAGAACCTCGGCCAGGGCCTGGAGGTTCATGACCAGATCTCTGACAAATTGTCTATGCTGTTCAGCTAGCCGGACAAACATACCCATACTCCTCGCAATGCCCTCATTGTAGCCCAAAAAATTAATTGATTATTAAGAATGCCAGGGGGCTATCCATTTTCTGATTCACAAATAAAGCCTATATTAACCATAGGCTAAATTGCGGAAACAGAACTGTTTCAAAAGAACATGTAATTTGATGGCCTAATCCACCAGTTCCCACCAGCCCAAGCCAGGGCCTACAAATCGCAGGGTAATCCAAAATAAGATTACGGCAGCGATCGCAAACCACGTGCCGCGAGTGGTCCAGGCCATAAACTGCTGGGACTGCCCTTTAGTAATGGGTAGCCAGGGCAAAATCGGTTCAGACTTACCATACTTGTCGCCTAAAATTTCTTTTCTCCGCTTTGCTTCCCCCATCGGGTCTCCTTTCTAGGTGGTACTGACAGCCATGGGCAAGAATTAAGCCAGGTTGATTTAACCGAAGTCAGCGGTCTGTACTGGCTATTTGCCCGTCTCAATCATACTAATTTTCTCAGGACTCAGGGGCGCTGGCCTTCCTTGTCGCCCCCTACCGGATGGCTCAACAATCCCCCGGAGGATGGCCTAGGAATGGGGATCAAAGGTCCAGTCCACTGGCAGGCGTCGGGAGCGGGCGGAAGGGCTCAGGGCTTCTAAGATTTGATGGCCATAGCTACGGTAGTGAACCCTAGTGTCAAGCAGAGCTACCATGCCCTGGCTAATCCGCAGGGGGGCAACCGCCCGCTGGAGTTCTGTTACGGCTTCAGGAAACAAATACAGACGAAACCAGTCCTGGCGTTTCCGCTTATAGTAGGCCACCCGTCCTGCCACGAGAGGATGCTCTAGGGAAGGTAGGGGCAGGGTGGCGATAATCAACAGCCCTGGCGTGGGTAAAGCAGCTCGATGCTGGTGCCAAAACTCCCAACCGCTGACCAGAATTGAATCAGCATGGAGCTTGGTCTGCTCGACCTGGACCCGGGACCCAAATTCGCCCGCCAGAGTGGCAGCAAGCTGCTGCTTCAGGGGAAGGTCATCGATGAGAACCAGAGTAGGACCGACAAACTGGGGCTTAATAAAGGTTAATAGCCGCCGCGTTTCAAGCAGCAGTTCCCCTTGAAACTGAGGGGTATTCGGTAGGGATAAATGATCGGGAATATAGAGTTGGATCAGATCATTCTGACGATGGGGCGAAAACTTGAGGCAGGTCAGGTCGCCTAACCCAAAGGATTGACGGAAAACCTCTGCTTTAGGATCCTGATCCAGAGCAGCACCGATTAAGACGACAGGCTGCTGGTCCCAGAGGGGAGCCAATATGGGGGCTACATCCGTCGGGGCGCAATGGAGCTTGATCTGGCCCTGATGCCGATGAATAGTGTACCAGAGCAAAAAATCCTGGGACTGCAATCGCGACCAGAAAGCTTGCCAAGGCTCAGGCATGGTGAAGCCTTGGTCAGGCAGAGAAGGGCCTAGGGTGGTGCAGAGCTCGCGTAATAACTGCTCCTCAGCTTGGGTGAGAAGGTGGCAATTGTAAGGGTTGGCAGGATGCCGAAAAGCACTATGGGTGAGTTTAACCCGGGCATTTCGAATGAGTTCCTGATGGTTTGGAAAGGCGAGAATGAGACTTTCCCACTCTGGGTTGAGAATATCAATGGTGAGGGAATGGCGCACCCAGGAATCTAAGTTATCGGCATCGTCGATGATCGTGGGAATGTTTGGCGGGAAACCGTTCCGGCCCTGTAGGCGATCTTTAAACCAGGCCGTTGGGTTAGTCATTAGGAGACCGGCGTAATCAGGATGGGGCCAGGCATCCCCCCTCTGGATGGACTTATGCAAGGGCAGACTATCCCGCAGAAGCGGTAAGTCCTCCATCAAAATTTTCCGTTGGGTATTGTCTGATGCCACTAAAACAGCAGGGCCAGGCCACATCAGCAGGGCAACCAGGTAGCTCAGACGGTACTGCCCCTGGTAGGCAGACAGACCTCCCACCTGCAGCAGCGCGCTGCGACCCAAGCGCAGTGCCCGAGCGACCAACCGGGCCATGGTTAAATGGTGGGGCCAGGTCGGTGCGCTGCATTCCCGTAAGAAGGCGCGTAAGTGCTGGTGAACTTGGGCCTCAATCACAATTCAGAATTATCAGGACCAATGGATAGACTTACATTGTTGCATAGATGTTTAAGCAACCCCATCCGTACTTAAAGGCTCTACCGGTAGCGGGGTTTGCTTCGGGGCTGAGAGATTAGGGTTCGGGGTAGCACCCCTGGGCGAAGGCTAACAGGGCCGACAGGGGAGGGAAAATATCCTGCCGGGTGGCTGGCATACCATCCCCTGGGGAGTCTGAACCTTGAACTTCAGGAGGCACGGTCGTTTCTTGATACAGCAGCAGCTGGTAGTTGCTCGAGTTGATCACCATCAGTTGGAGGGCCGCCTGGAGAAACGGATGGTCTTGCTCAATTCCCTGAGTTTTCTGCAACGGTGCCAGCTGTTGATGGGCTTTGGCTAAGGTGCGCCACATTTGAATCACCACTGGCCTGACGGTCGACCCAATGGATGCGGTTTTGATTAACTCTTTTAAGGGATCCGTGAGATGCTTTAGAACCGTTTGGGCTGCTCTACCCCGATGGAACGGCACCAGGGCAGCATAGGCCAGGGCCAGCAACCGCAGATCGTTTTTTACGGTAAACGTCAGGGTAGTTTGCCGCCGAGCTGGTTCGATGGCAGGGGTTGCAGCCAGGGTTGGGACAAGGTCTGCTACCCGGCACAGAGCTTCCGAAAAAGCCTTTAGCCCAGTGGGAGTTAACTCAGCGTTGACCACCAGCTTGACCTGAGCAAGAGAGCGGCTGAAAAACACCATCATCTCTCTGGAGGAGGCAAATTGCTGAACATGGTGCCGATCGCCATTGGGGCTCAAATCAATCCACTGGCAGTCGGCATCTTGCAGGGTTAAGTTATCGCGTAGGGCTCCGAATAGTTTGATCCCCGACAGATTTGCCCCCGAGGCATCGGAATTCACCCAGGTGGAGTGCATCAAATTGGCATTGTGCAAATCAGAGTGAACCAGCAGAGTATTGGTCAGGTTAGCTCCCTCAAATGAGGTGCCCACCAGCTTGGCACCGCTGAGCTTGGCGTTCGTTAGATCCGCATCCTGCAGGTTAGCTCCGCTGAGGTTAGCCCAGCGGAGGTTGGCATCCCTTAAAATGGCACCGCTGAGGTTGGCCTGGGTCAGGACCCCATGGCGGAGTTCGGCCCCCGACAGGTTTGCGCCCTGGAAATTGGCCCGATCGCCGTTGGCGTTGTTCAGAATGGCTTGTTCGAGGCTAGCTCCCGCCCAGGAGCTACCCCGAAGATCGGTGCGGCTGAGGTTGGCAATGTTGAAGTTTGCCTGCCGGGCCTGGGCCTCTCGTAAGTCGGCTTCACTTAAATCGATGGCGACCGCATGGGCGTTAGTGAGATTAGCCCGCAACATTTCACTCCGAATGAGGGAAGCGGTGGCTAGGTTGGCATCAACCAAGATTGCTCTGATCAGGTTTGCCACGTTGAGCTGGCAACCGCTGAGGTTAGCCTGGGTTAGGTTGACCCCCGTGAGTCGGCTGACATTGAGTTGGGCCTGGGACAAATCTGCCCGGCTGAGATTGGCACTACTAAAATTAGCTACGTTGAGCTGAGCTCCTCGTAAAATAATGTCGGAAAGATCATAGCCAATGAATTGACATTCTCCCAACTCCAGGCCGGAAAAATCTCGTCTACCCTGGCTGTATTGAGCAAGGAGTTCTTTTACATCCATGGGACGATTTTCATTAAGCGCGACTGAATACCCAGTCTAGACAGTTTAGATACTAGCCGCCGTCGGTTTATTGATTTTATTTAATGACTCAATTACAAAGGTGCCGATGCAAACAATTGCAATTGTAGGACTGGGGTTAATTGGTGGTTCCCTGGGCTTGGATTTCGTCAAGCGAGGCTATGAAGTGATCGGGGTTGCCCGACGTCAGGCAACCTGCGATGAAGCCTTATCCCAAAGCGTAGTCCACCAAGCAGGAACGGAGCTGAGTCTGGTGAAAGCTGCGGAAATAGTGTTTATCTGCACTCCCATGGGAGTTGTAGTCGATACCCTGGCAGCTCTATTGCCCCATCTGCAACCGGCAACGGTGGTTACCGATGTCGCTTCGGTAAAGGGGCCGATTGTGGACCGGGCAACTGCTCTGTGGCCTAACTTTGTAGGGGGGCATCCCATGGCGGGTAAAGCCCAGGCAGGGCTAAGCGTGGCCGAGGTGGATCTGTTTAACCAGCGACCCTATGTGCTGACTCCCATGGCAGACACCAATTCCGTGGCTTTAGCAAAGGTTCAAGATTTGGTAGAGCAACTCCACAGCCGTCGGTACGAATGCTTGCCGGATGAGCATGACCAGGCGGTTGCCTGGATCTCTCACCTGCCGGTGATGATCAGTAGTTGTTTAATTCAAGCCTGCCAGGAAGACCCATCGTCGACCATTTTGGGCCTGGCCCAACATCTAGCCAGCTCAGGGTTTCGCGATACCAGCCGGGTGGGCGGCGGCGATCCCCAACTGGGGATGATGATGGCCCAGTACAATCGGGATTTTCTCCTGCAAAGTCTCGATGCTTACCGAGACAAACTCCAGGCAGTCATGGATATGATCCGTCAGGAAAATTGGGCTGGGCTAACGGAATTTCTGGCGACAACCCAGGCCGGTCGCCGGGAGTTTTTCCCTGACCCCTAACCCTTGGAAGGGTAGACCGGCTCTTTATCAATGATGACGGGTTCTTGATACAACAGAGCAGTAAAGGTGACCGTTGACCCCAACCCCTCTCCCATGCTGATGAACTGAACCACCCCCCCCATGGCCTCTACCAGTTTTTGGGAAATAGCCAGCCCCAATCCCGTGCCGCCATATTGCCGGGTTCGTTCACCGTCCACCTGGCTAAAGGTTTGAAATAAGCGGTCCTGCTTTTCTAGAGATACCCCAATGCCAGTGTCTGCAACACTAATTTTGACGGTTCCCGGCCAGATTTTGCCCTGGTACTCCATCCGTTGGGATTTGACTTCTGCACTGATGGTAATGCCCCCCTCATGGGTAAATTTGACAGCATTGCCGACGAGGTTTAAGAGTACCTGCAGCAGCCGTTGATAGTTGCCATTCAGGGTGATTTCGTCGCGGGTGGCGGGAATCAAAATATTGAAGTAAAGCCCCTTCTGTTCTGCCTGGGGGCGGGCAAAGTTAGCCAAATCAGCCAGCAGTTCTTGAAGATTGACGGGGCCCATATCAATTTGCATTTTACCCGCCTCGATTTTGGCAATATCGAGGACGTCGTTAATCAAATTCAGCAGATGCAGGGCTGACTTGTGGGCTTCTTGAATAAATTCTTGCTGTTCTGCGGGGTCATCAGCCATGCCATCTAGGACCAGCTTCAAAAAGCCGATCATGCCGTTAAGGGGGGTGCGCAATTCGTGGGACGTATTAGCTAAAAATTCGCTTTTCAGTCGGGAAGCTTCCTCCGCCTGCTGACGAGCCTCTTCGGCCTGCCGCTGGGCTTCTTGAAACTCCCGTTGCTTGTCAATCAAGCTGGCATTCGCCTGCTGGAGCTTAATGGCAAGGGCCTGACTTTCCCCAAATAGCCGAGCGTGGGTGATGGCAGTGCCCACCTGATCGGCTAAGTCAGTAATTAAGCCAAGCTCTACCTCCGACCAGTTACGGGATTTGCTGTCGTAAAGCAAAATGAAGCCGTTAATTTGATTTTGATAACGGGTAGCAACCGAAAGGACAGATAAATCGCTGCCATCGTTAAGGCGCGAACAGGTCGCCAGGGAGGATGCAGCGGCCTGAGAGAGGAAGTGAGTTTCGTTTAAGCTCCATTGCTGATGCAGCCAGGCGGGCATTCGCGGATCCCGCCGGTACTCAGCGGCCCCGGTGACCGATTGGGTTTGTCCATCGTAGCTGCAGACCAGGCAACGCTGCACCCCAAATAGTTCACCCAGTCCGTCTACGGTGCGCCGTCGAATGGTTTCCAGGTCTAAAGTCCAGCGGATGTTGCGGGTAATTTGAGTCAGCCGGGGAGCATAAACCTGAATTTGAGTGCAGGAGTTGGCCGAAGAGACTAAGACGCCTGGGGACTGGGGCGGCGGATCTGGGGGCGGCAACTCTAGGGCTAGGGAGGGCGGAGTCGAGGCAATCTCAACCGGTTGGGGATAGCCCACCGCCACAATTTGAAAAATTCCACCATCCGGTAGCTGTAGGGGATGCAGCAGCCATAGGCAGTCCCAGCGGTTCTCCCCAGCATTCAGGACCCCAGATAGCTGCACGGGAACCAGGGTAGATGCCATCGTGGTCAGGGCCTCCTCAACCCCCGATGAGGCTTCAGAAACCTGAATAATTGCTCCAAAGGATTGCCCAATCCAATGTTCGTAATGGTCAGGATGGGCCGGTGCAGAACTGTCGGTTCTGGCTGCGGTAGCTGGTTCAGGGCCAGAAGCCTCCCCATGACCAGACATCCAACCCGTTGCAGTTTCAAACTGGCAAGCTTGAACAATCCCCCTCGGGTTCAGCTGAAAGACCCAGTTTTTTGGAGTTGCCATCGGCCCATGGGAGTTGCCATCGGGAGCCGCAGAATAATCCCCTTCAGATTGGGGCAAGGGAGGACCAGAAGCAGGCATGGAGAATATGGATCACTCAACGAGGTCAACGCAACGTCAGAAATGTTGCCGTCAATGGGGTCTACATGGCTGGGGTTAATCGTTCCATTCTCCCTTAGGGGGAACTTTCGGATTGCGGGGCAGATGGCGGACCAGATCGTCTTCGTAGCGTCGGTCGCCCCTCAACCACTGACGCAGGGCAACTTCGACTACTTTGCTAGGATCCCCGGTAAGGTGAGAGATCTGGTCAAGTAGTTCACGATCAATTTGAACTGAGAGATTAACCTTATCCTCATCGGAAACCGGCAAATTATTGGTGGTGGGCAGAGATTCATTCATAAGCTGAGAATAATGGCATCTTGAGCACTATCCCGATGCTGGGAAAGGGTTGAATTTCAATCGGAGGGGAACCAGAAGATTTCTCTTCCTAGGTTTCTCTTTATTATTTTTCTACTTTGAGGGCCAGGGAACTCCTCTATGTCTAGCCTACCCTGTCTGCCGCCTCTCGTTGAACATCTCAGGCTAGCAAACGGGATTAAAACAACCGGTATCAAAGCTAGGGCGGCCTCTAGTTTTGCATTCCTGGCCATCGCGATGGGAGGTGGGAAGCTATTACAATAAATCAAGCTTGGCAGTTTTATCGCTATTGGTAGCTCTTATATGACCGAGGTTCCCGTCTCCCGCATTCGCAATTTCTCAATTATTGCCCATATCGATCATGGTAAGTCGACCCTGGCCGATCGGTTGTTGCAGCGCACTGGCACGGTCAATGAGCGGGATATGAAAGCTCAGTTCCTGGACAGCATGGATCTAGAGCGAGAGCGGGGAATTACCATCAAGCTGCAGGCGGCCCGCATGATCTACGGTGCTAAAGATGGTCACGAGTACACCCTAAATCTGATTGATACCCCTGGCCACGTAGACTTTTCCTACGAAGTATCTCGTTCCCTGGTGGCCTGTGAGGGAGCGCTGCTGGTCGTCGATGCGTCCCAGGGGGTGGAAGCTCAGACCCTGGCCAATGTTTATCTGGCCCTGGAGCACGACCTGGAAATTATTCCCGTGCTCAACAAAATTGACCTGCCGGGGGCGGAGCCAGAGCGGATTAAGCAAGAAATTGAAGACATCATCGGCCTGGACTGTAGCCATGCCGTTATGGCCTCTGCCAAGCAAGGGTTGGGCATTGATGAAATCCTGGAATCTATTATCTATTTGGTGCCGCCGCCTCAAGACACCGTTGACCAACCTCTCCGGGCGTTAATTTTTGACAGTTATTACGACAGCTACCGGGGCGTTATCGTTTACTTCCGCGTGATGGATGGCACCATTCGGCGGAAAGACAAAATCCGGTTAATGGCCTCCGGCAAAGAATATGAAATTGATGAACTGGGAGTGCTGTCCCCCACCCAGGTCCAGGTGGATGCCCTCCATGCCGGAGAAGTGGGGTACCTGGCGGCTTCCATCAAAGCGGTGGAAGATGCCCGCGTTGGGGACACCATTACCCTGGTGCAGGAACCTGCAGAGGGGGCACTGCCGGGTTATGTCGAAGCTAAGCCCATGGTGTTCTGTGGTCTGTTTCCGACGGTTTCCGATCAGTTTGAAGAACTGCGGGAAGCCCTGGAAAAGCTACACCTCAGCGATGCCGCCCTGAAGTATGAGCCAGAAACGTCCAGCGCCATGGGATTTGGCTTCCGGTGTGGGTTTTTGGGACTGCTGCACATGGAAATTGTGCAGGAACGGTTAGAGCGGGAGTACAACCTGGATTTGATTACGACAGCCCCGTCAGTCATTTACCGGGTCACCAAAATTGATGGTGAAGTGATTGAAATTGATAATCCCAGCACCTTACCAGAACCCCAGGCCCGGGAATTGATAGAAGAGCCCTACGTGCGGGTTGAAATGATTACCCCAGAAGATTACGTCGGTCCTCTGATGGAATTATGTCAGGCCAGGCGGGGGGACTTCAAAGATATGAAGTACCTGGCCCAATCCCGTACCACGCTGGTTTATGAGCTGCCCCTGGCGGAAGTGGTGACGGACTTTTTTGACCAAATGAAGTCTCGTTCAAAGGGCTACGCCAGCATGGAGTATCACCTGATTGGCTATCGTGCGAATCCTCTGGTGCGGTTAGACATTTTGATTAATGGGGATCAGGTTGACTCGTTAGCCTCCATTGTGCACCGAGATAAGGCTTACTACGTGGGAAAAGCTCTGGTGGAAAAGCTCAAGGAGTTGATTCCCCGGCATCAGTTTAAAATTCCCCTGCAGGCAGCCATTGGCAGTCGAGTGGTGGCTAGCGAGAGCATTCCGGCTCTCCGGAAAGATGTGCTCGCTAAATGCTACGGAGGAGATATTTCTCGTAAGAAGAAATTGTTGCAGAAGCAAGCGAAGGGTAAGAAGCGCCTGAAAGCTATCGGCACGGTAGATGTTCCCCAGGAAGCCTTCATGGCGGTTTTGAAACTAACTTGAGGTCTGGGGGCAGCCCCCAAATTTAGACCAGGATGCTGAATGGGGAATAATGTCAGGGCTTCAGGATAAACCGGAATGGCGGTAGGGTCAGGACAACCAATTCGAGGGGTGTAAGGGATGAGAATTTTAGTCACGGGCGGGGCTGGATTTATTGGTTCACACCTGATCGATCGGCTGATGGAGCAGGGGCACGATATTCTGTGCCTTGACAACTTCTACACGGGGCACAAGCGGAACCTGATCAAGTGGTTTGGGAATCCCTATTTTGAACTGATCCGCCACGATGTGACTGAGCCCATCCGGTTAGAGGTTGATCAAATTTACCATTTGGCTTGCCCCGCTTCGCCAATTCACTACCAGTACAACCCGGTCAAAACCATTAAAACTAACGTCATCGGCACCCTGAACATGCTGGGCTTAGCGAAGCGGGTTAAGGCCCGATTTTTACTCGCTTCTACCTCAGAAGTCTACGGTGACCCGGAAGTCCACCCCCAGTCGGAGGAGTACCGTGGCAACGTCAACCCGATTGGCATTCGAAGCTGCTACGACGAAGGCAAGCGGGTCGCCGAAACCCTCGCCTTTGACTACCATCGCCAAAATAACGTTGATATTCGAGTCGCTCGTATTTTCAACACCTACGGCCCCAGAATGTTAGAAAACGATGGCCGAGTCGTGAGTAATTTTATTGTCCAGGCCCTCACAGGAATGCCGGTGACGGTGTATGGCACTGGCGCTCAGACCCGTAGTTTTTGCTATGTGTCTGATCTGGTGGAAGGGTTAATGGGACTCATGAATGGGAACTGTATTGGTCCAGTCAATTTGGGCAATCCTGACGAATACACGATTTTACAGCTAGCCCAAACGATCCAGTCCATGGTCAACCCTGACGCTGAACTGGTTTATAAGGCTTTACCCGAGGATGATCCAAAACGCCGGAAGCCCGACATTTCCAGAGCAAAACAATTTTTAGGATGGGCCCCTACCGTTCCCCTGCAAGAAGGTCTCAAATGTACCATTGAAGACTTTCGGAGGCGGCTGACGGAGGAACCTCAGCCAGCACCCTCCCCAGCAGCTTCCCTTTAAGGGGATGTGGATAGGAGGTTAGCCTGACAGCGAGTACAAAGCGTCGTTAGTAATGCCACATCCTGATACTAAAAGGGCAGGGCTGTTGGAGACCAGGGAAACAGAGTATGTTGCATTACGGCCAAAAGGCTCTGAGCCCAACTCGGCTTGGGGTATGCTTCAAATAAAAATTTCCCCGGCATCGAGAGCGTCTTGTCAGCCAGGGTACTATTCATTGCAGCTAAAACTCTTTAGAAGCACAAGGTATTGACTATGCGTGTTTGTGTAATCGGGACGGGCTATGTGGGTCTAGTTACCGGAGTCTGTTTGGCCCATATCGGCCACGATGTAATCTGCATTGACGTCAATGAAGAGAAAGTCAAGTTAATGAAATCTGGACAATCCCCGATTTTTGAGCCAGGACTATCGGATTTGATGAAGTCTTCTATGGAGTCGGGACGCCTTGATTTCTCCACCAACCTGCAGCACGGGGTTGAACATGGCGAGATTTTGTTTATTGCGGTAGGGACCCCAGCCCAGCCAAATGGGGAAAGTGATACCCGCTATGTTGAAGCGGTAGCCCGTGGTATCGGTACCCATCTGAACGGAGGGTACAAGGTCATTGTGAACAAATCTACGGTACCGATTGGTTCAGGGGACTGGGTGAGGATGATTGTTCTGGATGGGGCCACCGAGGGTCAGCAGGTTCCCGCCGCAACAGGGAATGACGCTCCGGAGCGCAAGCACCAGGTTCAGGCGGATTTTGATGTGGTCAGTAACCCTGAATTCCTGCGAGAGGGGTCGGCGGTTTACGACACCTTTAACCCCGACCGCATTGTGCTGGGCAGTAATAGCCCCCGGGCCATTGCCATGATGAAGCAACTCTATGCCCCCATTGTGGAAAGACGCTTGACAGAAGCCTCAGCGCCTGGGGCAGTAGCCGTGCTAGTGACCGATTTGAGCTCGGCGGAAATGGTTAAGTATGCGTCTAACGCCTTTCTGGCAACCAAAATTAGCTTCATTAATGAAGTGGCTAATATCTGCGATCGGGTTGGGGCAGATGTGACCCAGGTTGCCCAGGGCATTGGGCTTGATTCCCGCATCGGCAAAAAGTTTCTCCAGGCTGGTATTGGTTGGGGAGGTTCTTGTTTTCCAAAAGATGTGTCCGCCCTGATCCATACCGCTGATGATTATGGCTACGATGCTCAGCTCCTGAAGGCAGCAGTCGCCGTCAACGACCACCAGCGCCATGTTGCCCTGGAGAAGCTGCAGCAGGTGCTCAAGATTTTGAAAGGCAAAACCATTGGTCTATTAGGACTAACATTTAAGCCAGATACCGACGATATGCGAGATGCCCCTTCCTTAATCCTGATTGAGCAACTGAATCGGTTAGGCGCTAAGGTCAAAGCTTACGATCCGATTGTTTCCCAAAGTGGAATGCGTCACGGGTTAACTGGGGTGATTGTGGAAACCGATCCGACCCATCTGGCGGATGGTTGCGATGCATTAGTACTGGTAACGGACTGGCAGCAGTTTCAAGACCTGAATTTTGCAGAAATGGCTAAGCGCATGCACACACCAGTAATGATCGACGGACGCAACTACTTAGATCGAGAAACTCTGATGGATCAGGGCTTTCAGTATTACGGCATGGGGCGATAAATTGAGGATAATGCTGCTCCCTAGACTGTTCCGTCTCCGCCCTGGGCAGGACGATAGCCCTGATGGTTGCCCACTGCTCACAACGCCTCCGCCAGGAAAAGTCTAGGCTGGAACAGCACCAACTGAACCTGTTCCACAGCTGCTTAGAAGCCTAAATCAGCTTTTGCCGCTTCGGATGCTCTAAAAACTGCTTCATCGGGCAAATCTTCCCAGGCTGTACAACCCACCTGGGCATAAAATGTGCTGTCGTAGGGACGGGTTTGAACCACCACCGGCATCGGTACGGCGTGACCTAACACCAGGGCTTGCTGCTTAGAATCCAGCTTGGCCAACACGGACCGCAGACTTTGGCCGCCGGATACACCGGTAAAAATCGCGTCAATATCTTTTTCGTCGTTGAGCAGGGCCGTAATCCGGGTGCCAATTTGAGACATGACTTCATTGTCAATCCCGGAAGGACGCTGATCTACCACAAGCAGAGTGACAAAGTACTTGCGCATTTCTCGGGCAATCGTGCCAAAGATAGTTTGTTTTGCGGAGGCGGGGTCAAGGAATCTGTGGGCTTCTTCAATGGTGATCATGAGCTGCCGGGGCCGATCTGCAACATTTTTGGTTTGCAAAAACCGATCGGCCTTGCGCACATAGCTGGCATGGATACGGCGGGAAATAATATTGGTGGCCAGCATATAGGCCAACATATTGGATTGGGAGCCAAACTCGATAACGACATGCTTGCCGTCGTCTAATGCCGCCAGAATTTTGGCCACGTAGTTTGTAGCGCTGGTTTGGCGCATGTACTTTAGATCTGCCAGTCGCGTTAGCTTCCGCTGAAGGGCCATGATGGAAGACTTGCTGCCCATTTTGGTTTCGCAAAACTCCTGGATTTCTTCGTTGGTCATGGTCAGCAACCGATTGATCCAACTTTTGCCAAACTCATTGCGCAGAATAATGGCGTTTTCCAGGCTGGCTTCCGACAGGTTAAGTTCTCCCCGCACCAGCCTCAGGTCTTCCACATCAATCTGGTCGAAGCAGATGAACAGCTCCTGGGTATCTCGTACGCCTCTCCGCTGAGTAGATTCAGGGTCGAGGGTGAAGATCTGCACCTGACCGGGGAATAGCTGCCGTAGCCCCTTCACCGTACTAAAATGCTTTGCTTCGCTAACCGCTTCCCAGCCATACTCAGAGTGCATATCGAAAATTAAATTGACCGCTGCCCCCCGTTGGATGGTGCCAGCCAACAATAGACGAGTCAAAAAGGATTTGCCGGTGCCAGATTTGCCAAAGATGCCGTTGCTGCGTTCTACAAACCGGTCTAAGTCCAGGCAAACCGGTACATCCATGTCGATGGGTTGGCCGATGGCGAAATTACGACGGTGGGGATCATCTTCCCAGCCGAAAATGACCCGGAAGTCGCGCTCGCTGGCATCGTAAACCTGGCTAAAGTGGGCTGGGATGGTTTTGACGGGCAACAATTCAGCAGCACCGCTGGTTTGTGCCTCAAATGAGGCTACATAGGTGGCATGGTCTGCCCGAGTTTTTTTCTTCTGTTGCTGACCACCCGTATCTTCGGGCGACTGGGTAAACATCAGCATTGGTGTGAGACTGATAGTGCCATAGGTGCCCGTTCCGGCAAGCACCTCTTGCAAAAAACGGTTATCAGGGGTAGGAGGGTTGGCTAAAATCCGCTGGCTACCCGTGCCCAGCACCACATCCGTCAGCATGCAGAAAAACTGGGATCTGACCCCCCTTACCACCAAAAATTTGCCCACCCGCATATCTTCTACTGAGACGTCAGGATGAAGCCTGACCTCTAAACCCTGGCTCAGGGATCCCTGAATAACTGATCCCAGGGGCAAGTTGTCTACCATAGGTGAGACTCCGAACGCTCAGCAGACGAAACTGTGAGCTATAGTAACTCAATTCAAGCTTTTTTAATACACCAGTTCTAGTTCAAAGCAATAAGTTCAAGACTTTCCCATGCCTGGCCATTCCCAGGGCAAGGAACTCGCTGCTCACCCCGCCGGGCATTGGCTCGGTGCCTGGAAACCTATCAAAGCATGCATGGGCTTCAACTCGCCCATGCTGACCGTCAACCTGAGCCCTTAACAACAAAGGCAAGAACTGCTGCCAGTCCCTGCCTTGGAAACATAAAAAGCCTGAGATCCGTTACGGCTGTTGAGACAAGTCGCTAACCCCATGGCCTGCGATAAATCAATTAGGAAACGGGCAAACCGTTCTACGAAAAAGCGGAGACAAGTCCGCCCGGGTCAGGTTTGAGCCCAGGCAACTTGACTAGAACTGGTAACCAAGCCCTCCCTGAATAGAAATAGCCATATTATTGCCATCTTGGTAGGCATCAAAGGCAAACACAGCATTGCCGAAAGCTACCAGATCACTGTTGGGAAAGACATAGTCTATCCCGGGCTGTAAGACAAAAGCCGTTTTGTCACCTACTACCGAGGGATCGCCACCCCCACCGTTAAACGATGCCCCAGCCCCCACATAAACATCTGTGTTCCAGGTCAGGGGAACGTCATAGGAGACAGTGGGCACAAAGGCAAAGTTACCACCAAATAGAAAAACCTGCCCTCGCACTGAAATGGGCATGGTCAAGAAACGATAACGCCCGGTGATCACCCCTTGTAAGCCACCCCCCTGACCGCTGCCGGCCGCTTGGGTAACGCCCACCCCAACACCGGCACCCACATAACTGCCGTATGCGACTTGAGCCTCAGCTTCCCCAGGGTTAAGTACCGCCGTGGCGGCTGAAGCAGTAACGGCCAGCAACGAGGCGGACGCCACATGACCCATCCAACGCACTAAGCTTTTCATTCGTTTTCTCCTCACCTCTGAGCTATCCTTGCAGGGGCTGCATCAGGTCCATAGTCACTATCTGCAAGACCTGCCGCAAGCTTACTGCATCAACTCATTTTCGGCACACCAAATTTGTCAAATGCTGGTTTTTTATTCCCACGGAACTCATCCCACAGCTCCTAATTCATTGATCCGTAAATGGTCAATGCATCGAGCTGCCGGCAAATTCCGGTAAATGGTCTGGGAACCTGAATTTTTCGCAATCTTGCTAACCTGTATTCCGCATTCCTGCAGCAATGCCGTTGATAGTCAGCAGCGCTCCCCGCAGCAGTTCTCCCTGACTGTAACGGGAGCGTACGATGCCGGTAGCTGCCTGGTCCTTGTACTGGCGTAGCCGCTTCAACAAAGACACCTGCAGAAATCCCAGGGGAACAATGGTGCCGTTGCGGAGGTAAACCGACCGCTGCAGTTCCGGGTCGCCATCCAGTAACCGTTCGTGGTTGGTAATTTGCAGCACCATGGCACAGGTCAGATGGAACTCATCGGAAATTTTCTTAAACAGCGCCTCAAACCGCTCTTTATCTTCCGGGCTGGTGAGTTCCCCCACATAGTGTTTGGCAATCTGTAGATCGACCTTCGCCAGGGTCATCTCAACCTTCGAGATCACCATCTTGAAGAATGGCCACTTGTGGTAGAAATACCGCAACAGCTTCAGGTGTTCCTCAGGAGCTTCATCCAGGAATTCTTTCAGGGCCGTGCCCACCCCATACCAGGAGGGCAGCAGGAACCGTGCCTGGGTCCAGCTAAAGACCCAGGGAATAGCCCGCAGACTGCTCAGGTCTTTACGGCCGCCCCGCCGGGCGGGACGAGAACTGATCTGTAGTTGGCTAATTTCTTGAATTGGGGTGACCTGATGGAAAAAATTGACCAGGTCAGGCTGTTCATAAATCAGCTCCCGGTAATGGACCCGTGATCGCGCCGCCAGGTCTTCCATGGTTTCATTCCAGGGCTTGATCTCGTCAAAGCTATTGCTCAGAATGCTAGCCTGGATCACCGCAGTCGTCACGGTTTCCAGGTTGTAAAGGGCCAGGTCAGAGAGATTATATTTTGAGGCCAGCACCTCTCCCTGTTCGGTAATTTTAATGCGTCCCTTAATGCTGCGTCCCGGCTGGGCCAGAATGGCCTCATAGGCAGGGCCACCGCCCCGGCCCACGGACCCCCCCCGACCGTGAAAAATGCGCAACTGGACATCAAAATTATCTGCAACCCCCTGCAGAGACTGCTGGGCCTTATGAATTTCCCAGTTACTGCTGAGGAAGCCTGAATCCTTATTACTGTCTGAGTACCCCAGCATCACTTCCTGCAGGGGTACCGAAGGAGGCGTAATCCTCTCTTCGGTGCCGGCCAGGTTGCGGCCTTGGGTAGCCTGGTCCCGCAGCATGTTGATATATAGCGGTAACTCAAACACCTCCTGCATCACGGCGGGGGCCCGCTGCAGATCTTCTACGGTTTCAAACAGGGGTACCGGCTGAATACTGCTCAACCCGGTGGCGGGGTCATATAGGCCAGCCTCCTTGGCCAGCAACAGCACTTCCAACATGTCACTGACATGGTGGCTCATGCTGATGACGTAGCTGAAACAAATATCAGGGCCAAACTCTTGATGCAGTTTGCGCACCATCCGGAAGGTTTCGATGGTTTCCCGGGTGCGCTCTGAAAAAGGCAGTTCCCCTGGAATGAGAGGCCGGCGAGTCTTCAACTCAGATACCAGCCAGGCCGTCTTGTCATGCTCTGGGAGTTCGCGGTAGGACTGGGGCAGAATTTCTAAATATTGGGTAACTTCATCCAGGGCATCGGAATGGAGAGAGCTTTCCTGGCGAAGATCGAGCTGGGCTAAAGTAAAGCCAAAAATTTCGACCTGGCAGATCAGCGTGTCTAAATCTTGGCAGTGAAGCCCGGTGGCTTCCAGATTGCGTTGAATGAGCCGCAAATCTTTTAAGAACTCATAGCCGTAGCGGTACAGCGGAACCGCCCCCGGGTCGTCAGCAAATTGCTCAGGGTAAGGGTCTCCCTCGTATAGCCGCAGGCTGCGATCATAGGTATTTTCGAGACGCCGCTGAATGTAAGCAAGCTTCAGACGATAGGGTTCCTGACGATAGCGAATGGCGAGTTTATCGTAAACGTCCGCCATTTTGACCTGGTCTTGCTCCAGGGATTCTAATAGTTCCGGCAGCACCTCACTCCAGTGGAGAGAAAGGCTCAGGAGTTCCCGTAGATTCTCCACGGAAGCAATATATTTGCTCAATACCAGATTGCGTTGGTAGCAGGCCGTCTTCCAGGTAATATCAGGGGTTACGGAGGGATTGCCATCCCGATCGGCCCCTACCCAAGAGCCAAATCGGCAGAATCGATGCCGGGGCGGATCTAGCTCTGGGAAAGTCGTTAGAATGGTGCGCTCAAAGCGCTGGTATAGCTTTGGCAGAGCCTCGAATAGCACAACCTGGAAGTAATGCAGGGTGTAGTCTACCTCGTCCAGCACTGACGGCTTGAACTGGTGGAGTTCGTCGGTGCGCCACCACAGGCGAATCTCTTCGGTGAGTTGAGCTTTCAAGTCCTCCAGTTCCCAGGATGAAGATAAACCGATATTCTGGGCGCTTTCTTCGACCTGGTCCATCTGGCGCAGAATGCGAGCAATGCGTCGCTGCTTATCGCGAATGGTGTGGCGCACAATTTCCGTCGGGTGGGCGGTAAACACCAGCCTCACATCCAGCTGATTCAGCAGGTTTTGAATCAGCTGGGGAGGGACGTTCAAGCGCTTCAGCGTGGGGAACAACCAATGGAAGGTGCCGGCTTCCCTGCGATTTCCATCGGCACTGGAAACGCTTCGCTGCAGCAGATCTACCCGGAAGCTTTGGCCCCCAGCATCGGTTTGCTGACCTTCGGTGGGGGACGGATCTGCAGCCATCCCGAGGGAGGCGTCTTTGTTTCGCAGGGCCAGCTCAGAGCTATCGTAGGCGGCCCGATACTGCTGTTGCTGCCCCCGCTGTTCGTAATGCTGTTCGACGATGTTAATCAGCTGAAAATACAGAGCAAAAGCCCGAGAAGCACGAATGGCATCCTCCAGGTCGAGGGCTTCGACTACGTCCACCACTGCTTTGACCCTGGCCTCGTCGGTCGTGGGAGCTTGTCCTTCAGGAGAACACATCTGCCGGAGCTGGGTAAGCAAATTTAGCAGCTGAGGACCGCAGGCATGTTCTAAGACACTCTCCCAGAGTTCCTCGACCACTTTAAGGCGATGCCTCAGCAGTAAATTGTGACCAGCGGTCATTTTCGATAAAGCGGTGGGCAAACCCATCAAGCGAGACTGAACGTCGGACAGAGTATCGCCTGAAGGTTGGAGCTTAGAACTCATGGGCTTATCAGTGGGAGAACAGAGGTATCGCAAAAATTCTATAGGATTACTCCTTTTGGGAGAAGGTTAACAAGAAAAACTCCCCAAAAACGTTACAGCGGCAACGTTCCTGTTCAATCGATTGCGGTGGTAGGCATGTTGAGGGTCGGTAACCGCTCTCCCCGATACGCCTGTTCAGTTATCAGGCCCACCTGAATCAGGATGTCGGCCAGCGTTTTAGAGGCCATAATTCCCAACAGAACTGGGGGAACCAATGCGCCCAAGAGCAGTGACGAAGGCAGCACTTGAGGGGAAAAAGCCGCTGTGACCACAGGGACCTCATGGGGAACTTGGGAAGAATCTGAGATGGCAACCATGGTTAGTTTTAGCCAGCAGGGAGGCCAATGAACGACATGCACCCATCATAGCCACTCGATCCAAGAACTTTTTGTGGAATACGAAAAAGTTGGAATGTAAAAGAAGTTGTCCTAAATTCTCAGGCTGGGGTATGCTTCTGTAAATTTCGCAGTAAAAGGCTCTTCGGTGCCCAAACGCTCATGAATAATCCGGTATTAATGGGTCCGTCAAACCTCAAGGGGTAGTCGTCATCATTCAGGGTTTTTAGGGAATGTATTGACGACTTAATGCCCCATATTGGCAATGGATCATTAATATTAGAGTAAGTGATGACCTAGCGCATAAATAAGTCATGGGATTCACTGGTGGATATGGAGAATGAGGACTTAGTATACTTTCCATGCCTGTCCCCGTTTCAAGATCAGAACCCATAGTGAGCCCTCCCCCATCTGGTTTCATTGGCTGGCTGCAAGCGTCAATGGGCCTTGTTGATGCCGAGTTGCACACCAAGCTCCGGGGGAATATTCTCCATGTGCTGTGTGAAACGCAAGCCTCCATTAACCAGTCGGCGGTGCTTTTGCGCTTGGTCAGAGCGCTGTTGGAAGCCGGTCAGGATTCCTTATTGAAGCAGTCCTATCCCCAGGTCTACCAACTCTATATCTATAGTCGGTTAAGCGGTCAATCTACCCCCGATTGGACCGCCCCAATTTACCTTAATCGGTTAGAGCGTCACCTGGCTCAACTGGTCCTGGAAAACCAGAACGAAGAGGACATCAAAGCCACTAGAAATCTGCTCCAGCAGTATTCCGAACTGCAGCCCGACGCCTTTCGCAATGGCGAAGGGGGCAGTGGTGCCATTGTCTTGTCTAACCTCAGTTTGGCTCGCCAGGGGGACCCCGAAGCGATTGCCTGGTACCTGAGCGAGACCCTGAGCGCCCTTGATGTTGGGGTGCTGGTGAGCATCAAAGCCATTCCCGGAACAGCGCATTTGCGCCGCATGGCGGTAACGGTTGATGAGCATACGGGGAGTGATTACCCGGTTGATGAGCCGATCTTGGAGGATCGCCCTCTGGATCTCCAGGATGCTCAGGAGGTTGCCGAATATGCCCTCCCCCAGCCTGATACTGATGTTGCCGGTACTGCCCCAGAAGCTGAAACTGAGCGGGATACTACCATTCCCCGACTGTGGATTCTCTGTGAGGCCACCTATAGCCCTGACCCCTCGCTGATTGCCCGGCCTACCGCAGAGCGTCTGCGGCAGCTTCAGCTCACCCAGTTCAAAGATGCGGTGCTGCTCCTGCAGGTGCGGGGTGAAAGCCGTCCCGACTGGAGTTTACGCATTGACCTGACCCCGCCCGAAGAAATGCTGCGGGAGTGGGGGCGCTGGGGTGATGTTGATGCCCTGCAACGGCTGACTACCATGGCCTTAGCCAGCCGTCATGTGAGCGTGGAAGCAGAACTGACCAACGGGACGCTGCACTTAATTGGCCGCCCTGCATCTCCTGAAGCCACCCTCCATGGAGATGTGCTGGCCGACCAGGACGACATCGTGTCAACCCTGGCCGAAACCCTTGAAACTCTGGCTCCCCAGGGCATTCCCCGGGCGGTTATCTACGGGCAACCGGTGGGCCAGACTGACCCGTCCTGGGTTAGTTACCTGGATCTCCCCGCCTCGGCCCATGCTGCATTGGCAGAAGCCCCTGAGTTTTTAGGGCAGACCGGCGATTTGCCCGCCATTGCTTTCCTCCTGACCCGTCACCTCAATCCTGACCTGGACGATCTGCTAGCGACGGGAGGGTTACGGGTGCAGTTACTGGTTCGAGATAAGCTGCTCCATGTCATGGTTGACAGCCCCGTCACCCCCTACCGACGGCTGGTAGGACCTCCCATCACGGACTATTTACGGCAGTTAAGCCCAATGGGTATTGAGGGGGTTCGGATCTACGGTCGTCGCTCAGGGGAACCGCAGCCCGCCTGGAGCTATGGCAAGGATTTTATCGGCCGTAGCCGTCTCGTCCCTGAGTCTACACCCGAGTTTTCCGCCTCAGATGCCTACGTCAATGAACTGCTGGCCCGTCCTGATGGCACCATGTCCTCCACGGCTGATGTGGGGGATTTGGGGGAAACCGATTCTGCAGTGCCCGATGTGGTAGGGTGGCTGGGCCATGGCCTGGGACGAATTCGCCAGGGATTTTTGCGATCGCACCTCTTCAGTAGTTCCCAGGCTGAGTCGGTGGTGGACAATAATCTCGACCCCTCTACCGCTGACGGGATAAAAATTGCGGTGGTTTGGGGAGCCGTTGGCATCCTCCTGGCCCTCCAGATGGATTGGATTTTGGGTCAGGTTTTGAGTCCCCCGGCTAATCCTGCTTTGGCCGAGCCCATTACCGAAACCGCGCCAGACAATGCCGACTTACCTGAAGCGGCGAATGATTTTGAGCAGGCCCTGTCTGAGTTAAACTGGCCTGCCGCCGGTGGCCCAGAGCAACCCGAGCAGCCCGAGACCACCAATGGCTTCATTGCCGGTCAAGGCAACGGCCAGACAGACCTGGTGACTAGCCCCAATCAACCCATTGTTGCCATTGATAGCCTGGTGGAAGAGGCTGCCTTTCCCACCTTTAATAGTCAACAACTGAATGAAAAACTGGCCCTTTATCAACAGCGTCTGGAAGAGGCAAGCCCCGCTGATGTCATGATTGTGGGGAGTTCCCGTGCTCTACGGGGGGTTGATCCGGTCGCCCTGCGCAAAGAGTTGGCGGCTATGGGGTACGAAAATGTCAGCATTTTTAATTTTGGGATTAACGGTGCTACAGCTCAGGTGGTGGATCTCGTCATTCGCCAGGTGCTAGAGCCTGATCAGCTGCCGGAACTGATTATTTGGGCTGATGGGGCCCGCGCCTTTAACAGTGGCCGGATAGATGTGACCTACAACGCTATCGTGGCTTCCCCGGGCTATCGCGACTTACTCACCCGTCGAGCCGAAGCAGACCCCGAGGCGGAGGGCGATGAAGCGACGGCCCCCCCTGATATCAATGAGCCCAATTCCCTGCCCAACAGTTATGCAGCCATGGATCAGTGGTTGAGTGAGCGCCTGGCGGCAGCTTCTTCAGTCTATGACGATCGAGAGAGGCTGAAGGGATGGCTGCAGGATCGCATGGTTTCAGTGGCAGCTCCCCTCCCCGATAGCGCTGGTCCCTCTGAGGAAAAGCTCGATGCCCCCATGCCCGAAGGCAGCATTATCGACTTCAATGGCTTCCTGGCGCTGTCGGTGCGGTTTAATCCTGCCACCTATTACCAGGACTATGCGCGGGTTTCAGGGCGTTATGACGGAGACTACAACGAATTCCGACTGGAGGGCCAACAGGATGAAGCCCTGACTTCCCTGCTTGAGTTCACCCAACAGCAAGATATTCCTCTTGTTTTTGTCAACACTCCCCTTACCGATGAATATTTAGATGACTATCGTCAACAGGCCGAAGCAGAATTTCGAAAATATATGCTGGAGCAGTCCACCGCCCAGGCTGGTTTCATCTTTCGTGATCTGGGTGAGCTTTGGGCTCAGCGCTATGATTACTTCTCCGATCCCAGTCACTTGAATCGTTACGGTGCCTATCAGGTCTCTAATCAACTCGCCCAGGACCCTATGATTGCTTGGCCCAAACCTGATTCCAGCGAAATGCCATGACCCTACCATCGATAGCCTACGCCCTGTTTTTGCTCAGTGTGGTTGGCATTTTTTGGACCCTAGAGTCTCTCCAGGCCAGGCTCTGGCTGCTAATGGTAGCCAGTTTAATTTTTTATGCTTCCCTCCAGGTTCAGTATTTACTGTTGATGGTGGCCTTGATGCTGGTGACCTTCTTTGTTGGTAACACCATCATGGCTCCCATCGACTGGCGGGTTCCCAACCAGCGCTGGCAGTTGGCCGAAAAAGGCTGGAACCGTCGACGCACTCATCTTTTGTGGTTTGGCATTGTTATCAATGTGCTACTGCTGCTCAGCTTTAAGTACCTGGAGGGGATTTTTCGATTACTCGGTTGGGGGGACGGCACTGGCTTTCTGGTAGGGCCAAACGATACCCTGGTGCGCATTATCATGCCGCTGGGGCTAAGTTTTTTTGTTTTTGAATGCATTGCCTATTTGGTGGATGTCTATCGCGGTTCTCCGGCAGCCCTGAACTTCGTTGACTTTGCAGCTTATAAATTCTTTTTCCCAAAACTTATTTCTGGGCCAATTACCCGATTCCACCCCTTTATCGACCAAGTTGAGCAGCAGACCCCGCCTGGTTTAAACACCGTGGTGGAAGGACTCTGGCTGATCGCCTATGGGGCCTTCAAAAAACTGCTGATTGCCGACCATATCGCCATTTTGGTTAACCTGAGTTTTGATAATTTACCCAGGGCGGGCAGTGCCGACATTTGGCTGGCAACGTTTGCCTATGGCTTGCAGCTTTATATCGACTTTAGTGCCTACGTGAATATCGCCCGGGGCAGCGCCATGCTGTTAGGTATTGTTCTCCCCCAAAATTTTGATTCGCCCTATTTCACCACCAGTTTGGCCGACTTCTGGCGACGCTGGCACATGACCCTGGGGGATTGGCTGCGGAACTATCTTTACTTTCCCCTCGGCGGATCTCGCAAGGGGCTGTACCGCACCTGTCTCAACCTGATGATTGTGATGGTCATTGCCGGGCTCTGGCACGGTAACAATTGGGGGTTTTTGATTTGGGGGGGCATTCACGGTTTAGGGTTGGTCATCCATCGGCTGACTCAAGTGGCGGGTAAATCCGTCTCTGCCCTGAGCGCTGTTTGGGGAACGTTACCGGGGATAATTTTGGGATGGGGGCTGACCCAGGGGTTGGTCTTTTTCAGCTGGATTTTCTTCCGGCTACCGGACCCATCCCAATTTACATTGGCGGTACAGAAGCTCTGGGGGGTTCCTTCCGATGCCCAATTTGCCCAGAAAGTTTACTTAGAATCCCTGGGTTTCAGCTTTGTAGAGCTGTTTTTCCTGCTGTGGGGAGTTGTGGGATTAATGGCTCTCGCCTACGGATTTAAGCGCTGGCTGAAGCTAGAAATTAGCTGGCCTCTCAAGCTTTTGTTAGTACCTTTGTTCAGTGTTTTAGCCTGGTTGCTGGCTCCTGCGGAGACGTTGCCTTATATCTACTTTGATTTTTAATCCAAGTCAAAGGATTAAGCCTTGGCAATACGTCTTAACATCCAGCGAAGAGATATCCAACAAAAAGTTCAAATGACTCTATTCAGGTCAATCCATGCCCTCCGGCGGGGGTAAAATTCTCACAGAGCCATTTGATTTTTAAGGAATTGAAAACCTTCAAGGTGTATTCTAGTTTGTTCTCAATCGAATTCGAGTCTTCCCCTTATGCCCCCACAGGATGCGTCGAAACGCCGTCGCCGGAGAGGAATTCTGCTAACACCTCATGGGTTACAAAAACTTTTAGATGCCAAAGCTGAAGCCGAGTTTAATGAAAATCGAGGGAACCGTTACACCCTGGAGGCGTTAAGTGAGCGTACCGGTCTCGCCGTGGATACCCTAACGAAGGTATTTGCCTGTGAATCTAAGGTTGATAAGCAGACCATCAAAATCTTGTACCGATCCTTCGACCTGAATCTTCAAAATGAAGATTTCATGTACCCCGACGATAGCTCCCTTGACACCGCCGCTGCCGCCGAGGCTGAGCGACCCGCCGAATTCCCCCCTGAACCAGAATTTCCGGAGGGGCAGGTACCTCTTGATTCAATGTTTTACATTGAGAGACCTCCGATTGAAGCCGAAAGTTTCAAAACGGTGCTGCAACCCGGTGCATTAATTCGGATTAAGGGTGCTCGTCGCACCGGAAAAACCTCTTTAATGGAACGCATCCTTAACCATGCTGCTCAAAACCAACACAAAACCGTATCCCTGAGTTTTCAACTGGCGGATCGGGATATTTTTCAAGATTTAAACCGACTGCTGCAATGGCTGTGCGCCAGTGTGGGGCTCGGGTTAGCTCTGCCAAATCGCCTCGGCGACTATTGGGATGATCTGTTTGGGAGCAAAGTTTCCTGCAAAATGTATTTCGAGCAGTATCTGCTGCACACCCTTCAGCAGCCTGTAGTGCTGGGCCTCGACAATGTAGATCGCCTGTTCGAATACCCGGAACTGGCCGGAGATTTTTTTAGCTTACTGCGCACGTGGCATGAAGAAAGTAAAAACCGGGAAATTTGGAAGAAATTACGTCTGGTGGTGGTGCATTCTACCGAAGTCTATATTCCTCTGGAAGCCAATAAATCGCCTTTTAATGTCGGTTTACCGATTGAACTGTCTCCTTTAACTCCAGAACAGGTACAAACCCTGGCGGAACGCTATGGGCTGAGTTGGTCCCAGGACAAATCAAGACAATTGATAGATTTGGTTGGGGGGCAGCCCTATCTCATTAAGAAAGGGCTTTATCACCTTTGGCGCCAGGATTTAACCCTGGACACCCTGCTGGAAACAGCCACCAGCCCTAAAGGCATTTATGGAGAGCATCTGCAATGGCAGAAACTCCACCTGGAGCGTCATCCCGAGCTGGCAATAGATTTTGCTCAGGTTTTAAAGGGAAAGCACCAGGCTCTTTTGGGCGTGGTGTCCGCATCCCAACTGCAAAGTCTCGGATTGATCGTAATACAAGAAAATTTGCCGGTTCCCAGTTGCCGCCTGTATCAAGAATTTTTCGAGACCGCGATAGAGTAGCGGGTTAAGCCCCAGGGGTCGATCAGGACAAACAAAAAAATCCTCATCCTTAGGACGAGGATCTGTGGAGTTCGAACCTCTAGGCTGCTCTTGGGAGGAGAGTCTCATGTCGGCTTGGGAAAACCAGCAGCGGATTACTTCGCTAAACCCCTGGCGCTTTCAAAGAATGGCCAGAGATTTTTGCTAGATCGATGGGGCTACTTTGCCGAGAGAGCAGCACTAGAAAAGGCGTCACCACCATAGGCAGGAACTCGATTGCCGTAATCAGTAACCTGGCCAGTTACCGATACAGCTAGAGTTTCAAAACCTTCAGAACGCCAGTTGCGTTCGTGGATAGGCTTCGTCTGTTCGCCTCGGAAATAGGCTTGACTGCCAATCAAAGCAGCCGCGACGAAGCCAATGAGCAATAAACCAAGTACAACAACCATAAAAATCCTCCGAAAGATTTTGAAGTTAATTAAAGGGTTAATCCAGGGATTACTAGCTAACCGCCATCGTAATTACGAGCAGACCGCTAATTAAGAGCATGGCCGCGCCTCCCTGCAGCCAGTAACGGCGCTGCTGAACGACAGAAGGTTGTTCGGCCAAATAGGGCTTGGGCTCCTTAGCAAAGTTATTGAGAATGCCGTGCTCGTCAGTGGTGGTATACATAGTTATCTCTGTTCTTTATGTAAACCAATGTAACAAAAATATTTCAGACTGTAAACAAGTATTGACTTAATACTGGTTGTGGTATCCGAGCAATCAGGGCGGTTACCCCGACTTTAGTTTTGGTCGCGTCTGCTTTGGGCGTTCAGCCGCTGCTGCGGAGCTTGTGTACGCACATCCAGGACCCTCACCACCTAAAAGTTAGCGTCTTGCCCGGGGGCGCAGGCAAAATTTCTTCTTTAGGCTTGGTATATTGGCTACATACTTTTACCTGGGCTGAAATGCTGGGTAAGCTGCTTATGATGGTCTTCCTGGTTATGAAGGGGTATCTACACGAATACTCGAGTTAGTCGTTCTTCTCCCTAACCTCAATGGTTGCAAATACCATGCTTCAGTATTCTCCCATTCGGTCTCCGATTCCGGCGGATCGTCAGGCTTTGCTCAAGGTTGTAGCCCAGCAAATTAAGGCCTACCGCAGCGGTTTACCGTTAATTCCTCCTGGCCGTTCTCCGGGTGGCCCAAGTCAACCTGCGGATATGGAGCTGAAATTTCAAGTCTGGGGCATGCAGTATGGCAGTCGTTCTGCTGATGTGCTGAACTCTTTTGAGGCGGTTGCAGACCTATTTCAGCAAGATGGCATTGAGGGACGTCTCCTGATTTTAGGCGAACCCGGCATGGGCAAAACCCATACGCTGGTTGCGGTAGGTCATATCCTGCTGCAGCGGGCTCGTCAGTCTGGGGCTCCTGTCCCGGTGTTGATTGACTTGTCTGGATGGCGCGGAGAAACCCTGAGAAACTGGTTGATTGACTATCTTTGGGAAGAGTACCGCATGGCCAAATCTGTGGCCGAAGAATGGATAGACATTCCCCAACTGACTTTTTTGTTTGATGGGTTTGACCATCTTTCCGCCCAGCAACAGCGCGGTTGCGCCCATGCCATTGAAACTCTGTTACGGACAAGCCCCAATCAGACTGCTGTGCTCTGCTGTCGTCGCAAGGTGGTAGAAGAGAGCGGCATCACCTTCAACTACTTTAACAGTGGGATAAATATTCTTCCCTTAGCGGCCCAGCAGGTTAAAGACTTTACCACGGTCCTTAACCGGTCTGACCTCTGGCAGGGGATTAAAGCCAGTAAATCCTTGCAGCTGCTCGCCCGGGTCCCTCTTCACCTGGCCATGCTAGGGGTAATGTTTCAGGGACAGACCATCCAGAATCGCCATGACCTGTTCGATACTTTCTTTAATCATCAATTCAGCCAGGCAAAGATTTCCCCCCAATCTGATCAGGTGCCGCTGCAGTGGTTGGCCCGACAGTTGGATACACGCTCTCGTACGTTTCGCCTCGATCGGCTGGAACCTTCCTGGCTGCCGTCGTCTCGGAGGGTGTTATATCGCCTTTTGATGGTGGTACTACTGGCGTTGATTTATGGGCTGATTGCAGGCAACCTGGTGCTGGGAGCCGCCCTTGGGTTGGTGGCATCACAGATTGATGTGGAGCACTTTCCCCGCTACCGATTAAGTTTGGCGACGGCTTCTTGGCGCAGCTTAGGAGTGATGGCCGTGGCGAGTAGCCTGGCGGCTCTGGTCTTTGGATTACTGGTGGGGGGATTGGTGGCGCTACCCTTGTCGCGGTTTGGGGGAGCGCTTTCGGCCTTTGGCATAGCCAGTTCTGTGGGGGCCATCGTTGGCTGGTGCATAGCCCTGGGGATACTGCTGTGGGGTGGGGTGCAGGGCAGTATTCAAATTCGTACTGCAGCCAACCAGGATGTGGTCAACGCCATGCGTAATTGCACCATCCTGATAGGTTTATTGGGCGGGGTTATCGTTCTGCTTTTGGTACTCCCGGCTTTAATCACGAACCAACCTCCCTTGACTTTGCTCAATGGGCAGCGGCTACGACTGCTGGTCGTTGGGGGTTTAGGGGCTATTCTGTGGTTGTCCTATGGGTTACAGCAGGCGATTTTAAGGTTGTTACTTCTGGCCAATAAAACGGGTGGTTTGCCAGCCATGGAACGGTCATTTCTGAGGCGATTGGTGGCCTCAGGGGTGTTGCGATCTGTGGGCGGTGGGTTTAGCTTTTGCCATGACAGTGTTCGTAACGCTTTAGCCCAGAGAGAACTCCAGCCCCTGGATAACAGGAGTGTAGAATCTTCCGATCAGGAGGCGACAGCTCCTACGAGGTAGCTGTGGGTCTGGCTCTGTTGTCTCTAATCTATTAACTTTAAAGCGTTAACCAGGTCTATGGCCATTCCCGTAGACGCGGCAATCTTCCTATTTAGCTAAAGGCTCGGAACGGGACGGACTGGACCAGTTGATAAAGCTATCAGGACCGGCATCTACTGCTTTTTTGAAATTATGGCAATTCAGTTCAAGGCCCATCCAATGCCCCACCATGGCTAGATCTTCGTCAAAAATTTGCTCCAGGTACTGAATGCGCTCTGGGGTTAGTTGGGGGCGTTCTTTCATCGTCCATAAACCCCGCACCCGGGTCCGAAATGATTTCGGCACCAGGGTGCGGCGCAGGTGTTTTAGCACGGGTTGCTCGACCAGGGCATCCCGCCAGGGGCTTTTAACCAACCGCTCGGAAGACTGGTGCTCGTGTCCAGTATCCTCTTGCCACCGGGGAGTGCCCTGATATCCAAGGAAACGACAGACCCGTTCCAGTTCCCGTTGAGGATGGTGACGCAGATTTTCTGCAAACAATGGCAGGATATTGTCTGGCCCAAAGGTTTCTAAAAAGGGGCGCAGTTGCATGCTGTACTGACTGTACTGAATCAGAATGGGCAGGGCCGTCACAGCTTCGTTGACGTCTTTCGTGGACACGTTCCGCTGGGACCATTCGTGAATAAACTGGGAAACCAACCGATCAATGGGGTGCCGCATGACGTAAATAAATTTGCCGTTGGGCACATGCTGCTGAATTCGGTCAATGGTGTTGGGGTAGGTCGGTAACTTGGTGTAGTGGGTGCTGGACTCGCCGCAGAGGTCCCCAGGTTTGGCTGCAGAAAATAAGGCGTAATACCAGTCCATACCCTGGCAATAGATTTCGTCATTACTAAAGAAATTAGGCTCCTTGGGTTCGCTCATGACGAAACCTGGCTGCAGGGCCAACTGCACATGAAGGGTACTGGTGGCACATTTCATGGCGCCGATAATCATAAAGTCAGGGTTTGACATGGGCTTTTAGCAATCAACAATAATGAATAAAGAATTTATCCAGGGTATCTGGGACAATCAACGCTCTATCTAGGCCTCCAATTGAGCCTACTGGGACCGTTTTATAGCTTAACAAAAGTCAACCCGCCGCACCCCAGGCCGCACGCCTGATTCATAGGAGCTTCAAGAATTGATAGGGGCCACATTGAGGGGTTAATCAAAGTCTCACAACTGCGGCAGGGTCTGCTCCAAAGCGGTCTCTACCGCTAATTTCCAGCCTTCGGGGGCCGGGCCTGGGGCAATGGTCCAGCTCCGGTCTGCCAGGCGGGGATGGGGACCGGTCAGGCCAGGAAGGATAATCGGGTAGTCCACATGCTCCAACATGTCCAAGTCGTTAGGGCTATTGCCCAGGCCGATGGTGGTCACGGGGTCCTCTGTACCCTGCTGGGCCTGGTACAGTTCCACCAGGCAACGCACCGCGATGCCCTTACCGGCTTCCCCCCCAATGAGATGGGAAAATCGGTCGCCGATGACCACCTTAAATCCCATATCTTCTACGGCATCCCGCAGGGCCTCTGAAGTGACGTTTTTAGGAGTCATGAAAGGCTCTGTGAACTCTCGAGCCTTGGCTTGCTTAGCGCCATGGTGCGATAAACCGGTGAGTTGCACAATCTGATCCACAGACCAGTCGCCAAAGCCTTTTAGGGGGCGACCAATGGATTGGGCAATGGCCTTTAAGCCGGCCCGGGCTGTGACATAGTTACAGCCCAACTGCAGCACGCGATAATCTTCGACGTCTTCCCCCGCTGGTCGTTGGAAGAGGGGATGGTGGCGAGGCAGGAAAACGGCGCTGCCATTTTCCACCACAAAGGGGTCCTGCAAACCAATTTTAGCCCTTAAGGTTTCTACTTCCTGGCGGGTTTTGCTGGTTACGGGGATCACCGGGATACCTGATTGTTTAAGCCGTTCCAGGGTGGGTAGAGCGGCCTCGTAACGGTAGCTTTCGGAGTTGAGCAGGGTGCCGTCTAGGTCGGTAAAAACGATGCAGGCCATAGTGCTGAGCAGTGGGGTGCGATGGCATTTTACGCCCCAAAGCCTATCCTAAAAGGAGGCTAATAATCCAGTACACACCATGACTACCCGTTCCTTTGCCGAGAATCGTTCGATTACCCTAGCCATTGTGGGAGACGTGCATAACCAGTGGAACGCCGCCGACGGAGAGTCCCTGGAGGCATTGGGAGTCGACCTGGTGCTGTTTGTGGGGGATATCGGCAATGAAGCCGTGGATCTGGTGCGTCAGATTGCTGCCGTGAAGATTCCTAAAGCCGTCATTTTAGGAAATCATGACGCCTGGTATTCAGCAACGGAGTGGGGTCGCAAAAAGTGTCCCTACAACCGGCAGGCGGAAGATCGGGTTAAGCAACAGCTGGAGGCTTTAGGAACCGCCCACGTGGGCTATGGCAAGCTGGATTTTGAGGGTTTAGAGCTTACGGTGGTGGGAGGCCGCCCCTTCAGCTGGGGTGGCTCAGAATGGAAGAATGCAGAGTTCTACCGGCAGTATTACGGAGTCCACGGGTTTGCAGAGTCGGTTGATGTGATGAAGCAGGCTGTTGATAGAGCGGCTTACCATCACCTGATTTTTGTGGGGCATTGCGGACCCACGGGACTGGGTTCTGAACCTGAAGCCCCCTGCGGACGAGATTGGAACCCCCTCGGGGGAGACTTTGGCGACCCAGACCTGGCAGCAGCCATCGACTATGCTAAACACCAGGGCAAGCGGGTGTCCCTGGTCACCTTTGGCCACATGCACCACGGCTTGCGTCACCGCCAGGATCAACTGCGGCGACGGTTCCTGCCTGGGCCAGGGGGGACGCTGTACCTGAATGCTGCCTGCGTACCCCGCTGGGTACAGATAGATGGGAGCACCCATCGTAACTTTTCCCTGGTGTCCTTAGATAGCCAGGGAGTACAGCGGGCTGCCCTAGTTTGGGTGAATGAAAACCATGAACTTTCCCATCAAGAGATTTTGTTTCAGGCCACAGCATGCCCCCCGGCTCTAGCCACCGGGCATTTGCCATAATCCCTGAAGTGGGCGGTTCCTGGCTCCCCAAGGAAGCAAAAACCGCCCCTCCCATTCATGAGAGGGGCGAGGATGAGAGGGGTGGATGGGCGCAACGGACCAGCTAACTGGGTCAGCGTCCCTTGATATATTGGCCGATCAGCTTTTCAATATCCTCAATCAGGTAAGGCTTGCTGATGTAGTTGTTGCACCCTGCCGAGAGAGCTGCCTCCTGGTCTTGATGCCGGGCTAAAGCGGTGACGGCAATCACAGGGGAAGTGGTATTGGAGGAGTTGGCGCGCAACTGGCTCACCACTTCCAGCCCGCTGATACCCGGGAGCTGTATGTCCAGCATAACCAGATCGAAGGAATTGTTTTTGATCTGTTCGAGGGCTGCTTCGCCGCTACTTTCAGTCACTACAGAGCAGGGGAACTGCTCAAAAACGAAAGACAAAAGAACTAAGCTATCCATATCATCATCAACCAACAGCACCGCCGGTGGGGCAGGACATCCGAATTCTGCGGAAGCGTTACCATGAGCGCAAGGGGCAACCAGGCCCGTTGACCCCTCCGTCCGCTGAGAGTAGAACATAGGCATCCCAAAACAATGCAAGAAGGCTACTCAGAACATCAACTTGTAAAGGTTTAATGTCTGGGTAACAAGTTGAATCAATTCAACTCAGCTGAGTCACTTCTAGCTTTAGGACAGTGAACCCAAAGGTAGAACCGCGATCAGGTGTCTAAATTCTTAGGTCAGCTTAGCACAAACTTTATATCGCCAGGTATGGGAGAAAATAAAACCCCAGGCGACCCACACCCCATGGTGGAGGTACTTTTCCCATGGAAATCTGATTTTATTTTTTTGCCTGAATAGCCTCAAGGGCTACTCTTTAGGAAAAGAAATTTAATGTAATTTCAAATACGAAACCCATAAAAAATTTACTGCGGTCCTGTTATTTACCTAGGGGAAATTTTGCTTCCCTGAGGCGGGTGTTGGAAAGTTTGGAGTCCAGGCTTTTACCAAACTTCTGTCTATTGCCTAGAGCAAACTCTGACTTTTGTAGGATGTTCTGGGTAGGACGCAAAACATAAAGTTTTAGGGAATTGAAAATCTGGTCAATAAGTAATAGAGATGAACAGCAACACTCTCATCCGCTGGTTTGACGATCTCACGTCCCAGGATGTTGAAGAAGTCGGGGGCAAAAATGCCTCCCTGGGGGAGATGATCCAGTCCCTAAAGTCAGAGGGGGTGAGGGTGCCGGATGGGTTTGCTACCACCGCTGAAGCCTACTGGAAGTTCATGCAGCAGGGAAACTTGAAGGAGCAGATCCGCGAGCAGTTGGAATCGATGGAATCGGGGAACCGTCCCCTGTCGGAAGTTGGACCGGCCATTCGTAAGCTGTTCCTTCGAACGGAGTTTCCTGGGGCTGTGGAGCAGGCCATTCGGGAAGTCTACCGGGGTTTAAGCCAGCGCTATGACCAGGATGAGCTAGACGTGGCGGTGCGCTCTTCTGCTACTGCGGAGGATCTGCCGGAAGCAAGCTTTGCCGGCCAGCAGGAAACTTTCCTGAACATCCAGGGGGAAGAGGACTTGCTGGACGCCTGTCGCCGCTGCTACGCTTCTCTATTCACCAATCGAGCCATCAGCTATCGAGAGGAAAAGGGCTTCAGCCATCTGCAGGTGGCCCTGTCGGTGGGCGTGCAGCGCATGGTGCGGTCCGATCAAGGCAGTGCCGGAGTGATGTTTTCCATCGATACGGAAACAGGCTTTCCGGATGTGGCGATTATTAATGCCGCCTGGGGGCTGGGGGAAACCGTCGTGCAGGGTAGCGTTACCCCCGATCAGTACACGGTGTTCAAGCCTCTGTTGAAGCATAAGGACGGCGGGGAGTCCCGCTATCGCCCCATTGTTCAAAAAAAGCGGGGCACTAAAGAAAAGAAGATGATCTACGCCAGCGAGGGCAGCGAGAGCACCGAAACGGTCGCGACCTCCAGCAAAGAGCGGGGCACCTTTGTGCTCAGCGACGATGAGATTCTCCAACTGGGCCGCTGGGCCGCCACCATTGCAGCCCACTACGGCAAGCCTATGGATATGGAGTGGGCCAAGGATGGCGAAACCGGTGAGCTGTTCATTGTCCAGGCCCGGCCCGAAACGGTCCAGTCCCAGCGGGCTGCGGGCACCCTGCGCACCTATAAGCTGAAGCAGAAGGGTGAGCAGATTTTGGCTGGACTGAGCATTGGGGACGCGATCGCAGCCGGTAAGGTCAGCCGCATCCTCAGCGCCGACGACATTGACCAGGTGAAAGACGACACTATCCTGGTCACCGAGATGACCGACCCCGACTGGGTACCGATCATGAAGCGAGTGGCGGGGATCGTCACCGACCAGGGGGGCCGCACCTGCCATGCGGCCATCGTCAGCCGGGAGCTGGGCATCCCTGCCATCGTCGGCACCGGCGATGCCACCCACGTATTGCAAGACGATCAGGAAGTGACCCTCTCCTGCGCCGAGGGAGATGAGGGCAACATTTATGAGGGCATTCTCGACTATGAATCCACGGAGGTGGACCTGAGCGACGTGCCCGACACCAAAACCCAGATCATGATGAACATCGCCAGCCCCGCCGCCGCCTTTCGCTGGTGGCAGCTGCCCGCCCAGGGCATCGGCCTGGCCCGGATGGAGTTCATCATCAACAACATCATCAAAATCCATCCCATGGCCCTGATTCACTACGACGACCTGGAAGATCGAGACGCCTGGAAGCAGATCCGTGACCTGACCCAGGGCTACCCCGACAAGCAGCAGTATTTTGTGGAAAACCTGGCCCGGGGCATTGGCCGCATCGCCGCCTCCCAGTATCCCAACCCGGTGATTGTGCGCATGAGCGACTTTAAGACCAACGAGTATGCCGACCTGATCGGGGGCGCAGCCTTCGAGCCGAAAGAGTCTAACCCGATGCTGGGCTTTCGGGGGGCAGCGCGCTACACCAGCGATCGCTATCGTCAGGGGTTTGACCTGGAATGCCGCGCCATCAAGCAGGTGCGGGAAGATCTGGGTTTCGACAATGTGATTGTGATGATTCCCTTCTGCCGCACCCTGGAAGAAGCGGATGGCGTCCTGGAGGTGCTGGCCGAAAATGGCCTGAAGCGGGGGGAAAACGGCCTGGAAATTTATGTGATGGCCGAAATTCCCTCGAACGTAGAGCTGGCCGACCTGTTTGCGGAACGGTTCGACGGCTTCTCCATCGGCAGTAATGACCTGACCCAGCTGGTGCTGGGAGTGGATCGGGATTCGTCAGAACTGTCGCACTTATTTGACGAGCGCAACCTGGCGGTGAAGCGCACCATCCAGCGGCTGATTGTAGCTGCCCATGCAGGGGGACGCAAAGTGGGAATTTGTGGGCAGGCCCCGAGCGATTATCCCGAATTTGCTGAATTCCTGGTGGAAAACGGCATTGATACCATGTCTCTCAACCCCGACAGCGTGATTCAAGTGAAGCGACACATTGCCGAACGGGAGTAAATGTAATCGATGGCTCACCCCCAAGCCCTGCTGCGGGTGGTCGGCCTGCTGATGCAAATGCCTGGCATCATGGCTTTGATTTCCATACCCGTCTGTTTAATTTTTCAGGAATATTTCGCTCTACCTTCGTTTTTGCTGACCGCGGCTTTGTCGCTGGGCATCGGTCAGTTTCTCTATCGTCGCTACCGGCAGCGAAAAGCCATTCGCTACCGGCAAACCCTGGTGATTGTGGCCCTGAGCTGGGCGATGATCTTTGCCTTGGGCACCATTCCCTATGTGTCAGTGGCTGAGGCCCAGGATTTTGGGACAGATCCCGACAACACCCTGGCGGTTTACCAGAACGTCTGGAATGCTCTGTTTGAATCGGTTTCGGGGTTTACCACCACGGGCCTAACGATGGCCAAAGATTCCAGCCAGCTACCCCACAGCCTGCAGTGGTGGCGGTCCTTCAGTCAATGGGTAGGGGGCATTGGGTTGATTGTTTTGACCCTTTCCGTTCTGGACCCCAGCAACAATATATATCAGCTCTATTCCGCCGAAACCCGGGAAGAGCAGCTGGCCCCCACCCTGCGGGAAACCGCCCAGGAAATCGGCAAAATTTATCTGCTCTACACCGTCGCCAGTATATTGCTGCTGCGGCTGGCCGGGATGCCCCTGTGGGAGGCCATTAACCATGGCCTGTGCGGCGTTTCTACGGGTGGCTTTGCCATCACCGGCAGCAGTTTGCAAATTTATGGTCCAGCACCGCAGTTGGCCATGATCCCGGTGATGATTTTTGGGGCGATTAGCTTTGCTACCCACTCCCAGATGATACGTCGTCAAGAATTTTCGGATTTGTGGCAACATACCCGTTATCAACTGTTATGGCTACTGCTGGTATTTGGGTCTAGTGCCATTCTGATCGAGCGGTACTGGCAAGTGGGTTCCTGGCAGTGGATAGATAGCCTATTCCAGTGGGTATCAGCCCTGACCACCTGCGGATTTAGCACGGTGGCCATCAACCAGTGGGGGGCAACAACCATTATCTTCATGACCCTGGCCATGTTTTTTGGGGCCGTGTCCGGATCTACGGGGGGAGGGCTAAAGCTGGATCGGGTTGCGGTGTTATACAAATCCGTGGCGTGGCACCTGCGATTGATTTACCACGAGTCCCCAGATGAACTGCGTTACGAGGTGGATGGCCAACTCCTTTCCGAAAAAGAAGCCCACCGCCAGCTGAACTCGGTGGTGGTGCTGGCCATGCTGTGGCTAGCGGCGTTGGGCATCGGCACAATGGTGCTGTTTCATGTCACCCGAGGGCAGTTTTCCCTAGCAGACACCCTGTTTGAATGCGCCTCGGCCCTGGGCACATCGGGCCTATCCATGGGCATCACCCAACCTGATTTATTTTGGCTGGGCAAGCTGGTGCTGATGCTGATGATGTGGCTGGGGCGGCTGGAAATTGTGGCGGTGCTGGTATTTTTTGCCTGGCTGGCCCGCCCTGTTGGCGCTGCCCTGGCAGGTTCCTCTCCAACCCGGGGTAAGGCTCAAGACCGGGAAAGCAATCCCTAGGCTGCCGTTTCAAGCCCGACCCATATATTTGGAAACATGCAGTCCAGGCTCTATCGGTACACTGTAGTAGGGTTCGCAATCAGTTAAAGCGACTCATCTTCCCCGTCGCTGATTAGACCGTTCAATCATGATCAGCTTCCAGGCCCTCCGGGCTAAATTTTCATCCCTAGCCAGCTTTTGGCAAGCGTCTCCGGCCCAGCAGAAGCTGAGGTCTGAGGCGCATGGTCCAGCCCAGTCCCAAGGGTGGGCGACGGTCTCCTACCAGGAAATTGTTGAAAACCAAACCGAGTTAATCTGCCGCTATCGGGTCGATGGCACCATTCTCTACGTGAACCCGTCCTACTGCCGCTACTTCGGCATTTCCCAGGAAGACATGATCGGCAAACGTTATGAGCCAATGATTTACGCAGTCGATCGGGAGGCGGTTCAGCAGCAGGTCCAGGGGATGTCCCGAGATCGTCCTCAAACGGTGATTGAAAATCGGGTGGTGGTGGCCGGCCAGGTGCGCTGGACCCAGTGGCATAACCGCTGTTTCTGCAATGATGCGGGTGATATTGTGGCCTATCAGTCCGTAGGGCGCGATATTTCAAAACTGAAGCGGGTAGAGGCCGAGCTGCGCCAGAGCGAACAGCGCTATCGCACCCTGAACGAAACCCTGGAACAGCGGATTGCCGAACGAACCGCAGAAATTGCTGCCGCCAACGCTTCTCTGAAGCAGGAAATCCGCGAGCGACTGCAGGCCGAAACCCGCTTAAAGGCCAGCGAAGAGCGCTTTCGGCGGGCCATTGTCGATGCGCCCTTCCCCATCATTATTCATGGCGAGGATGGCAGAATCCTCCAGATGAGCCAGGTCACTTTAGATATTACCGGTTACGCTGCAGATCAAATTCCCACCCTGGATGCTTGGGTTGAACGGGTTTACGGTGATGGCCGGGGTCAGATTTCCGGGAAAATTCACGCTCTTTATGACTGCAACGAACGGGTCCAGGAGGGGGAATTTGCCATCAGAACCTGTAGCGGTCAACGCCGCACCTGGCTATTCAGTTCTGCTCCCCTGGGCCGGGCCGATGATGGCACAAAACTGGTAATTTCCATGGCTGCCGATGTGACTGAACAAAAACGCACCGAGGCAACCCTGGCCACTCGGCTGAGGCAACAGGCCGCCATGACCCAGCTCAGTCAAACGGCTCTATCGGGTTTAGAGCTGCGGGAGTTATTTGCAGAAACCACCCAGCTGCTGGCCACCAGTCTCAGCGTCGACTACGCCAAAGTGCTGCAGCTATCGCCCGATGGTCAATCCCTCAAGCTGCTGTCGGGAGTCGGTTGGCAGCCGGGCCTGGTGGGTCAAGCGATGGTGGATGCCCATGCCAGGTCCCAGGCGGGCTATACCTTAATGGCCCAAAACCCCGTTGTGGTTGAGGACTTAAGCGCAGAAACCCGCTTCAACGGTCCCCCCCTGCTGAAAAACCATGGAGTCATCAGCGGCATCAGCACCATCATTCAGGGAGTGGGGGACCAACCCTTTGGCGTGCTGGGGGTCCACTCAACCCGGCAGCGGTTGTTTACCCAAAACGATGTCAACTTTCTGCAGGCGGTGGCTAACCTGCTGGCGGCAGCCATTAACCGTAAATATACGGAGCAGGAACTGCAGCAGCTCAACCAGACCCTAGAACAGCGCGTCAAAGAGCGTACTCAAGCCCTGGAAGAGGTGAACCAAGAGCTGGAAGCCTTCTCCTACTCCGTGGCCCACGACCTGCGGGCCCCCCTGCGGTCAATTCAGGGCTTCGCTCAGGTGCTGGTGGAAGACTACGGCCAGGTGCTGGATCATCTGGGCAGAGACTACATTCGCCGGATGGCGGCATCGGCGGAGCATTTGGATGTGCTGGTGCAGGATCTGCTCACCTATAGCCGCTTGGGGCGCACCGCCATTAACCTGCAGCCGGTCAATTTATCCAGCATGATCGACAGCATTCTGGCGGATCTGCAGCCCCTGATTCAGGCGGAGGGGGCAGAACTGACGGTGGCCTCTCAGCTGCCGACGGTGCAGGCCCAGCGGAGCATTCTGAAGCAGGTGTTAACCAACTTCATTGACAACAGTATTAAGTTTGTGGCCCCCGAACAACGGCCCAAAATTCGCATCTGGGCTGAGGTGCGGGAACCAGACAACGGTAATTCCGGGCAATCCGCCCGGTGGGTGCGCCTGTGGGTGGAGGATCAGGGTATTGGCATTGCCCCCAGTCACCAGTCCAGAATTTTTGAGGCATTCGAACGGCTGCACGGAGTCGAGGCCTATGCCGGCACTGGCATTGGGCTAGCCATTGTAAAGCGTGGCATGGAACGCCTGGGCGGACGAGTCGGGGTGGAATCTGGCCTGCACCGGGGCAGCCGCTTCTGGATTGAGCTGCCGGTGGCCGATGGTAACCATCAACTCAGCCAGGAGAACCGCTGAATTTTGCCCCCCGCCCCGGGGCTTAAGGAGATCTCTTGCAACAAAATTACCCACGTTATCAGGCACTCACCAAGGGCCCAGGGACTGCGCCCCTACTCGGGGGTATTTTCTTTCCCAGAGTTCTCCTAAGGCCGTTCGGAAACGGATTTTGTACCCTACTGTACAGGGGGTTGAATTGATAGAGTTGAAAGATTCTAATTGATCAAGCTCTATGCCAGGTTCAGGTCGCGATCTGTGGTTTTTTCTAAGGCAAAACTCTACTTCTGGACTTGAACACCGAGTCACGGTTAGCCCGGTGGCTGCTGTCCGTACAGGACCGACTGCATCGGGATGAACTGCGGCTTACCCAACGATTTATTGCCAAGCTGTTGGGCACCCGGCGGGCCAGCGTTACCGTCGCCGCCAGAAATCTGCAGGAGGCTGGATTCATTCATTACCACCGGGGACGCATCAAAATTTTGCAGGAGGCCGGGCTGGAATCTGCCGCCTGCGAGTGCTACAGGACTGTTCAGACTGAGTACCAGCGGCTGCTTGAAAGTTTTGCCCCGGGCCCGTAGATTGTAGGAACTGGCCCTATGTACGCTACCGTACCCAACTCCGAAATGGGTTGTGTCATAGTGGGCTGAAATTGCTGAAGGTTTGACCTGGACGGGAGGCAGTTGGTCGGTTGGTTACTAAGGTTTTAACCTAACTAAGCCTCGGAGCGCATTGTCGTTGGTCATAATGCGGCTGGGGTCGGCCTGGGGTTAATGATTTCGCGGAGAATCACCCAAAATCATGGATTTCGGTGGATATAGCATTCTATTGGTAGAGGATGACTCAAACGACATCCTGTTCGTACAGCGGGCGTTTAGTCGAGTTAATGCCACCTATCCCATACAGGTGGTCAAGGACGGAGATGCCGCCATCGAGTATCTGGAGGGGCGGGGGAGCTATTGCGATCGCGGTCGGTATCCCATCCCATCGCTGATTCTGCTAGATCTGAAGCTGCCCCGTCGCTCGGGCATCGAAATTCTCAGCTGGATACGGCAGCAACCGGGAATCAGACGCATCCCCGTGGTGGTGCTGACCTCCTCCCGAGAGAGTGTAGATCTGGAACGGGCTTATGACCTCGGTGTCAATTCTTATCTGGTAAAACCGGTGCAATTTGGAGCTTTATCGGCAATGATCCAGATGATTGACGCCTACTGGCTCAAACTAAACGAATACCCGCCCCCGTTACCCATTAAGTAGGATGGACGGGCATCGCCCGGTTGGCCCTGGCCAGGGGGCCAATAATTGGCAGGGTAAGCCTGGGACCCATTTCCCAGAAGAAAACTTCAGCTCTAAAGATACGTTACCCTGCCATTGGCCCCTCTGCCCCTAGCGGTACTGCCCGGGTATTGCTTGGTTTGGCGTTGGTAAAGCTGAATGCTGCTGATTCGGAAGGTTTTTCCATGGAGTTTGCCCAGGCACCGGCTCGGATTTTATTAATTGATGACAATCCCGATGATCGGCTGCTGGCAATACGGGAATTGACCCATGCATTCCCTTCCATTGAAATCGATGAAGCCCTTGATTGGGCTGAAATTGAGCAGGCCTTTGCCCGGGACGATTTCGATTTTGTTATCACCGACTATGAACTGAACTGGACCACCGGGTTGGAGGTGCTGCGGGCGGTGAAGCGCCACGACCCGGATCGCCCCATCGTCATGTTTACGAACTCGGGCACCCAGGAAGTAGCGGTAGATGCCATGAAGTCAGGGTTAGACGACTATGTCTTGAAGTCTCCCAGGCACTTTATACGGCTGCGGCAGGCGGTACGCACCGTCTGGAAAAATGCCCAAATTCGTCGCCGAGCCAGGGAACTGGAGTTGCGCCTGCGGTTTTTGTTAAATGAACTGCAGGTGGGGGTGTTTCGCTCTACCCTGCATGGCCAGCTGATTGAGGTCAGCGACAGTTTCCTGACACTGCTGCAGGCTGAATCCCTGGGGGATGCCCAGACCGTTTTTCAGCAGCACCTGGCCCTGCCTGCCGCCGATCGGGACGGGCACCAGCAGTGGCATCGGGAAATTAAGCTTAGGGACCCAGGGGGGCAGCCCCGGTGGCTGAAGCTCAGAGAGACCCGGGTCAGCTTCGATGGCAAGACCCACATTGACGGCCTGGTTACCGATGTGACGGCCCACAAAGAGACCGCCGCCGCCCTGCAGTCCCTCAACCAGACCCTGGAGCAGCGGGTACAGCAGCGCACGGTTCGCCTGGAAATGCTGAACCAGGAATTAGAAATGTTTGCCTTTTCGGTATCCCACGACCTGCGGGCCCCCGTTCGTCAGATCGATGGCTTCGTCAATCTTTTGCAAGATCACCTGGAGCCCATCGGTGCAGACGAAACAACGGCCCATTACCTCAATGTTTTACACCAGCTGGCCGACCGGGCAGGCCATTTAATCGACGATTTGCTGCAGTTTTCCCGCACGGGCCGGGCTGCAATGCAGATTACCCCGGTGGACATGAATCAACTGGTGCGGGAAGTGCAGCGGCAGTTAGAACCCCAAACGGTAGGCCGCAAGGTGCTCTGGCACATTCAACCGCTGCCTACGGTGAGGGGCGATCGCAACCTGCTGCGCCAGGTCTGGCAAAACCTGATTGGCAACGCCGTGAAATATACCCGCTTCAAAGATCCCGCTGAAATTATCGTTAGCAGTCAGAGCGGCAAGGGTGAGGTGATCTTCGTTGTGCGAGATAACGGCATCGGCTTTGATGGTGTTGACCTGGAACAACTATTCGGCGTCTTCCAGCGGTTGCCCAATGCCCAGGAATTTGAAGGCACCGGCATTGGCCTGGCCAACGTTAAGCGGGTGATCTACCGTCATGAAGGACGGATCTGGGCCGATGGCAGCCTGGATCAGGGCGCTACCTTCTGCTTTGCTTTGCCCAGGTCTGCGGATTCTGCCGCCGGATGAAGGGACCCTGGTGGCCCAATGGTTGCCCTGATTGAAGCAACCCTCTGAGGATTACTCTCCCCGGCTTTCGCCAATATGGTCCTCATGCCAGGCCACCAGAGGGGTGGCTGAAATTCCATGGATCACGATCGAAATCAGCACCGTTAAATACACAATCCAGCGCAATTGGCCAATGAAAGATGACGGTAACCCATGGGTGACCGCGTAGGACAGGTAATAGATTGAGCCGATGCCGCGAATGCCAAACCAGCCAAACAAAAGTCGGGTGCCGGGGTGAAAATGACCGCCCATGGTACTGAGCCAGGCCCCGCAGGGGCGAATCAGGAAGATTAGCAGTCCCGCCACAATCAGCGCCTGGGCGGCATACTGCCCGACCTGATCGACCCGCACCAGCGCCCCCAGCATCAGGATGGCGCCGATTTCCAGCAGCTTTTCAATTTGGGTGATGAACTGCCGTTGCGACTGCCGCTGTTCGGGGTAGCAGCCCCGCCGCTGCACCACATAGCCAATCACAAATACCGCTAAAAAACCGTAGCCATTGACGATTTCAGTCAGGCCGTAGGTCAGCAGAATCAAACCGATAGCCACCAGATCAGCCATGACGTCATTCAGCCCCCTGGCTCTGCGAATGTTGTGGTTGATCCAAATACCGACCCTGGCCACCATCACCCCCATGGCCAAGGCCGTCCCGATGGCCCACAGCAGGTCAACCGCCACCCACTGGCGAAACCAGTGGTCTAAATTGGGGTCCTGAATCCAGTGCAGACCAAAGTATACAAAGGGAAAAGCCAGGGCATCGTTGAGGCCACCCTCAGAGGTCAGGCCAAACCGTAACTCGTTGGGGTCATCAGCGTGATCCAGCTGTACTTCAGAGGCCAGCACCGGGTCAGTGGGAGAAAGGATTGCCCCCAACAGCAGGGCCGCCCCCCAGGGCAGCTGCACCAGCCAGTGCCCCACTGCCGCTGTGGCCAAAATCGACAGGGGCATGAGAAAACCAATCAGGCGGATCGTCGAACTCCACAGGGGGCGCTTCAGGGGACGGTTGATTTTGAGCCCACAATTATAGAGGGAGACAATTACCACAAATTCGGTGAACCGTTCGATAAAGTGGATATTCGGCTGCAGGGGAATTAGACCAATGCCGTAGGGCCCCAGGGCAATGCCGATAACCAGATACAAAATGGCGTAGGAGAGCGGCAGGCGGGCGATCCATTCTGACCCCCACCCCACGGTTAGCAGCAATATTCCAATGATGAAGAGACCCAGGATATAGGTTTCTGCCAAAGCGGCTATTCTCCTGACTGTGGGTTGACTTTAAGTGTAGACATTGCCTCCCATTGCCCAAATCACCTGATGGATGGAGTTAGAAGTGCATTGCCCGAGGTCCCGGATTAGATTCAGATGCTGAATAAATCTGGGAAAAGAATTTTTAAGCGAGCCCAAAGCCCTGGGCTGAATACCTCTCTGGGGAGAGAGAGTTCGCTTCAACATTTAGTTAACTTAGATTTAGCACTTGCCTATGGATCGGCGCACGCTCCCATAACTATTTAGTTAGCCTCGCTACCGTATGTACTCCCTGATTCCGCTCGCGCAACCAACCTCGTCACCTACATCGATGCTGCAGATTCTTTTGCTAGAAGATGACCCTGTGGACTGTGAGCTAATTCACAAAACCCTGAGCAAGAACGGTATCGAGGGAAACACCATACAGGTTAATAACCGCAAGGCATTTCAGAAAAATCTGCAAAATCGCCAGCCTGATCTGATTTTGTCAGACTACGTGATGCCCACCTTTGATGGTTTAGAGGCCTTGAGCCTGGCCCAGAGCATCTGTCCAGAGGTTCCATTTATCATCGTCTCAGGGGTTCTGGGGGAAGAACAGGCGATTGATGCCCTGAAGCAGGGGGCCACCGATTATGTCTTGAAGCAACGCCTTGAACGCCTGGGGCCAGCCGTGAAGCGGGCTCTAAGGGAGCAGCGGGAGCGGCAGGAGCGGCAGCTGGTGACCAAGGCCCTGCGGCAAACCGATGACTTACTATCGGCCATCGTAGATGCCTCGCCGGTGGGCATTATCACCCTCAACAGGGAAGGCCGAGTCATGACCTGGAACCCGGCTGCCGAAAAGATCTATGGATGGTCGGCCAATACCGTAGTTGACCGGCCTCTGCCCCTGATTCCGGCTGAAGAGCAGGATTACTTCAGGGCCAGTCTACACCGGGCTTTGAACAAAGGTCCTGTGCTTAACCTCGAGTGTCAGCACTTGAGGCAGGACGACAGTCGGGTGGATATCAGCCTATCCCTGGCCCCTCTCCATGATGGAGATGACCACATCTACGGGGTGGTCATGACGACAGTAGACATTACCCTCCACAAACAAATTGAGGAACAGCGGCAGGTGCTGCTGGCCCAGGAGCGTCATGCCAGGGCGGCAGCTGAAAGTGCTAATCGGGTTAAGGACGAGTTTCTAGCGGTGCTGTCCCACGAACTGCGGACCCCCTTGAATGCCATTGTCGGCTGGATCAAACTCATTCAAAAGGGGGGACTCAAGCCCCAGGTGATGCAGCGGGCTTTTGACACCATTGAGCGCAATGCCATTGCCCAGACCCAGCTGATCGAAGATTTGCTGGATATTTCGCGCATCATTCGAGGCCAGGTTAACCTGGCCATTACTCCGGTGGATGTTGGCCGTTTGCTTCGCACTGCGGTGGATACCCTGCGTCCTGCCGCTGCCGCCAAATCCATTCAGGTCAATCTGAATCTGGCTGCCGAAAACGATCTTACCCTGGCTGATGGAAACCGCCTGCAACAGGTATTTTGGAACTTGCTGTCGAACGCCATCAAGTTTACGCCGCCCGGGGGAACCGTTTCAATTTCCGGTGAGGTGATAGATCGTCACCTCCAGATTCAGGTGCAGGATTCTGGCATTGGCATTGGGCCAGAATTTATTCCCCATATGTTTGACTACTTTCGCCAGGCGGATAGCTCAACTACCCGATCCCAGGGGGGCCTGGGCTTAGGACTGGCGATCACGCGCCGGTTGGTTGAACTGCACGGGGGCATGATCCAGGTGGACAGCCCCGGTATTGGCCAGGGAGCCATGTTTACAGTCATGCTGCCCATGCGGCGCACTGCCCTTGAAGCGGGTTTAGGTACCACTCCCCTCGACGCTTCCTCAAACCTGCAAAATGTGAGGGCCATGATCATCGACGATGAGCCGGACAACCAGGAACTACTGGGCCTGATTCTGGAACAGGCGGGGGGGCAGGTTAAAATTGCCTGCAGCGCCAGGGAAGCCCTGGATTTGCTACCGACCTTTCAACCGGATATCGTCATTAGCGATATTGGCATGCCCGAAGAAGATGGATACAGCCTGTTGCAGCGCATCCGATCCTGCTCTAATCGGGGCATTCGAAATGTTCCGGCCATTGCCCTGACCGCCTATGCCACCGAAGCAGACCGCGAAAAAGCCTTTGCCCATGGGTTTCAGGATCACATCGCGAAACCCTTTGATCCGGCCGAGGTGGTGGGGGCTGTTTCTGTACTTTTAAACCGACAATAGCGGTTTACCCTCAGCGGACTTGAGCCCTGAAGTGCAGCATTCGGGCCGAATCCTGCTGATTGCTCTGTTAAGTGATTCAAAACTGGGGCAAGGTTGACGCAGGGCATCCCATCTTACAATCTAAGGGTTGTTGCTTATTTACGGTTAAGGTTCTATGGCAGCGAAGCTGAAGCGTGGCGATTTGGTGCGGGCGGTTCGTGAACAACTGGAGAACAGTCTTGAAGCCAAAGCGAGTGATTCTCGGTTCCCTTCCTATTTGTTTGAAACCAAGGGCGAAATAGTCGAAATGAACGATGACTATGCCCTGGTAAATTTTGGCCACGTGCCGACGCCCTGTATCTGGCTGCGGGTGGATCAATTAGAGAAGTTTTAACCCTCCCTCAGGCGGGAATGAAGGGGTTTCGCCCCAGGGGTGAGAGACACCCATCAGTCAGCCATGGCCTCGGCCTTAAACTCAGCGGTCTCCAGGGGGTTATTTCCTTTGGAGATTTTTTCTGCAATGGCCCAAGGCAAGGAGTTATCGACGCAAATCCGGCAAATTCTTTGTAAATAAAGAATAGTTGCTTGATGCTTCAATTTGCTGGCTTTAAGGCTCAATAGCGTAGAAATTTGATGCACCATCTTAACCCGGGACTGGGTGGTCGAAATGCTGTCTGGATGGACTGTGGGCCAAAAACACCTGGGATTTTATAGCGGTTCTCGGTTCAGTGAGGTACACATCTGCTGAGCTTCAGATCCCCCCAACGTCTAGCTGTAGAAGATTCACCCTGCGCCCCCTGAATAAGGGGAGATGGGGGGATCTTTGCGGTGTACTTGATTCGAGTGAAATCCCCTATATCAATATTTTCTAATCGAAAATGTCCTTATTTCTGGCGACGATGACGAGTAGCCCTGGGTCTGTAACAGTTTATGGGTTTAAGTTTACAAATGACCATGCTCCTTAATAGTGATTCAAACGTGGGAGCAGTAAGACTTTTCTGCCAAAGAATTATTTATACCTACCATCAACAAAAGTTAAATGAATCGGGAGACCCGAGAAATAATCTTGAGCTTGCCCCTAGGATGGGGGAGAACCATTCATTTCAGGCGTCATATGGACTCCATTCAAGAACAAGTAACAATGTTGACCACTAAAGTTGACGCGCTGCATCAAATGATTGATCAGGTCAATGGCCAGGTTTCTAATATTCTGGCGCTGGCTCACCCTCACTCCCTTGATGACAGTGATGTCATGATCCACGATTCTTCCTATGACTACGTGCCTCATCACCCTGGCCTGTCGGCTTTAGATAAGGTTTCGGAGCATAAAGATGTTCTGGTAGACAGCAGCTACATGGATTTGGGAAGACACAGCAACGAAACGACCCTATCGAAAGACGTACAAATACAGCGATTAACGGCTCAGTTGACGGCGGCCTATAACCGGATTGCCGCCCTGGAAGAACAGTTATTGGCGACCCGAGTCCATTAAAGACAAAATTTCTGTTGTTGGGTGGGTGCGTTTTGGTTGGAGTCAGTCATCCACTGGGAATGGTTCATAGGGCATCAATCGGGGATGAATTAAAGGGTAGGCTTTGTTCCAGTAACGATTCGATCGCAGTCAGGAGTTCGGCTTGGCCCCAGCTTTGGTAGAGTGAGGCCGCGATCGCACAAGCCCCCGCCCCAACCCCTTCCTTAACAAAACCCGACTCATAGGCTCTGAGCACTGGGAACCGCGATTTCCCAAACGACAGTTGAGTTCCAATTAAGCTGGCATTTACCCCTAGGGCAAGGTTGACGGTATCGCCAGAGGGGTCTTCGGCTACCCAGCGGGTTGTGCCCACAACCACTTGTTCCGGGCACCATCTGAGGTGCTCGGCCTTTGCCAAGGCCCCCATTAGCTGGTAAACCGCCAGCATTTGGGTCCCCCCTGCCAGCATAACCGGCTTAGTCCGACTGGCCGCCAGGGCCATGCCAGCCACAACCGGCTGCATCGGATCTCCCACAGCGGCCACCAGATCTAGGGGATGCACCCTGGCGGCAGAGGTGCAAAAGTTAGCTCGCTGCAGCCCTCGCTGCACCACCATCAGTTTTTGTTCATGGTTGCAAACGGGATGGCTGCTGTTGACCCGACCTAGGGCATCGATCCCTAACCCCAACAGTAAAGCCATGGCCGTGGTGGTGCCGCCTACCACGCATTCTGCCAGCAACAGATAGTCAGCCGGGCTGGCAGCCAGGGTTTCTCCCCAGGCTAACCCCTGCTGCCATAAATCCAGCACTAAATCTGGAGCCATGGCCTGACCCGTGGTCAGGCACCGGGCTGGGGCACCGCCTAAATGAATATGGTCCACATTCGGGGGTTGGGGTAGACCCGCGTCAAATAGGTGCATGGGCACCTGCTGGTTTGCCACTACCGCCCTGGAAATATAAACCGGTGAAGCTCCCTGGTGCAGCGGTGGCAGGGAAAACTGAGGCTGCCGTTGGGGACCCTTAACCAAAAATTCAGCGTCGGCCAGGGCCGTGTAGCGGCGATCCTGGGGCGTTGCCCCGGCGGCAGAGATGCCCGGCAATAGCCCCGTTTCGGTAAATCCCAGCACCAGGGCCAGGTGAGGTTGTTTGCCCTGCACCCGCCGTAGCCAGGCAGCGCTCCTACCCGCCTGGGTGTAGGCCTTGATCATTGAGGTTTTCATCGAGCCTATTCGTCCAGCAAGTCCCGCACCCAGGCGGGAGGGGCCGGAATCCGGGCTCCCAGTCGTTCCAACAGCAGCCAGGCCGCCAGATGCACCGTAAACAGGTAAACCACATTACTTAAAATCACCATCACCAGGGCCAGGGCCTGCACGGCTTGCAGATTGGCCTGGCCCAAAATTCCCACATCCACCAGACCAAAGGCGACCAGTTTCTCTAAAAACCAGTTCAGAAACTGGGTGGCCTGGCTGGTGAGATAAACCCATAAATCTTCTCCCACCAGAATCGACAGCAGCCAGATGCGGAAGAAGAAGCCGATAGTTCCCACTAAGGAGCCAGCGGCGATGGAAAGATACCAGTTTATCCCCCTGGCCCAGGTAAACCCCAGCTGCACTCCCAACACGGCATAGGGCATTAAAAACAGCAAACTGCGGGGGGGACCCATTAAGACCGACAGCAGCAACCCCGAAACCAGGGCCGACATCCAGGCGGCCCGAGGTCCCCACCGCAGATAAACCAGGGCCATGGGCAGGGGAAACAACAGCCGCAAAATGGGCCCGGGGGGAAAGTAGGTGTTGACGAGCCAGATTAAAGCGGCAGTGCTGGCTAAAAAGGCGGTTTCGACCATGGCCAGGGGACCAGCCTTGAACCGGTGGTCCATCCGTTGGCCAGAACTGTCTTTGCCCGATTCAGCGGTGGATCGATAGTCCAGATAGGTGTCTAAATCGTCAAAGGTGGTCTCGTCTTGATGGGGTAGAGGCGATTCCCCACGGGCCTTATCCCTGGGCTGAGGCGGCAGTGAATGGGAGGGATCATGACCAGATTTACTCATGCAAACCTAAACTAATAAACGCTCAAGGGCATCAATATCGGGAATGCTCATCAGGTCTTTATCCCGCACAATCAATCCCTTCTTCTCTAGCTTACTGAGCACCCGGGTAACTGTCTCCCGGGCCAGGCCACTCAGGCTGCTCAGTTCCCGATGGGGCAGGTTGGGAATTTCAATGCCACCCTCCCCTGGTTTCCCCTGTCCGTCGGCCAGGAACAGAATAATATCAGCTACCCGAGAGAGGCTATCCGACTCCCGCAAACGCAGGCGACGGTTGACCTGTCGCAGTCGCCGGGCCATTAGCCGGGCCAGACTAATGCCGGCCTGGGGCTGGGTATTCAGCAGCATGACGAAATCGGTGGCGGGCATGCTGCCAATGACGGTGGGCACCAGGGTAATCACGTCAGTGGAACGGGGCACTTCATCTAGGGGAGCCATTTCCCCGAACAATTCACCCTTCCCCAGAATATTGAGGGTGACTTCCTTGCCGTCCAAATTATAGGTGCGAATTTTAACCCAGCCATCAAGAATGAAATAAACCGAAGATCCCCAGTCATTTTCAAGCAAAATCACCTGATTGGCTGGATGACTACGAAACACAACCTGGCTAGTGGCTTGAATAACGGCATCTTCTGGTAAACCCTCAAACAGGATTGCCCTTCGAACTTGCTCCAAGTCGTCTTGAGGATCCCGATGGCCATAGCGTACGTCCATTGATTACCTCAACCCTAAAAAATCTTGTTGAAACTAGTTTTCAATTTGTTTTATGGTTCCCGGCAGGGAGCACTCAGAGCCATCCACCGGAGGCTTAGCCAGGGCCTTGATGAAGTTGGCCCCCATGGACCCCAATACTGCCATTCGTCGGCTGATTTTGACTAAATGGGAGAATATCGCCCAATACAATACCAAAAGATTACCAATATATCATTCCTTCGCCCTGGAACCTGGCTCGTTTGTGGGGATAAAAGGCTCTTTCGTAACAGAGTTTGTCAAACTGTGCCAATCCCTGGGCGAACGACGGAAAGCCATCCCATCATGGGAATTATGTACCCTAGTTATAGAACTAAGGCCGAAAGATTTAAGGGTTGTGACCAGGAACTGATGAATGCCATTCCGAATGCTGCTTGCCCGTGTCCTGAATGTTCACCGTCCTCTCTCAAAACTCGTTGATATTTGCTGCATAAAGCGATGCTTTTTAAAGCAGCCTGACATACACTTTGGCCATTGTTGGGGAGAAAGGTACCAGACAACGTGACTGCTCAGAGGGAAAAGCTCGAATCTGTATTAGCTGAGATAGACGCGATTCTGAGTGAATCGGGGCCACGCCTGCCTTGGGTCATGTCTAACGATGTCCAGCAGCAACGGCAAATGCTGGCCAAAGCGCGCGATTTGCTGGTCGAACTGCAGCAGGTCCAGGCCCATACGGCCCAACCACCTGGCCCGTCCATGGAGACGGAACTGGCCTCAGCCCCCTCCGGTGGCACAGACTCTGTTGCGCCAACAGCCATGGCCGCCAGTCAAGTGCTAAAGGCTCTACTGCAGGAAATGCAGTATCTGCGAGGACAGACCATGCAGATACTCGATCCCCTGCGGAACGAAGTATCGACCCTCCAGCAGCAGCGGGAACTGCTCATGCAGGAGGTGCAGCAGCTGCAGCAGCAGCGGTTACAGCTAGAGGCAGGGAATGCTCCCAGCCCTTCTGCCGGGCAGTGGGAAGACATGCTCCGCCAGCTCACCAGTCATCTGGAAGCTCAACTTAACCAGCAGATTCAGCAATCCGTTAAGCAACTGGAAACCACTGCCGCCAACACCTATCTTTTGACCCAGAGCAAAAACGAGGGAAATGATAGGGCAGGAGAACTTTCCCCTACCCAACGGCTGGAGTATTTGAAGCAGATTCAGGCCCAGTCTGACCAGCTGGTGATGAACCTTGATCGGGTCCTGCGAACGGTTTTTGACTCTTTGCAGCAGAGCATTTACAGCTATCAAGACTCCCTCGGCCACGGTTTGAACAAAATGCATACCCTGGGGCAGCAGGGAGAAATGATGTTCAACGCTTTGATTAACCACCTGGCCAAACAAATGAGCCAGGAAACGTTGGCCTACTTAGAATCCAACCCAGCCGGCACTGCCCCACCCCGCCAACTCCCCGATCCCGGCCAAACCCAACCTTCCACCCAAGACTTCAGGCCATCTGAGGAGGAAGTATTAGCCCAGGCGACTGCTTCTGAGGCCGCAGAGCTGAATGTGGATGACATTAATTTGGATTTGCCCCTCAACGACGAGGACGTCAATCTACGGCAAATTGACGACGAAATCAGTCAACTTCAGATCGACGTTGAGGCCCTTGCCGAGGCTTACGATCCGACTCGCACTCCTGAGGCTCAGCCCGAATCGTCAAAGTCTCTAAAGGCACCCCCAGCGGCAGAATTATTCCCCGACGAGCCCCGGGATCCCCTTGAGGTGCTTGACCAGCTGGATGAAGCGGCCCCCCGTCCCGATCCCAATGTGTCCCTGCCAGATCATCTGCTGAGCGACACCCTGGAAGCCACCAGCGCCCCTGATACCCCCCAGCCCAACACCGAAGATAATGCTTTAGATGACCTGTACCAGAGCATTTTTGGCGACATATTAGACGCTGGGGCAAGCTCCGGCTCTGCCCCAGCGCAGGTGGAACCTGACCTGGAGTATTTGTCTGAACCAGAGGCTGAACCAGAGGCCGAGTCTGAAGACCTCACCTCCCTCCTGGGCATCGCTGAGACCTCCCCCGCCGAAGATGCCGCCGCGGTAGATGAGGTTCTCCCCAGGGAAAATCAAGTTTTCGTTAGCGAGGTTTCCCTGGATGACTTGTTTGGTGATGGCACCGCCGGGCAGCTCACTGAAGCCGATGCCGCCTCCCCAGTCCCCGACCTGACCGAAGATACCGTCACATCCCTGGCAGACCTGCTGCCGACATCCCAACCTGCCTACGGCGATGCCGCCCCTAACTATGGGGAACGATCCGGGGAAGAAGCCCTAAACGTCACCGATGGAGGCCCCTGGGCTAGCGACGAAGACTTTGTCATTGCCGATGCCGACGAAGATCTGCTAACCAGTGATGACCTCCCCAAGGCGGATAACTACTGGCTCCAGGTTGATCAACGGGTCATGGACCAACTGGACAAAGACCTGTTGGGTTTAGAAACGGGCACAGCCCCAGAAGAGCCCTTCCCATCGGGTCAGGTAACCCCTGAACCGACAGAGCCTCCCATCAATATCGAAGAGAGTTTTGCCGAATTCGGGCAAGAGCCCTCCCCGGCATCTGGTCCACCAGCCCAAGAGACCGTTGAAAGCGCGTTTGGAGCCTTTGGCGAAGAACCTGAAGCACAGCGCATTGCCGCAGAACCTCTGGTCGAGCCCCCCTCAGGTTCCCAAGAACCTGCGTCACTCCATGAAAACAACCTCTGGCAATCAGAGGCGGATACCCTAGTTGAGGATAACCGCATGCCAACCGGAGACCTCCCCAGTCAAGAAGACGTTGCAGCCCTCCTTGCAGACCTTAACCTGTCCCTGGAGCCTGAAGAACCGCCAGTGGGCGAATCGGGTTTTACCCTGGATGCCCTGGATAGTCTCGCAGAGGCTGCTGCACCCCAGGGGAAAAAAGGTAATCCTTCCCCAATCCCCCCCGCACCGGCACAGCCTGTCGCTGGGCCTCTCAGAGCAAGGGACCAGGCCCCTCCGGCTGCACCCAGGACTGCAGATGATAGCCCCACAACTAACTTGGACTCATCCCTCACCTTAGAAAATCTTGTGGGGGAGCTGAAGCTTGACCCGCTGTTCCCAGCGTCCCTGGAGGACTCCTCGCAACCATCAGTCACCGCTGAAAATATTTTTGGCCTTGAATCTTCCACGGTTGAGGAAAATCCAGGGGAGTCCTCAACCGTGGAAGATCTGCCATGGACTGATCTCGCTTCCCCATCCGCAGATCTCCAAAGAGAAGGACTGGATGTATTCGGTGAAACTCCCACCCCTGAAGGTTCCCAGGGAGAAGGAATTGATTTGTTTGGGGAGGCTCCCCCCGCCGAGTCATCTGCCTTCGACTCCCAGGAAAGCGACATGGACGTGTTCGGTGATGTCCCTGCCGCTGAACCTTTCCCCGCCGCCCCTCCAGAGCAGGGCATAGACCTCTTCGGCGAACAACCGGCGGCTGAGCCAGCGTCCCAGGAGGTCTCGGACGAGGGCATAGATCTGTTCAGCGACATTCCCCCGGCTGAACCAACCTCTCCCATTACCCCAGAAGCAGGCATAGACCTGTTCTCCTCAGATCAGGATGGTCCTCCTATTACCCTGGAAGACCTGGACTTAACCCTCGGTGATGGCGAAGAGGCAGACCCTACTCCCGATGCCGGTTTCCCATCGTGGGACGACAATACGACGTCCCAGTCTCCACTGGCAGAGCCGTCTGAGGCTCTATTTGGCGATGGCTTTGCCGAAGACCGGCCCGAGCCATCAACCACCGCTGAGAATTTGTTTGGCGATGGCTTTGCCGAAGACCGGCCCGAACCTACCCAGCCCGAGCCATCAACCACGGCCGAGAATCTATTCGGCCATGGTTTGGATGAAGCCATCCCTGAGCAAAACCAGGGGAATCCAGAAGAAGACTGGTTGGGCGATGCCCTGGAAAATGAGGTGGCAGCCTCCTGGCAACCTGAAGACAATGAAACTGCTAACCGGCCTGACCCTGACCCGGTAGAAACGATCCGTGCTCTTGAGTCAGAAGAGTTGGCCGAGGTGAACTCTACCGAATGGCTGAGCGACCTAACCCTAGACAATATTCTGGGCACCCCAGACCATGCCCCCGAGACTCTTCCCCAGAAGGAAACGACCCGGGAAACCAGGAACAGCCCCACAGGTCCCAGCTCAGCTGCCGAAATCGTCCCCACCGCCGCCCCAGGCCCCCCTGGGCCTGACCCTACCGCGGAGGGCGGACCCGATGTTGAAGAACCAGTGGCCTCGCCACCCGAGCTATTCTCCGATGAGCTGGGTTTAGATGATCTGCTGTCCAGTCCTCCTGAGACGGTGGAGTCCAGTCTCATTCCTGAGTTTGATTTGCCCGAGCCAGCACCTTTTGCCGGTTCTAGCCCAGGACTGGCGGGCTCTTTTTCTGAGCAGGACTTTCTCAACTTGGATGCTCTGCTGGATCAGAGTCTCGAAGCGGATGCCAAGGGCGAAGCAAGCGACCAAAGCGAGAGCTTTGAAGACAGCGATGAGCTGACCCAAGACTTCGATCCCGAAGTTGAGTTCATTGACTTAGATGCCCTGCTCGAGGAAGCCCCCGAAGCAGATCAGGTCGATGTTGGGGATACTGATGTCATGGCAGCGGCAGCGGCTCCTGACTGGCTGGATCAGGCGACGCTGCCCGACCTACCGACGCCCGATGACCTGACCTTAGAGGGGCAGGGCAACGAACCATGGACCGGGTTTCCGGAAGATTGGCAGGATCAGTCCAGCCAACCGGTTGCCCCTTTGCCACTGGCTGACCAAAATGTCCGCGAGACGGCAGCTCGAACTGACGCCGAAGAACTTAGCCCGGCTCTGTTGCCTGATGATGATCAGGCTTTCGCTCCAGAACGACCTGCAGATGAAGCGGTTCCAGAATCGGCTCCCCTTGATGAAGACTTCCTGGGAGAGGTTACATCTCTGAGAACCGATGACGAACCTGTCGGAGTCAATGCCGCTACCGATTTGGGTCAGCCTCCACAGGATGCAGCGGCGGTGTTGCCGGCTACTGATGCCGACACCGCCGCTGTCGGCCAGGAGCAGGAAGGCCTCACCACAGATACTCCTGAACCTCCCCCTACCCTGCCGTCAGCCCCAGAAGACCCGGCCATCTTGTGGTTCCTGGGCTTAGACATTGGTGCCCAGGGCATTTCTGCCGTGCTATTGCATCGGTACAGCGGTCAGGTGTTTCCGCTGTATTGGGTTGATACCACCACTTCTGGAGCAACTGCCGATAAATTTTTCCGTTTACCGACCTTTGCCTCGGTGGATGTATCCGCGGCAGGGTATCCAGTCCAATCCGTAGGCTCATCGGCCCTGATGGTCAATTGGGAAGAAACTGGCGTCCTGGAAACCGAGGATAGGACGGTTCTCCTCAAATCCCTGAAGCCTTTCCTAAAAATGGGACTGCCAACGGTGATGGGGGAAGGGGCAGAGCCCCAGCCGATGATTCAGTGGACTGACAACACCCAACTGCCCCTACAAACCTTCGAGACGGCACTCAAGGATCTGCTGACTACCCTGCTACAGCCCATGGCGGCACATTCTACTGTGACCATTGGCGCGGTTGGTCTGGAATTCGAAGAAATTGCCGCCGCCCTGCGCCAGATCCAGGGGGTGGTGGTGAGCTATCCGGCCAACTGGCCCGATACCTATCCGTTCAATGTGCGGGAGGCGGTTGTCGGTGCGGGTTTGGTCGAGCGGCCAGATGATGTGTACTTTGTAGAGGATGCCATTGCCGCGGTGCTTTCTGGCTTACCAGATCCGGCTGAACCCCAGCCCAGCAGCAATGGCCAGCCGGTACAACAGCAGACCCTCTACGCCTGTCACTGGTCTGGAGGAACCGTTGTTATTTCGGCTGGGGCTACGGTCACTGAAATGGGTTTGGCCAACCTGCCGAAAGACTTGGGGGGCCTGAGTTATCACGACTTTGCCCTGCACTCCCTGAGCTACGCCGGGGATGCCATTGACCTCGACATTATTGGTCATCTCCTGCATCCCCCCGAACGGCGACAACCCCGCAACCCCGAGCGCTATCGTGGTCCCAGCAACACCGACGGCTGGAGTTGGCAAGCCGCCATGCCCGAACTAGAGGCGGCCCACTGGGATGATCTGGATCTGGATAGCCTCGAGTTTCCTCGCCCTGCGGAACCGGATTTGGCTCAGCGGTATCGACTACAGCAGCGGCTGGAAGCTTCTCTACTGGGCCAAAGTTTGCTGGAAGCGGTGCGGCATCTCAAAGTTATTCTGCAGCACCAGCCCCAGTTTGAACTGGAACTGGCAGATCAGCGCTGGATTGTGCGTAGCAAAGACCTGGAAGACCGAATTATTCTTCCCTATATTCAGCGCATCAACGGCCATCTCAATAAGCTACTGAGCGAAGTCGGGCTAACAACCCAGGCCATTAACCAGGTGATTTGCACCGGTGGCAGTGCCTCTTTGCCCAAAATTTCCCGCTGGCTGCGGCAAAAGTTTCCTAATGCCACCATTGTTCAAGATACCTATCACAGCGATCGCCCCCCCAGCTGCAGCCGCGTTGCCTATGGATTGGTCAATCTGCTGCGTTATCCCCAGGTGCTGGACCTCAACCGGCACCAGTACAGCGATATGTTCCTGCTAATGGAACTGCTGCGTACCTTCCCGGATCAGCCCATGCCCCTGAGTGGTATCCTGCACCTGCTCAAAGAGCGGGGCATCAATACCGACGCCTGTGAACTCCACCTGATAGCTCTCCTGGAGGGGCGTCTACCCCCCGGGTTGCTCCCTGCGGTTAACAATCCCTTTATTCGCTTTCCGGCCGGGGAAGATGCCGATTTGCAGGCTTTATTAACTACTCCATTATTCAACCGCCCCAATAGCCAGGTTTATGTGCCAAACCCCGGCCAGTGTGAGCGCCTGCGGACCTACATGGAACTGTTGCTATCAGACAAGCACCAAAGCTTGCGAGATCCCCTGCTGGCTCGCCTGGTTTCCTTAACTGTTTAACCGAAGAAGACCATTCCCAGGGGCACTGGAAATGGTCTTATACCGTTTCTTTGGGCCAGCCTGACTGCTGGGAGCGGGGGGGGAGAGGAGCGAAATCTTTAGCTCAGACTGAGAGAATTGGTATTTAATGGGGGGCTGCTACGGATTTTGTCTACCACTCAATCGTTTTTTTCTTGGCCTCATTGAAAATTAGCGAGATTTGTCGACGATTTGATAGAATTTCGTCTATAGTTGATGTGGTTCTCGGGTTTTTGGCATGAAGACTCTGCGAAAGCTTTGAACTTGCCATCCGAAGAGGTGGTCTAGGGCAAAACCTAGATCTATTGTTATAGTTTGCCAACTAGGGAGATGGATCGTTGATTCACGCAACGCTACACCAGCTCAAAGTATTTGAAGCAACCGCTCGGCATGGCAGTTTCACCCGGGCTGCCGAAGAGCTTTACTTAACCCAACCGACGGTGTCGATTCAGGTAAAGCAGTTAACCAAAGCTGTGGGTTTGCCTCTGTTTGAGCAGATTGGTAAGCGCCTCTATCTCACCCAGGCTGGGCAAAAGCTCCTCGAGACCTGCCAAGAAATTTTTGCGGGGCTTGATCAGTTTGAAATGGCGGTGTCTGACCTTAAAGGTCTCAAACAAGGACAACTGCGATTAGCGGTCATCACGACGGCCAAATATTTTGTTCCCCGCTTACTGGGTCCCTTCTGCCAGCGCTTTCCCGGCATTGATATCTCCCTTAAGGTGACTAACCACCAACACATCCAGGAGCGCATGGTAAATAACGATGATGATCTCTACATCATTAGCTCTCCTCCGGAGCAGCCTGACTTAAAAATCTATCCCTTTTTAGAAAACCCCCTCGTGGTCATTGCCCCCAAGGATCATCCCCTAGTCGGCAAGAAAAACGTTCCCATTCAGGCGCTAAATGGCGAAGCATTTATCATGCGGGAACCTGGGTCCGGCACCCGTTACGCTGTGCAAAAGCTCTTTGCTGAGCATGATGTCGACGTTAAAGTACGACTTGAGTTAGGCAGCAACGAAGCGATTAAGCAGGCGATTGCTGGAGGCTTAGGCATTTCTGTTCTCTCCCTTCACACCATTATTTCCGAGGGTACCCACGGGGAGTTTGCCATTCTTGATGTGGAGCATTTCCCCATTGAGCGCCACTGGTATGTGGCGAGTCTGGGGGGTAAGCAGCTTTCTGTCGTGGCCCAAGCCTTCTTAGACTACTTGCTGGTAGAAAGCCACACCCTGGTAGAAAAATTCCTCCCCGGCATTAGTCCCGCCCCGGACGCCGGTACCTCCCAAAAGGCGTCTGATCAGGGAAGCAACGCCGACAAAGGAGACAAAAAATCTGGCAAGATCCTGTCAAAGGCCTCTTAAGCCGAATGCTCCTGAACTGCAGCCCGTGGACAGAGCCCAAACTACGACGGAGCAAGGCTTTAGTCGATCTACAAGGGTTGATTGTTTCTTCTTTCAGTGCGCTTCCGCTTAAGCCTGCTCCCTCCCAGAAAAAGGGTGCAACCAAGTCCAATTTATCTCAGGAGCAGGACTCAAGATTGCATGGACACTTCAGTGCTACTGCATAGGTAGGATACCTATCAGATGGTAAATCTGGGCCTCATTAGCTTGGCAATGGTCATCCTGACCGTTACCGTTCATGCCCTGGGAACCGGAGTTTGGGTGAGGGTTTTGCGGCATCATCAACCCTGGTTTGCCAGTCCCAGGCTATTTTTCAACCTGGGGATCTTGTTAGGGACAGCAGTCTTTTTGCTCTGCCTCAACGCCCTAGAGGCTATCGCCTGGGCTGGGATTTATTTGCTGGCTCCCGACGTCCCTGAAATTAGCAGCTTCGAGAGGGCCGTTTATTTTTCCTTTATCACCTTCACCACCTTGGGGTACGGAGATGTTACCCTACGCGGGGAATGGCAACTGCTCTGCGGTTTAGAAGCCATGAACGGTATTTTTCTATTTGGCTGGAGCGCCGCTTTGTTATATGCCGTAGTACAGCGTATTTGGGACGCTTAGGAGTGAATGAGTTTGAAGTTCTTAGTTTTGAATTTTGAATTGGCCGCTCAACTCAAAATTCAAAACTCAAAATTTGGAACTTATTCAAGTCTGCTCCCTTAGTTTGAACTGGCCATTCAACACCATTCAACAATAGGGAATAACGGCCTCGCGCCCACCCAATGGCAGGACTTGTTTTGCCAATTGGGAAAACTTCACTTCTGGACTGGGACTGGGTTTAGTACGAACTCGATTTCGTCACTAAATCTAATTAAGACTCGTAACGAATAGCAGAAACCCGTAATGATTCCCTAAAAATGTCTACGCTAAAATGTAGATAACGATACAGCAAAATATGATGCCGTTCATTCTGACTTGGAAAACGGCGGGGTTGCCATTAAGGGATATCCCTTAATAGCGGTCTAGCAAGCCCAAAATGTTCTGAAGGAACGCGCCTCAGATAAATCGCATGTTTGGAGGCGAATGATGATGTCTACTGCACTACTCGACGGGTTTACCATTATTGCTCTGGTAACGGTAATGTCCCTGGTGGTTTGCCCGGTCTTGCTCTGGGTACTCCCCGACCGAAGCCACCCTGCTGAGACGAAGACCATGGCCTAGGGTCTATCCCGGTTTTTTGCTCAGGCCAAGGGTTCCCGTCACGGTTACCTGAAGCAATCGACAAGAATAAATAAACGATGAACGTGGACCATGCTTTGGTGATCCACGTTCTTTGTGTTGATGGTCCGTAGCGATATTACAAAAGCAATAGGGTGCAAACAGGGCTTAAACGGCAGTTGGGTTCCCATTTCCATGGGAACCCAGGGGCTTACCGAATGGCCAAAGCACTTAGCATCGGTTCTAAATTGCCTGAAACATAGGCTAGGGCTGTATGGGTCACCGGTAGGCTATCGATAACCATTCCGGCTGAGAGCAGCATCATGTAAAGGATTGAGTACTTAAATAGCCCCCTGGCTAAGTCCCGGTCAGAGGGAACTTTGAGCAAGGCCCATGCTTTTCGTACAAAAACACTCCCCAGCAGGACGGCGCAAAGGGCATAAATGCCTCCAGTAGCGTGTAAGGGATAGGTCATTAACAAAGTCAGGGGTACGAGGACCAGGGTGTAGTACCAAATCTGACGAGCGGTAGACTCATCCCCAACAATTACCGGCATCATGGGAACCTTGACCTTGGCGTAGTCATCCTGGATGAGCATAGCCAAGCCCCAAAAGTGGGGGGGAGTCCAGATAAACACGATGCAGAAAAACAACCAGGCCGCCAGGGTAAGTTCGCCCGTAACGGCGGCCCAACCTACCAGCGGCGGGATCGCCCCGGCAGCTCCACCAATCACAATATTTTGGGGGGAGGAACGCTTCAGCCAGTAAGTATAAACCACTACATAAATGGCAATACCGGCCATGGCCAGGGTCGCACTCAGGAGGTTCGCAAAAACAGCCAGCAGGGTGAAGGATAGAACAGCCAGGAAAATGGCAAAAACTAAAGCATCCCGCACTTGAATTCGTCCCGAAGGAATTGGCCGATGGCGGGTCCGCTCCATATCGAAGTCAATGTCTCGATCGTAGATACAGTTAATAGTTTGGGCTGAAGCTGCCGCCAGAGTTCCACTCAATAGAGTAATCAGGAGCAAAACAACATCAACATTACCCTGAGCTGCAACCCACATCGCTGCTGCCGTTTCAATTAAAAGCAGGGGAATAATGCGCGGCTTGGTGAGCTGAACATAACTGCGAACGACATCTCTCAAGTTTTCGTGATGACGGTCGCTGTCGTTCCAGGTCGTAGTCTGATTCATAGGGGAATGTCCAAAGTGGTTCTTGAAAGCACAATTGGCTTGTGCTTGAAACAGGACTTTAAAGATTGGTGCCACAGCCGGGGGAAGCCTTAATCCCAATAGAATAAGTGGCCGAGGGCTGGCAGATTACTTACATCGGTTGCTCACTGGGCTTGGGGGAATCCCCGGTCGCATCCCGGAATGCCAGGACGGTAAAGCAAACCAAGGTGCCCACCAGGGCAGCGCCCAAGGTGTGATGGGCCACAGTTAACGGTTCTACCTGGAGCCTCAGCCGAAATGTGGCAATACCCAGGACCAGCTGAAATGCGAGAAGGACGCCTGCTAAATTGCCTAACTGCCGAAGTTGATAGGTCAAAGCAGGGGTGCGCCACACCATCAGGGTCAGCCCTAGGACTGCGGCAGAGGCCGGCACAATACCGATTAAATGGGTATTCATCACCTGACATAGTTCTTTCAGCCCCAGGCATTGATGGGCCGCCCAGCGGGATCCGACTAATCCGCCCAGCAGACATTGTAAATAGACCAGACCCAAAGCTAACAGCCCTATCCAGGGAATCCGATCAACGGTGCCGGTAGGCTTATAGGGCAGCAGGCAGGTACCAATCACCAGCATGGCGCTGAAAAAGAGTAACGCCGTTCCCAGGTGGGCCGTTACAATGTCAAATCGCAGCAGCTGGGTAACGGTTAACCCTCCCAGCAGTCCCTGTACACCCACTAAAACTAGAGCCCCACCAGCAGCCCAGGGCAACCAACCAGGAATGCTTTTCCGATGCCAGAGGCTGAGTCCCAGCAACCATAACGTACTGAACCCGATGACCATGGCATCCAGCCGGTGAAACCATTCCAGAAATACCTGTAAATTCATTTGCTGCCGGGGAACCAGTTGCCCATAGCATAGGGGCCAGTCGGGACAAGCTAAGCCGGCATTCATCACCCGGGTGGCACTGCCGATGGCCATCAGGATAAGGGTAGCAAGAGCAATTTTCCAAACTAGGCGGCGAATGCGATCTGTAGGGTTGATATCAAAAGCAGGAGTCTGCCAGAGCAGTTGTTTTGCATTGGTTGAAGCAGACATAGAAGATAGGTTTGCAGCCATGCGGACTCCACAAATAAACCGAGCAGCCCAGACTGTCAGGTTCGGTGGCCCACAAAAACGGTGACTTGGTCATTCGTCAAGGGCTAGCAGTCGGGCGTAATTTTTGCTCTCGGTTACTACTGTAGAGACGGCAAAGGATTGATCCGCCCAGGTTTAGGATTTTCTTCGGAATTTACCAGGAAAAGTTTTCTTAAACACACTTTTTGATTACGAAATATTACTTTACAGAGTGTTGTACTCGATCATAAAAGGCAATCGTGCGTCATTGTGGAGTTTCCGCAAAGGCTGATCCAATACCTTCTACAATAAACGGCAGCTACCGTACAAGCAGCTTATGGCCTCTCAAATCACCTTAAATCTAGAGCAGGGATCCCTGCGATTTAACTTCTCCCAGCAAGCCGCAGTGGGGCTCCTGTCGGCCTTAAAGGATATCATGCAGCTTTTGAAGCAAAGGGCTGCCCAAGCGGGCGAACCCACCCCTCAAACCCAAGTGAAGCCTATGGAGTACCAACACACCGGAGATGTTTTTTTAGAGGTATTTTGCAATCCCAATATTTGGGCTAGCCCCTTTGCAGCAAAGGCCTTAATCACCCTTCGAGACGACCGCATCCGAGTAACTACCGAAGCAGAGTTAAATCGCCTTTACGAGGATGTACTGTTTTACTTGGAACAGCAGTAGGGTGCCTAGCACCAGAGCCTGACCCTTGGGTGGCTTGGCGATCGGCTGAAGCACGCTACAATCTTACCTGGAACCGGGCAAGTAAGTTTGTTTCCGAAAAGTTACCCAGACCGGTTCTCTGAACCCGTTGTTCGCCAATTGCTCTGTCCTTTGAGTTGTATCCCGATAAAGTAATGAATCCCGATACCCTATCCCAAACGCTGCAAAAAGGTTTTCATGTCTCTCTGGGGGCTACCGCTTCTTTAATCGAGGCTCTGCAAGATCCCCAGAGCTCAAGCCAAAAATTTTCGGAGATGGGTGGCGATGTGAATCGTATAACCGAAGAACTGGAAGTCAAAGGGGTGACCACTGAGCGAGAGGCTCGGCAATTTGTTGATGGCCTATTTAGCCAAATGCCTAATCCCTTTGCCAATGGTTCTCATTCGAACGTTCCAGCAACCGTTAGCACGGTTGCCACCCCAGTGGTTGATACCGCTGTGCAGGTGGAACTAGAAGCCTTAACCCAAGAACTGGCCGACATTCGTCAAGAGATTGAATCTTTGAAGCAGCAACCGGAATAGGGGCTGTCAGGCTTCCAGCGGCGGTGCTCAATCCTCCCCATCGTCCCAGTTCTGTATCTCATCGTCAGGCTGAGAGGAGCCCATAGGCGATGAGGGTGATTCTGATGGCTCGGTTGGGCGGGTAGCTATATCCTGGGTGCTCATATCAACCTCCTGGGAGTTAGGAGTCACTCCACTGCCGTCGGCCCCATTGATTTGCTCAACCGCCGCCGGCTCTGGTGCCTGGGAAGAGGCCAGGTTAGTTATAGGTTGGGAAGAATCAGGGTTAGTGGCCGGTTCCCTTGGAGGAATGATAATGACGGGTTTCTTAGGCCTGGGCTTAGTTGCCGTCGTAATTACCTCAAGCAACCAATCCTTTAAAACAGCGCCTTTTTTTAATAGGGTTTGGGGCTTCTGGCGGGGCTGGGGGCCGGTGCGGGTTCCCTCTCCAGAGCTAGAGGCGGTTGCTTTCTGTGATAGCTTGCGGTCATTCCTCGTTGGTATGGAATTAACCTGGGGGGATGGTATTTGGACACCGCCGGGCTTGTCTTTAGGGGCATCACTGGACTCCAGGGGCAGATCGTCTACGAACTCGTAATCGACCTGCTTTAGAGCTGAGGCCCGAAATCCTTCCCCTTGGACTGCTTCCTTGATCTGCCCGGTACCTGTCTTGGGGAACCAATCCCCGAGAATGGGTAGGCGCTTAAGCCAGTTGCTTCCCAGAGATAGCATTTCTTTCCTAAACACCTGCCAGGACTCGTCAGTTAAAGGGGTTTGCAAGTCCCGAGGGGTACGCTTTCGCCGGAGGGAAAGCGTCTGCCAAGCGAACCAACCCATCAGGGAAATCCCCGCCCCATGGCCCAGCAGGTTGGTGGTGGAGATTTCGCCAGCATCAAGCCACAGAACCAGCGCATAGAAGCACCCCATGCCACTCCAGAAAAAGTCATGCTTACGGTGTACTTCTGGGAAAAAAAATGCCGCCAGGTAGAGTCCTACACTCCCTACTCCGACCGCAGTGGCGAGAATATGTGCCAGCATAGTCCTCCGCTTTCCCCGTAAACATTACCTTGTTTACTGTATCGCGTTAACAGGTTACGGGTTCAGCCGCAGGGCTATGCGGCTCCGGCCTGTTTCGAGAAAAGCACTAAAACAGTTTTGATGATGAGTTTGATGTCGTAGATTAAACTCCAGTTTTCCTGGTATGCCAAATCCATACGAATGACATCTTCAAACTTTTTAACCGTTGAACGGCCATTGACCTGCCATTCTCCAGTCATCCCGGGTTTCACATCTAGCCGCTGCCATTCTGGAACCTGGTACTGCTCGATTTCATCGGGGGTGGGAGGTCTTGTGCCTACCAGGCTCATGTCCCCCATCAGCACATTCCAAAACTGGGGCAGTTCGTCTAAACTCGTTTTCCGCAAAAAGCGCCCTATTTTCGTAATCCGGGGATCGTTTTCATTTTTGAATAGGGGACCTTCTAATTCATTTTTTACCTGCTGCTTCAACGCTTCAGCATTGGTCACCATGGAGCGAAATTTCCAGATATAAAATTTCTTGCCCATCCAGGAGCAGCGGATCTGCTTGAAGAAGATAGGGCCACCATCCTCAAACTTAATCGCCAAAATAATCGGCACCGCTAAAACCCCCGTAATGGTCAAACCGACCAGTGCTCCCACAATATCAAGGAGCCGTTTTCCCTTTGAGGTGACGGAAGGATGAGTTGTGGGAAGAATGGGTTTGGCATCGGTTTTTGAATTCAGGGGAGGGAGGGTTTCCTCTAGGGCAGGTTCCATGGTGAACACTTTATCCAGATCCGTTAGGGATAACACCATGAGAACCTGTTCCTGCACTCCCCGCAGCACAAAGGCAATGCTCTTTTGCTGGCAGGTACGGTATCCAATGACAAGAGAACCTAAACCACTGCTATCAATGAAGGTTGTGCTAGTTAGATCAATAATGAGCTGCTTAAGGTTAGAGTTTTCCTCGCAGCAGGCTCGAACAGTTCTTTCAAAATGAACTGCTTCAACAACCGTTAGAGTCGGTGAAACGGGAATTACACATATACTTCCATCGGAATTGCCGGTGACTGGGGCAAATGCTGGGTTTGAGTTTTGGTCCGAAGCAATGGAGGAAGCCATGCAATCATCCCTCAGATAGTAGGTTAGGCGCTTAAGCGGCTAGCTAGCCCGAGATATCAATACACACTATATCGGTGTTCTTGGTACGGGGCTGATGCTTGGTATTAGCTTCAAAGACTCTTAATGCTACGTTGATCTCTTGATTAGGAAATATCTGGGATAGTTGGCAAGAAAAATGCAGACAAGCTTGGATAACCGCAAGCATGTCCGTTAGGAAAACACCCACGGCTCAGTAAGCCCTCCTGGATCCCACTTCGTTTGGCCCAGGCTACGGCATAGCCGATTTTTAGCGTTGACAAAGCACTAGTCCAGGGTCAAGGCTTAGTTTTAGGATTTGTCGTAAGGTGTTGAGGCAGCAGCAAGGGAAAGTTTCGTTAGAGGATCTGGGATAAAAATTTCTGGGTTCGTTCTTCTCGAGGATTATTGAAGAAGGCTTCCGGGGTGTTCTCTTCGACTAAATAGCCTCCATCCATCAGCACGACCCGGTCCGCGACTTCCCGCGCAAAACCGACCTCGTGGGTAACACAAACCATCGTAATACCAGTATCGGCCAGGGAGCGCATGACATCGAGGACTTCGCGAACCATTTCGGGGTCCAGGGCCGAAGTGGGTTCATCGAACAGCATGACCTTAGGTTGCATCGCTAAAGAACGGGCAATGGCGACACGCTGTTGCTGACCACCTGACAGTTGACCTGGAAATTTGTGGGCTTGTTCCAGAATTCCGACCCGTTCCAGCAGCTGCAGGGCAACTTCCTGGGCTTTAGCCTTAGGCCACCGGCGGACCCAAATTGGAGCCAGGGTGACGTTTTGCAGCAC
>CAZPYG010000003.1:103444-111522 GCA_964590465.1 uncultured bacterium | reverse complement strand
CCCTGTTCCGGGGCTACGGCTACACCCCCTACTTCGTGGAAGGCAGCGACCCCGCTGAGATGCACCAGAAAATGGCCTCGGTGATGGAGGAATGCGTTCTCAGGATTAAGGAAATTCAGCGGGATGCCCGGGTTCACGGGAATGTCTACCGGCCCCGCTGGCCGATGATCATTCTTCGTTCCCCCAAGGGCTGGACCGGCCCTGAAGAAGTAGACGGCCACAAGGTCGAAGGGTTCTGGCGGGCCCACCAGGTACCCATGGGCGGTATGCACAGCAATCCTGAGCACCTGCGTCGCCTGGAAGAATGGATGCGCAGCTACAAGCCCGAGGAACTGTTTGACGAAAACGGCAGCCTGATTCCTGAATTAAAGGACCTGAACCCCGTCGGCCCTCGCCGCATGGGCTCCAACCCCCAGGCTAACGGCGGGCTGCTGCGGCGTGCCCTGAAGATGCCCGACTTCCGTGACTATGCCATCAAGATGGACAATCCCGGCAGTGTGGAGTTTGAAAACACCAAGGCCCTGGGCATCTTCATGCGGGACATCATGCGGGATAACCCCAACAACTTCCGCCTCATGGGTCCGGACGAAACCGCCTCGAACCGACTGCAGAACGTCTACGAAGTCACCAAAAAAGCCTGGATGGCTGACTTCTACCCCGAAGACCTGGACGGCAGCGAACTGTCCCAGGATGGTCGGGTGATGGAAATGCTCTCGGAGCACACCCTGCAGGGCTGGCTGGAAGGTTATCTGCTCACCGGACGCCATGGCTTCTTCCACACCTACGAAGCCTTCGCCCACGTGGTGGATTCGATGTTTAACCAGCATGCCAAGTGGCTGGATATCTGCAAGAACCATGTGCCCTGGCGGCGGTCGGTGTCATCCCTGAATATCCTGCTGTCTTCCCTGGTGTGGCGACAGGACCACAACGGCTTCAGCCACCAGGACCCCGGCTATATCGACCTGGTCACCAACAAGAGCCCCGATGTGGTGCGGGTGTACTTCCCCCCCGATGCCAACTGCCTGCTGTCGGTGGCGGACCACTGCTTCCGCAGTGTGGACTACATCAACGTGATTGTCTCCGATAAGCAGAAGCACCTGCAGTACCTGCCCATGGATAAGGCCATTGAGCACTGTACCAAGGGCATCGGCATCTGGGATTGGGCCAGTAACGACGACTGCGGCACCGAGCCGGATATTCCCGATGTGGTGATGGCCTGCTGCGGCGACATCCCCACCATGGAATCCCTGGCGGCCACGGCGATTCTGCGGGAGGAGTTCCCCTACCTGAAGGTCCGGTTCGTCAACGTGGTGGACCTGTTCAAGCTGGTTTCCGAAGGGGAGCACCCCCATGGCCTGAACGATTGGGACTTTGATTCCCTGTTCACCAAAGACAAGCCGGTGATCTTCAACTTCCACGGCTACCCTTGGCTGATTCACAAGCTGGTGTACCGCCGCTCGAACCAGGAACGCATCCACGTGCGGGGCTACAAAGAGCAGGGCAACATCAACACCCCCTTAGAGCTGGCCATTCTGAACCAGATTGACCGCTTCAACCTGGTGATTGATGTGATTGACCGGGTACCCAAGCTGGGCTCTGCCGCGGCCCACGTGAAGGAAAAGATGAAGAATGCCATCATCAAGTACCTCACCTACTCCCATGAGGTGGGCACCGATCCCGAGGAAATCACCGCCTGGAAGTGGCCGTACTAACCCTGTAATGGGGTGAAATGAATGGAACCTAACTCGCAGCCTGGGCGGGTTGGGTTCCATCGGCCTTTGGCCCCACCTGTAACATCGGGACAGTTAACATCGGTACAGTATGGCCAAAAACCCGGTTTCTTCTCGGAATATATCCGACAGGTACTGTTCCATGTCGCCATCGGCGGCGAAAAAGGGTTGCATGGTCTATTCTGAAATGCCGCTACTGCCCTGGATAGCAGGGTATTCAGGATGATGGACAGAATTGCTGAGTGAGACAACTGCATGTAGAAGGCACGTTCAGTGCCGAACAAAAACAAGACCTGCTGCCGAAACTAACGGATGCTGTCGAGTCCGTCTACCCTGGACTTCGGGATGTTACCTTCATCACTATTGATGAAATCAAGGCAGGGGAACGGGGGATTGGCGGTCAGGCGATGACCTCACAAAAGGTTGAAGCCCACGCCAGAGAGAATCTGGAAGGTTGAGCATCACTGATTAAGCCGATCCAGCAAAAGTGCCTGCTAAAACCATAGTTTGGCTTGAGCAGGCACTTTTGGATATTGGTAATGGGGCGATTACAACTTAAGATGTCCGAATGTAGCGAGACAGATGGTAAGCCGCGAGTTGCACATCCTCTGGTTGAATCCGTGGGGGCTGATTGCCGATGAAGCTGGGCAGTGCTTTAGGATTGAGCACCCAGAGGTCAGCAGTACCTTGGCCCTTCGCAGCTTCCACAAACCACCCCGGAAATACGACGACAGGTTTAACCGGCAACGTCCTGCCGGTACTTTCCTTCAACACTTCCCTAATCCAGTAGGCTTGAGATTTGGCCTGCTCAACGGCATTGCGCTCCATTAACTTGCCGTTAACTTTGATGGTCTCGCCGTCGAAGTGAATGATGGACTTTCCAGAGGAAGACTTGCTATAGGTCTTGGTCTCTATGGTGAAAATGCCGCGATCGCAAATCACTACGTGATCCACATTGAAACCCTTCCCCACGATGTCATGGAAAACGCGATAACCTTTTTCCCGCAGGTCTGATAGGTATTGGCCGACGGCTTTCTCCCCATCGCGGGCCATCCGTAATCTTCTGAGTTGCAGTCTTAATCGGTAAAGCCTAAAGAAGGCATATCCGGAAGTGGGGATTGCAAAAATCAGAGTTTCTAAAGGTCGAGGAGGAGAATCACTGAACCATCGCCAACCTTCGTACCCGGCAAAGATTAGCGGGATTAGAAACATCGCCACCCATGTATTGACTTCTTCATCCCCAATACGCTGAAGCTCCTCGTCAAGGGATTGCCCCGGATTTCGTAGCGGTTTGTCTTTTAGAGGAGAGGTTCTTTTCGTTCGCGCTTTCGTTCTCAATTTCATCTTTAGCGGTCTCATACCAGGCCAAGTTTTAATGCCAGTTGTGAGAGTATTCCCTTGGGAAAGGGATGATACAGCTTTGGCTGTCTCAACTCGGTTTTTGCAGCAGAATCACATCATTGCCGATAAACGTAAGCTGGCACCGCCACAGTCGGCTTAACCACAAAAAGGACCTGCGGGAAAAAAAGCAGACGTGGGTGAGGTCATCCTTGTAATGCCAGGTTGCAAATGTGGTGCGATGGGTATCACCGGTCTTCAGGGCAATCTTGCCATTACCCTGTTCGTCCCCCGGGTGGGCCAGTTTGGTCATAATGCCCAACCATCCACCCGGTTTTAGGCAGCGCCACAGGTGTTCCAGGTCCCGGCGAGGGTAGTGGAGGTGTTCCACCACCTCAGTGGCGGTAATAAAATCGTAGGTCTGCTGTAGCACCGAGGTATCCGGCGCATAAAATGGGTCATAGAGCGCGACGGAATGCCCCGCCTCTTCTAGCATGACCGACAGGGTGGGACCAGGGCCAGATCCAAAATCTAAGCCATGACTGTTATCCTCTAGTCGCTGCTGCAGAGGCTTATATAACCGCCCCAAAAAGCGGCGATAGCCCTGATCTTCAGGGCTGTTCTGGTGCCGATCGTATTCGGCCTTTTCGTCCTGGGGAGACAGCAGTTGAGAGACCGACGCAAAAATCAGGTCGCAGGTACCGCAGCGAAAATAGATCCGGGGATGATCTCGAAATGCCCCGCTGGTGCCCTCAAAAAACACAGCCCCCTGACCCGTCCCGCACAGAGGACAGGTAGGCGATTCGGAAAGCATGGAAATGGTCTGCCCTGCTGCTCTATTCAATCCCGTTTCAATTTTTGGTTGACCTGTAACCGCTTTCTGAGATTGCCCCTGGTGAAAGCGATGCCCCCTGTACAAGGACAAAGTACAAGGACAAACACATCGACTTTGTCTTTAACGAACGGTGGAAATCAGTTCAGTGCCTGAGGCGGTGGCTGACCATCTACAAGCGCTACTGTAGCGCTTGGTCTGGTCCATACAGCTGAATCACCATGGGTTGTAACCGTTTGTTCAGCTAACCAGTAAAAGCCGCGAATTGCGTTACAGTTCTTCCGTTGAAATCTCGGGCTGGGGTAGAGGTTCCGGCATCTCCACGGGGTCCGGCTCGGCCATCTCCATCGCTTCCATCGCCGGTTCTGCTTCAGAGGCTTCCAGGGGAATGGCTTCCTTCTCGGCTTCGCTCTTCTCAAGCTGCAGGGGCATACGGAGCGGTTCTGCCGTTTCCAGCTCCAGTTCGGCATGGGGCAGGGAGGCTTCCAGGTCGTCCAGAGGCCTGGGGATCACCATAACGGCGTTGAGTTCGCCGATGCGTTCGGCTTCATGCATGCCTGCTTCGATGGCGATCGCAACATTCGGCAGCGAGCCCCGAATCAAAATCGTGCAGAGGCCATCCCCGATAGTTTCATGGGACATCAGTTCCACATCGGCGGATTTGGTCATGGCGTCCGCTGCCCCCACCATGGCCGGAAATCCCCGGGTTTCCAGCAGTCCGATGGCCTGACTGCCCAGATTACCCCGACCCACTTTGCGCAACTCATCCCACCGGGCGCAAATGGGCAGCACCGCCTCCAGATTCGGCAGGGGTCTGGGGATCAGGGATGATGAAACAAACTGACCAAATTCTTCGGCGGTTTGCACCCCGGCTTCCACCGCCATGCGAACATCAGCCACCCCACCCCGGACGATGGCGGTACAGTGCCCGCCCCCCGTCTTCTCGTAGCCCACCAGCAGCACATCCGCCGCCTTCAGCATGGCATCGGCGGTGCCGATGATGGCGGGAAAGCTTTCCGTAGACACCATCCCCAGGGCCGCCCCCCGATACTTGTCCCGTCGCCGCTGTTCTGCCTTTTCCTTGGCCGGAATGGGCGTCGCCAGGGACAGTTTTTTCTTGGCCTTAGACGCTGCACTAGCGGTCTGCTGCACGTCTTGTTTTGGGGCCAGTTTGACATCGGGTTGCATAGTGCGCCTCGGGGAGGATGGGGTCCGCATCTCCATTCTATGTCTTGTCTTCAGCGGTAGACCCGTTTAATGGACGGCGGTGGGGGAAAAGCGTCTCCAAAAGCTGACTGACCTGCTTTTTGCCGTAAACATGGGTGACGTTTGTTAAGGATTTGCCTTCAGAGCTTGCCCCAGCTTCGGCGGTCTCTTCTGGAGTAGAAGGAGCTGAACCATTGGCCTGATTACCCTCAACTTCCGGGGCAACCTGTTCCCTTGATTGTCCCTCAGGTGCGGTCAGGGGGTCTGTAGCCGATGATTCTTCAGCGGCGGCCTGTCCGCCATGCTGGGGAACTGCCGAGTCTCCGTTGACAGGAATTTTCTGGCCTGCCGAGAGGGGAACAAACTCAGCCGGGCCGGAAGGTGCCCCGCCATTGGGAGAAGCATCTGGTTCCGGAGCCGTAAAGCCTATCCCTGGAGGTGGTGGAGTCTTGAGTTGAGACGGGTCTCCCAGGAGTGCCTTGGGTGCCACCACCCCATCGGCCTCAACATTCGGGTTAATTACCGTGCTGTTGGCTCCAATACAGGCGTGGTGGCCGATGCGTCCCGGTCCTACAACCAATACACCGCTGCCCAGGTTGGCCCCCGGCTCAATCACCAGGGTGCCCCGGCTGACCCGAATTACCACATCGGCTCCCAGGCAGACTCCTGCGGAAATGACCAGACGACAGCCGGGTTCAGCCCCCAGCAGCACCCCTTCTGCCATGGCCACGCCGGGGGCAATATCTACGTCGCCGTAGACATAACCATGTTTGGGTTGTGTTAAAGCCTGGTTGGGCTCTGCCATGGAAGGGGTGACGAACTAAGGACGTTGGATGGTGGTTTCAAGCACCCGCCGTTTCACCCTGGGGTCAATGCCGATCAGGCGCACGTATTCTCCCTGGTGTTCACGGAGTTGGGCTTCCAGAGAAGCCAAAATATCGGAAACCCGGCTGCCCTCAATGGCTTGTCCCGTCTGCCAGGCCCCGCTGTGGTAGCGCCGCTGGTCGGCGTGTTCTACGCTGACGCGATAGCCCTGGTTCACCAGCTGGTTGACCTGCTGCACCACATCCTGGGAGAGTCCCTGACCACCCCCAGAACCGTTGCTGGATACAGGAGTCGAAACGGGCTGAGTGTAGACCGGCACGGACGGACCAGAGGAGGGAGCAGATGCCGGGGAGGGCTGACCACCGGGACGCTGCACCGTCGTTGGAGACACCCGCCGCTTCGCCACCGGATCAATCCCAAAAATGCGGACATACTCATCAGGGTGCTCTGCCATGCAGGCCTGAATCGAGGTCATCACCTGGCCTTCGTTAGTTGCACTGATGGGCGGGCAGGTCTGCCAGACATTGCTGCGGTAACGGCGGCTGTCGGCGTGTTCGGCACCAATCTTGTAGCCCTGGCTCAGGTAATAGCGCACCTGCTGGGCCAGATCACCGCTGACGCTGGGTTTGTGGCCATTGGAAGAAGAATATCCAGAAGCCGCCCCATTGCTAGAAGCGGATCCGGAATGGCTGGGTTCGATGGGTTTGCCATCCGGACGCTGAATGGTAATGGGCGCAACCCGCTTTTTATCGGGGGTGATGCCGAACATCCGCACGTATTCGCCGGAGTGTTCTTGCAGGCAAGCCTTGAGGGCCGCCATCACATCGGGTTCGCGGGTGGAGTCGATGGGGCTGCAGGTCTGCCATACATTACTGCGGTAGCGACGCACATCGGCGTGCTCGGTACCAATCTTGTAACCCTGGTTCAAATAATTCCGCACCTGCTGCACGATGTCGTCGGGAAGAACTCCGTGGGTGGCAGCAGCCGTGGGAGCAGGACGGTAGCTACCGGAGGAAGAAGGCGCTGAAGCAACGGAGACGCCTCCACCCACTTCAACCGGCTTCCCGTCGGGGCGCTGAATCGTTACCGGAGCCACCCGCTGCTTAGCCTTGGGATCGATGCCGAACATCCGCACATATTCGCCACTGTGCTCAGCCAGACAGGCTTCTAGAGCACCCAACGCTTCTGATTCCCGCGCGGTGGTGATAGGGCTGCAGGTTTGCCAGACGCCGCTGCGATAGCGACGGGAATCAGCGTGTTCGGTTCCAATCCGTAATCCCTGGGCCAGGTATTGACGAGCCCGCTGCACGATATCAGGGCTGAGCTGTTGACGTTCCATAGTTCCTAATCCAACGTAGTCGTTTGAAGTGTTTACCGAGGCTCCCCAGGTTGTCTGAGAGCCGGAGGTTGCCCTCCCTGGTTCGGCCATTGCAAAGCTTTCTCCCCCCAAGAGTTCCCGCGCCAGGGCGATATCCGCAGGCCCCACGTCGGGCAGCATATTCGCCTGGTCCTGTCGGGTAATGACAGAACCGGAGGGAACGAGTTTGCCAGCGGGAATTTCGACATCCTGCACCAGGGCATGCATCAGCACAATGCAGCCCTTACCCAGGCGAGCATTGAAGAGGGTGGAGCGAAATCCGACGAAACAGCCAGCCCCAATGTAAGCTGGCCCCTGAATTAAAACTTTGTGGGTCAGCCTGGCCTGGTCGCCAACCCACACGGTGTAGGGGGCCTGATCATCCCCCAAAACTTTCCCCTGGGGCAGGCCATAGATGGCACACCCCTCCTGAACCACGGTGCCAGACCCGATATGGAACGTGGCCCCCTGATCAGCACGAATTGAAACGCCGGGGGCGACGATGGCCTCCCCCAGAATTCGCACATCCCCTTCTATTTGAGCCAGGGAATGAATTGTGGCTGACGGGGACACCTGGGGCCTCCCCGAAGAAGCCGCAGATGCCGGAGACACCGCTGCTGTGCGGACCGTCATTGCCCGAATCCTCCAAACAAATCTCCTGTATGTTGCCCGTGCTGACCGGGTAAACCCTGGCCGAACTTGAAACCGCCAGAAAGGCTATCCCAAAAGGGCAACCAGCCTTCCCCAAACCACCAAATCCTCGCCACCGTAGGGTGGGCTCTGCCCACCA
>CAZPYG010000003.1:0-103344 GCA_964590465.1 uncultured bacterium | reverse complement strand
CAACAGCCTCAACTAAAATCTTCGCTTTTGTTATAAAGCGCACCGCTGTCAAGGCTGACGGTATCCACAATGGCGATAACGGCGGCATCAACCGGACGTTTTTCGTACCCCTGATGATGGCGGGCACTGCTACCTCGGGTAATGAGCACCCATTCCCCAGGGCCAGCACCCACCACATCCGCCGCGACAGCATAGTCTGGCAGCAATTCGCCGTCTTCACTGATTAACTGCACCAACAAAAACTTGACGCCGCTCAGACTGGGTTCTTTACAGGTGCTAACAACCGTGCCGCGAACTTTAGCCAGGAGCATTATCTACCGTAGGGGCGAATGCCGGACACGCTTTCGCGGAACTGCTCAACCGCTTCGGTATAGCGGATGGGCAATACAAATTCGAGGTTTTCGTGGGGACGAGCAATGATGTGGGTAGACAGCACCTGACCACCGTTAACCCGCTTGACGTTTTCGATGCCAGCGGCCACAGAAGCCTGTACCTCAGACACATCACCCCGAATGATCACGGTGACGCGCCCGCTACCGATTTTTTCGTAGCCGACGAGAGTCACTCGGGCCGCTTTAACCATAGCGTCTGCCGCTTCTACCACCGCAGGAAACCCGAGAGTCTCGACCATACCAACTGCAATTGCCATTTTTATGAACCTTTATTACTAATTGTGCTGACGGAAAGCCGATAAACAATAGTCTGACGGGTAAAGTTACGCCCGAACGCTAAGCTTTACCCACGACCCAGGAGAATTGGACTAGCCTGTAGGCGTTAAGTCCGGAACTGTTCGACGGCCTCGGTGTAGCGAATGGGCAACACGAACTCCAGGTTTTCGTGGGGACGGGCAATGATGTGGGTGGAAAGCACCTCACCACCGTTGACCCGCTTGGCGGACTCAATACCGGCAGACACGGAAGCCTGAACTTCAGACACGTCGCCCCGCACAATTACCGTGACGCGGCCGCTACCAATTTTCTCGTAGCCGACCAGGGTCACGCGGGCTGCCTTAACCATAGCGTCAGCAGCCTCCACAACGGCAGGAAAGCCGAGGGTTTCAATCATTCCAACAGCAATAGGCATCGTCGTAATCTCCTCGAGAGTTCAGGCAAGGATCAACAGCCCGTCAGAAGCGGTTCCGACGTTAAATTAGGCACTCAAAAAAGATCCCGCAGTTGAACAAAACGGGACTCGCCTAAGGGAAGCAGAGTTGAATTGCCTGAAAGTTTTAATAACAAGTCAAGCATAGGTGGCTGCAGGTACTTTTGCAATATAAGTGCCAATGATTGTTGCTAATATTGAGCATCATTAAAACTTATGTAGCAGATCGTTGTATCTATTGATTTAGCTATAAGGAAACGAGTGTAGTCACTCAATGGCTGAGCTGGGGCTGATGGCCCCAGGAATGGAAGGAAATCATATCTTTAGGGGGATTCGACCCATCGCCCATTGCTAAGTATTGTGTAGATTGACCCATCTGTCCAAAGGGTTGCAAGCCATTGGTAGCGTTTGGCTGTAGCGGATTACACAAATTTTCCGAAAGGTTAAGACTCGTATCAGGTTGGGGCTGCGATCTCGCTGCATCTCGCCTTAAGGGATGTCCCTCCCTTAATCTATAGGTACAAACTATTACAAAGATCCCGTGGCGGCTCGGAAGAGGTTGGCCCTGATACCCTTCAGGTTCCAGTCATGGCCGCTTTGCAGATTTTTCCTCAAGGGTTTTGGCATGACTCAATTTTGGGTTGAGACAAGTTGGTTGTTGCCCTGTTACGGGCTGATGGGGGCGGCTGCTTCCCTGCCCTGGTCCGTCGGGTTGATTCGGCGCACGGGGCCACGACCGACGGCTTACATCAACATCTTGATGACCCTGGTGGCCTCCATCCACGGATTGCTGGCCTTTCAGGGCATTTGGGGCCAGGGTTCCAGAGAGCTGATGTTCAACTGGTTCAGCTTTGCCGACCTGCAGCTCAACCTGTCCTTTGAGTTATCCGTCCTCACCCTGGGCACCCTGGAGCTGGTCACGACCCTGTCTCTGCTGGCCCAAATCTTCGCCCTGGGTTATATGGAGAAAGACTGGGCTCTGGCGCGCTTTTACTCCCTGATGGGCTTTTTTGAGGGGGCGATGGCGGGGATTGTTCTCAGCGGGTCCCTGTTCGTGTCTTACTCCCTGCTGGAGATGCTGACCCTCTCCACCTACCTGCTGGTGGGCTTCTGGTACGCCCAGCCCCTGGTGGTGACGGCGGCGCGGGACGCCTTTTTAACCAAGCGCATCGGTGACGTACTGTTGCTGATGGGGGTCGTTGCCCTGGCGGCTCTGGCCGGAAGCTTGAACTTTAATGACCTGTACGAATGGGTGAAGACGGCGGATCTCAGCCCCATCGTCGTGACCCTGCTGGGCCTGGCCCTGATTGCCGGACCTACGGGCAAGTGCGCCCAGTTCCCCCTGCACCTGTGGCTGGACGAGGCCATGGAAGGTCCTAACCCTGCTTCGATTCTGCGGAACTCTGCCGTGGTCACCTGCGGAGCCTATGTGCTGATTCGCCTGCAGCCGATTGTGGTGCTATCTCCGGTTACCCTGACGGCCCTGATTACTATCGGCACCCTGACGGCGGTGGGGGCATCCCTGGTGGCCCTGGCTCAGATTGATTTGAAACGAACCCTCTCCTACTCCACCAGTGCCTATTTAGGATTGGTGTTCATTGCGGTGGGTACTGAATGGCCGGGGGTGGCCATTTCTCTTTTGCTGACCCATGCCCTGGCCAAGGCGCTGATTTTCATGAGCGTGGGGTCTATCATTCTGGCCACTAACAACCAGAACCTGACGGAAATGGGGGGGCTGGGGCCGAAGATGCCCGCTACCACCTTTGCCTTCGCCGCCGGAGCCCTCAGCATGGTTGGCCTGCTGCCCCTGGGCTGCTTCTGGGGCATGCGCATGGGGATAGACTTTCTCCGTCAGGATGCGCCCCTGCTGGCGGGCGTGTTTCTGGTGGTGAATGTGCTGACGGCGGTGAATCTGACCCGGGTGTTCCGCCTGGTTTTCCTGGGATCCACCCAACCGAAGACCCGTCGCGCCCCTGAAGCCCCCTGGCAGATGGCGGTGCCGATGGTGACGCTCTCCATCTTCAATTTGCTGGTGCCAGCCATTATGGGCGAGCTGGACCTGTTACCGACCTGGGCATACCTCAACCTGCCGGTAACGGTGGCGCTGATTGCGTCTGGGGCTGTTGGTGTGGCGTTGGGGACGGCCATTCCCCTGTCTAAGTCCCTGGCCCGTTCTAGCCAGCGGTCGTTGCGGATTGCGCAAGATATTCTGGCCTACGACTTCTATACCGAGCGGCTGTATCGCCTTACGGTGGTGGCGGCGGTGGGCGGGTTTTCCAGGTTAATCAACTGGTTTGACCGCTATGTGGTGGATGGCCTGGTTAACGCCGTGGGGCTGGCTTCCTTAATGGGGGGTGAAAGCCTGAAGTACAGTATTTCAGGGCAGTCTCAGGTGTACCTGCTGACCATTATGGTGGGCGTTAGCCTACTGGGAATTTTCATGACCTGGACACTTTGGTAACGGTTTATCGATGCTGAGCGCACTGATTCTGATTCCACTGCTGGGGGCGTTGGCCATTAGCCTCTGGCCCCAAACGTTAGACGCCAAGGTGGCCAAAGCCATCAGCTTTGTCACCCTGGGGCTGACTCTACTGTTAGTCATCTGGCTGGCCAGTCAGTTTGAGCTGACTACGCCGGGCTTTCAGTTTGAGGAGTTGTTGCCCTGGGTCGAAGCCCTGGGCCTGAGCTATCGCCTGGGGCTGGATGGGCTGTCTTTGCCGCTCTTGGCGATCAACAGTCTGCTGACCATCGTGGCGGTCTATATTAGTGACCCAAAGCTGCATCGGCCTCGCCTGTATTATTCCCTGCTGCTGATCATCAACAGTGCCGTTGCCGGGGCGTTTTTGTCCTCGAACCTGCTGCTGTTCTTCATCTTTTATGAGCTGGAGCTGATTCCCCTTTATTTGCTGATTGCCATTTGGGGCGGGGCGCGCCGGGGCTATGCGGCGACCAAGTTTTTGATTTATACCGCCCTGTCCGGGGCGCTAATTTTGGGGGCTTTCCTGGGTTTAGTCTGGCTGTCGGGTAACGCCAGCTTTGACTATGACAGCACCCTGGCGGAGACCCTGCCCCTGCTGGAGCAAATTGTGCTCCTGGGGGCGCTGCTGATTGGTTTTGGCATCAAAATTCCCCTGTTTCCCTTCCATACCTGGTTGCCGGATGCCCATGTGGAGGCATCGACCCCCGTATCGGTGCTGCTGGCCGGGGTGCTGCTGAAGCTGGGCACCTACGGCCTGGTGCGGTTCGGCCTGGGCCTGTTCCCCGACGCCTGGATGGCCCTGGCTCCCTGGATGGCGGGATGGGCGGTGATCAGCGTGCTCTACGGATCCCTGGCGGCCATTTCCCAGCAGGACATGAAGAAAATGGTGGCCTACAGCTCCATCGGCCACATGGGCTATGTGCTGCTGGCGGCGGCGGCGGCGACTCCCCTCAGCATTGTTGGCACCGTGTTTCAAATGGTAAGCCACGGGCTGATTTCGGGGCTGCTGTTTTTGCTGGTGGGGGTGGTTTACCACACCACGGGTACCCGCGACCTGCAGGTGCTGCGGGGATTGCTGAATCCCGAACGGGGATTGCCCTTCGTCGGGTCACTGATGATCCTGGGGGTGATGGCCAGCGCCGGAATTCCCGGTATGGTGGGCTTTATCTCTGAGTTTCTGGTGTTTCGGGGCAGTTTTCTGGTTTTTCCGGTGCAGACGCTGCTCTGCATGGTGGGGTCCGGCCTGACGGCGGTGTACTTCCTGCTGCTGGTGAATCGGGCGTTTTTTGGACGGCTGGCCATCGCCCCTCCCCCCGACTCTCCCCAACTGGATGTGTACATTCCCCCGGTCCCCTGGCGGGACCGCCTGCCCGCCCTGGCCCTGGCCTCGATGATTGTCGCCTTTGGCCTGCAGCCCAACTGGATGGCCCGCTGGAGCGAACACACCACCCTGGCCCTGCACGAACCCTACCAGGCCTATGTGCAGGCCAAACTGGAAGATCATTCCCCCAGTCCTGAGCGACTGGGTACTGCAGCCATTGCCGAATATTTGCAGCCATGACCAACACCCTACCCCAACCTAAAACCACTACCGTCCATCCCCTGGAGCCGTTCATTCAGCGGCTGCTGTCGGCGGATGCCCTGCTGCCTGACTCTGAAACCAACCTGATGGAGGTGGTGGGCATCCTTAAAAGCTACGGAGTGGTGCTGGACGCCTACTCAAATAACCTGATTTACATTGCGGACCACCAGTTTCTGGTGCTGTTTCCCTTCTTCAAGTACTTCAATGGCGAGGTGACGCTGCCCAAGCTGCTGCGCTTCTGGTGGCACGACCGCATCAACTACGAGTACGCCGAATACTGCATGAGGATGATGCTCTGGCACGGCGGCGGCGGTTTGGATCAGTACCTGGATTCCGACGAATTTCTGGAGCGCTGCCGTCGGGCCTCTGCCGCCAAAATCAAACATAATCCGGTCATTCGCATAGTCGATAAGCTGTTTGTGGACTTTTTACCGGAACAGGTGCGCCAGCTCGCCTACTACAGTGCCCTGGGCCAGTTCTGGCGGGTGATGAGCGATATGTTCATCGACCTGTCTGACCGCTACGATCGCAAAGAAATCACCTCCATTCCCCAGGTGGTGGCGCACATCAAAGCTGGCCTGGTGGCGGCCGCCGCCAACCCCATCACCTACAGCGTGGAGATCAACGGCAACACCTACGATCTGGTGCCTGAGTCTGCCGGGATTACCTTCCTGATGGATGTGGCCGTGCCCTACGTGGAAGCGGTCTTCTTCCGGGGCACGCCCTTCCTGGGGACAGTTTCCTACAACGCCCAGGCCAACCAGATTCCCCCCGAACAGGGGCGGTTTGAGTATGGCGCGCTCTACGCCGACCCTCTACCCATTGGCGGCGCGGGCATCCCCCCCACCCTGCTGATGCAGGATATGCGGCACTTTTTGCCCGACTACCTGACGGATTTCTACACATCCCAGGGACGGGGCATGGACGACGTGCGGGTGAAGATCTGCCAGACTTTCCAGAAATCCATGTTCTGTGTCACCAGTGCCGCTCTGCAGGGCTTGCTGCCCCACCCGGCTGATACGGAAGATCCCCAGGAGCAAGCCGCTAATCATAAATTTCTGGGCAGCTGGATGGATCGTCTGGCCACGTCGAGGCTGGATATTGTTCAGTTATAGACCTATCAAAACCAGGCAAATCCAGTCACTAAAATTCGGGTTTAGTTAGGGAATTTTTAAATTTTAGTTCTCCATATAAAAGGGTATCAACTTAAACCGAGACAAGTTGCGTCAGTAATGGGCTTGCTCCCTCTGGGAGCCGCTTCGCGAACGACAAGCTCAGCCCGAACGTGCTGAAAACCGCTCGCCCTGAGCCTGTCGAAGGGCATCACCTTGGAGGGTGACAAGCGGCTATAGGCATAAATACTTTTCGCCTTACGTTGATACCCATATAAAATCTAGAAGCAACTTGAACTCAGGTCATTCTCTCGGGGGTTTCACCTTGATTGAGCTACCGTTGGAGCCTTCTAACATTCAGTAAAAAGTTGTATTCTCTGATTGCGAAAGTTAAGCTTTCCCGCAGAAATCTTAGCTGGGACTGTTCAGTGAGTAGAATTTTTATATCTGGCTGTTCTACGTTGTAAAAATGCTTCTATCACCGGCTGACAAGACCCCTGTTGCTATTGAGCAACTCTTAGCCAAGCTGGGGAGTCTGGCCACCCGGTTTAATCAGATTGACAATTTAGATGACCTGCTGCAGTTGGGGGTAGACGAGACTAAAACCCTATTTGGTGCTGACCGGATATTGCTCTACCAATTTTTGCCGGGCGGCGATGGGGTAATTATTGCGGAATCGGTTGAGCCGGGCTGGAGTGCTGTTATCGGGCAGCTCATTTATGACCCCTGTTTTCAAGAAAAATGGATTACACCTTATCTTCAGGGACGTGTTAAAGCAATTTCTAATGTTAAAGAAAGTGGCCTTGAAGCCTGTCACTTTGAGCTGTTAACTAAACTGCAAGTCAAAGCCAATCTGGTAGCCCCCGTGATTGTTAATCATCCGGCTACCCCCCATGAACCGGTTCAACCAAAACTCTGGGCACTGCTAATAGTTCAGCAGTGTGCATATTCCCGTAAGTGGGAAGAGATCCATATTCAAACTATTAAATATATAGGCACTCAATTAGGGCTGGCTTTACAACATTTACAATTCAGGAAACGTCTAACTAAAACCTCTAACGATACTGATACTGCTAATTTAGAGCAGTGTAATGCCCAGCTATTTAGACAAAATGCAGCCTTAAATGCCTGTGCGGATGTCATTATCATCACTGATCGTCAGGGCAGAATTGAATGGGCAAATCCAGCCTTTTCGACCTTAACGGGGTATCGACTGGAAGAGGCTATTGGCAAAAACCCCAGTGAATTAGTCAAATCAGGTTATCAAGATGAAGCTTTTTACCGGCAACTCTGGACATGCATTTTATCAGGAAACGTTTGGCGGGGGGAACTAGTCAATCGCCGTAAAGATGGCAGCCTTTATCACGAAGAAATGACCATTACTCCGGTCCAAAACGAGCAGGATGAAGTCACCCACTTTATCGCCATTAAGCAAGACGTTTCCGAACGTCACCGGATGGAACAACGCCTGCGCGATCGGGACGACATGCTGCGTAAAATTTCTGAGCAAACCCCGGGGGTCGTATATCAATATCAGCTTTTTCCGGACGGGCGATCCTGTTTTCCCTATGCCAGCGAGGCCATACGCTGTATCTATGAAGTCGCTCCAGCCCAGGTTCAGGAAGATGCCCAAACGGTGTTGGAGCGAATCCATCCCGATGATGCTGAAAGGGTGATGGCCGACATCTGGCAATCCTTCAAAACCCTGGAATTGTGGCAGGACGAATACCGGGTGCTACTGCCTGAACGGGGGCTACGCTGGCTGGAGGGCCATGCCACCCCCGAGCCTCAGGCCAATGGCAGCGTACTCTGGCATGGTTATATCTGGGATATCACGGCCCGGAAGACCCTGGAGTTAGCGCTCAAGGAAAACGAAGCCCTGTTTCGCGGATTGTTTGAGCAGGCCATGGTGGGAATCAGCCTGGTGGCCCCAGACGGTCGGTTTTTGCAGGTTAATCAGCAGTTCTGTGATCTGATGGGCTACCCAGATGAAGAATTGCGCCAAAAGACTTTCCTGGATGTTACCCATCCTGACGATATTTCCAGAAGCCTGATGTTCTTTCGCCAGGTGGCTCAAGGGAACCTGGCGAAACCAACCCTGGAAAAGCGCTACATCCGCAGCAATGACGAGGTCTGGTGGAGTTCCATCACGGTTTCCCCTGTCTATGATGCCGGGGGAAAACTTCAGTACGTATTTGGCTTAGCGGTCGATATTACCCCTCGCAAACAGGCCGAAGCACAGTTGAAATACGAATTTCAGCGGGAACGGATGATTCACCTGATCGACCATCACATGCGCCAGTCTCTGGAGTTGGAAACCATTCTCCAGACCGTCGTGCAGGAAGTGCATCGGTTTCTGGCAACCGACAGGGTGATTGTCTATTGCCTTGACGAAAGTTGGCGCGGAGTGGTTATGGCTGAAGCGGTCAGTCCCGGTTGGCGGGCCATCCTGAATCAGGACATTACCGACAGTTATTTTGGCGCAACCCAGGGATGCAACTACCACGATAAACATGTCAATGCCGTTGATGATGTGTACACAGCGGGCTTTTCCGACTGCCATCTTGAGTTGCTGGAATGGCTCCAGGTGAGGGCCAAACTGGTGGTGCCCATTGTGCAGGATGACCGTTTGTGGGGGCTACTGATCGCTCACCACTGCAGGGCCCCACGCCAGTGGGAACCTCGCGAAGCCCGTCTCTTACTGCAACTGGCTGACCACCTGGCGACCGCGATTCATCAGGCCGATTTGCATCAGCAGGTGCAGCGGGCTAACCAAGAGTTAGAGCGAATTTCGAATACCGATGCCCTGACCCAGGTGGCCAATCGTCGCCGCTTTGACGATGTGCTGACCCAGGAGATAAAGCGATCGCAGCGAGAACACCAGCCCCTGGCCCTGGTTTTCTGCGACATCGATTATTTTAAGCAGTACAACGACACCTATGGCCATCCCCAGGGTGATGCCTGCCTGGTCTGGATCTCCACCGCTTTACAGGATTGTTTGAAGCGCCCGGCAGATTGCCTTGCCCGCTACGGTGGCGAGGAATTTGCCATCATTCTGCCCAATACTGATGTCCAGGGGGCTCTTGCCCTGGTTCAAGAGATGCAGCAGGCCATTGCCGACTTACAGCTTGAACATCAGTCTCATCCATTTGCCCCTACCGTCACCATTAGTTTTGGTATTGCCGTAGCCGAAGAACTGGCAGAAACCAGCGATCAGCAACTGATTCACCAGGCCGATCGAGCCCTGTACCAGGCGAAAGCCGCGGGACGAAATACCTATGCCATCTTTTCCCAGCCTTAATTAATGTTCCATTCAGGATCTAACGTTTGAGGAATTTCTATGGTTTTAGCTGAAATCACGCCAGATTTGTGGACAGCTACTCAACCCTTTAAGTTTCTTGGTCTTGAAATCGGCAGCCGCATGACCGTTGTGCGCCTGCCCAGCGGTGGCCTGGTGCTCATCTCTCCTATCAAGCTGTCCGAGAGCCACCGTCAGGCCCTGGATGAGCTGGGGGAAGTGCAGCATATTGTTGCCCCGAACCTGTTTCATCACCTGTTTTTGGGCGGGGCGCAGAGGCTTTATCCAGACGCTAAAACCTGGGGGGTGGCGGGTCTGCCCGAGAAACGCCCGGACCTTAAATTTGATCAATTACTCACAGAACCGGGCGCGTTTGAAGGAGTGCTGGAGTATCTACAGGTGCAGGGGTTTGCCTCAGTCCTACCCAGCGGCATTGAGCTAGCTCACGAAACAGTTTTCTATCACCGTCCCAGCCGAACTCTCATCCTGACAGACACCTCCTTTAACTTTGATGAAACCAACCCCCTGGCTGTCAGGATAGTTGGTTGGATTGGAGGTTCCTACAAATCCCTCAGCCCTTCTCGGCTAGAAAAGTGGGGCACCCGCGACAAAGCCGCTGTAGAAACTTCGGTCAGGGAAATTTTGCGGTGGGACTTTGACCGGGTGATTCCTGGCCACGGATCCATGGTTGAAACCAACGGCAAGGCTGCTTTCGAGTCTGGGTTTGAATGGTTTTTGGGCAAGTCTCTATGCCTCTCCGCAGAGGGGGAACCGGAGGGCGGGGGGCAAATCTTCCACGCTAAAGAGCACAGGGATTACGGATAGAATTACTCATTGCCACCATTAACCCACCCCTGCCCCTCCCAGGAGGGGAGAACTGCGGCAAAATTTTAGCAGGCTCACCTGATCTAGAACTCAGGTAATCTGAAACTCAGGTATCGATCAGATTACTCACCCACTGTTGGGTTGCAGCAGAAAGCTCGGGTGGAGGAACGGGTTGCGAGTAGTCAATGCGCAATTGATAACTTCCCCTTTCGTAGACTCCATGAACAATGGCCTGCAGATCGACCCTGACTTCAGGGTCTTCTGGTTTAAGGGGGAGTCCGAAAGCAGGAATGATGTCTGGCAACTCGAAGCTATAGAGGTCTGCCGCAGGACGCATCGACGCTCGGCTCACCACGATTCGGTAATCCCCGATTTTTTCAACATTCAGCATCGGCATTGGGGGATTTGCCCTGAGTAAATCAATCTCAATAAAATGAGACCAGCTGGCTAGCACCCGCTGCCGCTTTTTTTGATAGACCCTTCGACCCTCGCCATTGCGTTTGTTTTTAGGAGATAGCACCTCGACCACAGTAATCACGTCGTGGGTACCCACTTCCCGCACCTCCAGGTAACGCTCTTTAACTTCAGCGGAAGTGGGTAATTGAATGTGTTGAGGTAGTGGCTGAGGCGTGGCCCTGGGAATTTCTTGAGCAGTAGTACGGGTCGTTGTACTCAGCACCATCGCATCGGGAATGCCCACCAATAGCTCAGGCGCTTCGTCATCGAGATAAACCCGAGTCTCAACGGCGACATAATATTTAGGCTGCAAATGAGGCGTCAGGGCATCAGAAATGGCCACAATCAAGCGGTTGTGAAACTCCGGCCAGAGCGCTGGTAATTCCAGGTAAGGATCCATTCCAGGAAATGGGGATGGCATGAATCACCTTTCCACTTAAGAGGCTTGCTTTCAACTATAACGATTGGGGCAAAATCTTGAGGAATTGTCTAGCCCCTAAGCAAGGCCATCTTACGGTCTTGTCGCTTCAGGCCAGATAGCGGGCACAAATTTTCCGATAGCCTTCAATAATTTACTCAGGAAAAAAGAAATCGGTAGACTCTTCGTCTTCGGCTGCAGTGTAACTGCGGTAATACTCCTCCAGTTCTGCTGCGCTAATGGAACGCTCAGAAGGATTTTCAAAAAAGGTTTTCACCTTGAGATATCGCCTTAACCCTTCTGCCCCAGCATCATGTTGGGTGGCAACCTTAAAGTCTTCGGGAAAAAGATCGCTGATTTGGAGCCATGCCTCTTCTAAAATATCCTCGACATCTTCATTAGGAGCCGTTTCGATGAGTGCTTCTAAACCGTCAAGCATATCAATTAGCTTAAGTATTTCGGGCATTTTCTCCGAATCAGACATCTAAACCATAGTTCGAGTTGGCCTATACCGAATGAGCACTGGCACAAGGGATGCCACAGCACTCATGATCGTTTAGAAAAATTTTAATAGAGGATGGTACAGGTTGATCATGGATTAACAGTCAGTATTGTTGATTTGACCATCTGGCATCGTAGTGTTGCAAAAAACTGCTCCATCCAATATTGATCGGGCCAGGTTGGCCTGACTAAGATCGGTATCAGTGAAATTCGCGTTGGTAAAGTCAGCATCGCGAATCAAAGCGAAAGATAAGTCTGCCCCGGTCAGGTCAGCCCCAGACAGGTCAGCGCCCACTAAAACAGCCCCTATCAACTGTGCTGCTTGAAGGGAAATTGCCTGCAGGTTGGCATCGGTAAAGCTTGCCCGGATCAGGATGGCATCGTCCATTTGAGCGTTTTGTAAGCTGCTGCGGTACCAGTTGCTTTCCCTGGCTTCGATTTGGCTAAAGTCGCTAGTATCCCCCAGCACCTCGGTTAAATCTGCTTGATTGAGAGCTGCTTCATGGGCGGATACCCCAGATAAATCTGCCTTTAAAAAATTGGCTCCGTTAAAGTTCCCTTGGGTCAAATTGGCCCGTTGCAGGTTCGCTTGGCTGAATGAGGCTCTGCTGAACCGGGCTCGTTGCAGGTTCGCTCCGGTTAAGTTAGCGCGGGATAAATCGGCCCCGGCCAGATTTGCCCCCGACAAAATCGCGTCGGTGAGGTCGCAGGCTACACATCGGCGGCTGATCAGCAGTTGTTGCACAGCCTGGGATGTCGCCGCGTGACCAGTCAGGGATCCTTTAATTAAAACGGCTAGAACGGCAGCCATCATGCCTAAGCCGGACACCCCAACCCAGCGCCGAATCGAAAAAATCGTAGGCCTAACCATATCCAAAGATATAAAAGTTACAAATTCTAGTTTCAAGTTAAAGGAATGCTTTTACAATGTGTCAGCATCATTACCAGATTACGGGAGTTTCGGCCCTCTCGCTGACTGCATGGCATCCACTTCGGCACGATCCACTGGCAATCAATATCGGCGCTTCGATTGGCTCCGCACCATTAACCTATGGGAATGGATCTGGCTGCTGCTGTGGATGTTGCTGCTGACCGGGTCAGGAATTTTTTGCGGCTGGGCCCTGTTATGGCTAACGCGTATCCCCCCCGTACCTGACTGCGATCGCATTACCCCCTTTCATGCCGCCCGGGACCTGCTGTACTGTGCGGAGGCCCAGGCCCGCACTGGTGATCCGAATAATCTCATTCAGTCGGTACACCTCACCGCCGACTGGCCCAAGACCCAATCTAACTATGACGAGGCCCAGGAAATTCTCAGGAACTCCTCTGAGCAAATTTTAGTGCTGGCTAATCGTTGGGCCCAGGAAGGGCAACTGACCAAGGCCACTAAGCTGGCGGGAGAAATTCCCATCAATACCCCCCTGAGGAAACCGGCCCAGGCGGTGATTTATGAATGGCAACAAAACTGGGAAGCTGGTAGAGCGGTTGAACAAGATATCGATCAAGCCCTGGCCAATCAGGACTGGGAAGCGGCTCGAACCCATCTAGCCCGTCTGCAGGGCATTAAAAGCGAATACTGGTCCAGCACCCGCTTTCCTTACTGGCAGCGGCGGTTTGAAATTGAACAACAGTCCTGGAATCAGCTACTAACCGCCCGCGAGTTGGCCCAGGCCCCCCGCGCCCAGGAGTGGGCGCAAGCCATTGAGCTAGCCCGCCGGATTGATTTGAGAAGCCATACCTGGCAAACCGCCGAAATCGAAGTTGACGAATGGAGCCAAAAACTCCTACAGGTTGCTCTGCAGGAATGGAACGCCGGGAACCAGCAGCAGGCCTTGAACTGGGCCAATGTCGTCCCCCCTAGCCGCCACATCGCCCCCCAGGCTCAGGGCCTACTGCAGTTGAGTCAGGCCCAGCAGCTCGCCGCCAAGGCCGCGCCGCAAGGGGCCGGGCTGCATCCCCGTTATATCTATATGTTTTACCTTGCGGAAGCCCTGGGGGCGGTAGAGCAGATGTCCTCTGACGCGACCTTCGCTGCCGTTGCGCCCAACCCTGAACCCTGGCGATTGGCCCTGGAGGATCTGAGGCAACTCCATTTCAGCGCCCTGGTCGCCGGGTTGGGGCAGCGTCCAGCTTATAAGTTTGCTATTCAGCTGGCCCAAAAGGTTGAGCAGGGTCGGCCTCGGCGCATCCAGGGCCAAACCCTGATTGCTGATTGGCGGGCCAGCATCGAGCGGATTGAAGATCGTCCCATCCTGGCTAGGGCACAGCAAATGGCTAAACCGGGAACCATTCCAGCCCTGGAAAGTGCTATCGCTGAGGCCAGTAAAATTCCCATGGGCAGGGCTCTACGGAATGAAGCCCAGGCCCGAATTTTTGATTGGCAGCAAGAAATTCAGGTGATTGAAGACCGCCCCATTCTGGATGCGGCCGTTGCCCTGGCGGATGCAGGCAACCTGCCCGAAGCCATTGCTGAAGCTCGTAAAATTCAGTCTGGCCGAGCCCTCCATAATCGTGCTCGGACGCTGATTGAAGAATGGACGACGACGATTCAAATTGCCGAAGATAAGCCCATTCTTGATGAAGCGAAAGATCTGGCCTACGCGGGGAGCCTGACCGCTGCCATTAACCTGGCATCTCAAATTGCGCCGGGAAGGGCGTTGTATGATGAGGCTCAGCGGGCCATTGGCCTATGGAAAGCCGAACGGGAGTACATTTGGTCAATCTGGGAAGAACAGGGCAGACCCACCCCCGACGGTGACAGCACCGACGATGCAGAATAAGCATGACTGCCCCTCAACAGCCCCCCCCACTACAACTCATGCTGGTGGATGATGACCCGGTTTTTCGCCTCGGGTTGCGAATTTGGTTGGAACAAACGGCAGGCTACCACGTTGTGGCGGAGGCCAGTCAGGCGGCAGATGCCCTGGCCATACTGCAGGCTCGTTCTACGGATAGGGAGTCCCCTGACCGGCCAGAGGCAGATCCTGAATCGTCTCCAGCCCCGCCCGCTGACCCCGGTGTTGACCTGGTCATTCTGGATCTGGGGTTGGGGTTAGGGGAGCCGAACCAGGTGCCCGGTTTGCAGCTTTGTCGTGAACTTAAAACCCGATTTCCTGCCCTGCCGGTGCTGGTGTTAAGTGCCCAGGCCGCTCCAGTCTTGGCAGCCGCTGCCCGCCAGATGGGGGCCGACGACTTTGCCCTGCGTAGCTTGCCGGTCAAAGAGCTGGGTAACCTGATTCAACGGCTCAGTCGAAGGCATACCGATACCGGTTCCCAGATCGATGACCTTGCGGAATGGGTGGATGACCTTGGCCCCCGGCCCCCGGCTCCGCCCCTGCCAGGCCCTGGCCTGTTTGCCCCAATGCGTCGTGGGATGCGGCTTTCAGCCCTGGAGCAAATTGCCGCGGCGATGGCCGCCATTGAATCTGAAAGGCGACGGGGACGGAGCGATTTATTGACAGAAGCAGTGCTGGCAGGGCGATACCGGGAGCTGAAGGCAGCCCGCTGGCTGATGAACCGGCTGCTGGCGACCCCGGGCCTGGCTCTAGAGGAAGACTTGAGGCCCAATGCCGGGGAGGGAAGACCGCCGGGGCAATACCCCCTTCAACCCAATCCACGACCTGGGCGGAATCAAGGGCCAGGCCCCGATCCGGCCAGTCCTGGTTTGGTATCAGCCACCGCAAACACATCCCTGGCCGCTACCCGGGCTGACCGTTTGGCGCTGCAACAGGGGGACCTGGCCACCATCATTTTTGAGCGAGTCTTTCGTAAACTTCAGGGAAACCTGGCAAACACCAGCGACATTCCCCTGGAAGCGGATATTCTCCGGGACGACAAAAAACGAGAACTCTTGTTTCTGAGTTTGCGTAAAATTGAAGATGCCCTGGACAGCTTACGTCGGGCTGCCGTGCCGCCGGGGCAGCTGCCGGAAAAAACGTCAGTGGTCCTTCAGGATATCTGGACTGCCATCCTCACGGATTTTTTGGGCCGCTATTACACCCTGCGGGTCGACAATCTTGAGCAGCCCGTAGTACCGACCCTGATGGAAGAGCTAGAGGTGGTGCAGGCCTCGATTTTAGGGAAAATTCCTGAGGTGGCTCAACTTTTTGGCCATCTGCTGTTCAGGGAATCTTTAGTGATCGATGGCAGCGTATTTATTGCCTCGACTCCCGAAGCCATGGATCGCAGTCAGGGGTTACTGGAAAATCTCCTGATTCAGCTGGCCAATGCGGTAATGCAACCCTTACTGAATCAGTTTGGCGATGTGGAAGTGCTCAAGAAAAACCTTTACCAGCGCCGCCTTATGACCAGTCGGGACATTGCTCGTTTTCGCAACGATCTGTCCTGGCGGTATCGGTGGGATCAGTTAGTTAATGAACCCAAAGCTATTTTTGAAAGCCGGTACCGATTGTTTTGCTTTACCGAACGGGGGATTCAAACCCGGGTCATCTATGCTCCCCGGCGGGAAGAACTGGAACAGCTCACGGGGCTGCAGCGGACGGTGACCCTGGCGGTGGAGGCGCGGGATGCGATCGCGCCTCGCTTTCGTTCCGTTGTAGCCCTGGTGGGAAGCGGCGTGGTGTACGTGTTAACCGACGTTATCGGTCGCGGCATCGGTCTAATTGGTCGGGGCATTCTGCGGGGGGTAGGTAGTGCCTGGAACGAAACCCGCTACCGGGGAAAAGAATAAATGGATGATTTCTCCGTTTTTGAATTCAGCTTTGAAGATTTTCCCCCCCGCCAAGTTTATACCCGGGGTACCGGTCCTGGGGTGATTTTGATGCACGAACTGCCGGGGATGATTCCAGAATGCGTTGACCTGGCCCGGCGCCTCGCTGAGGCCGGGTTTACCGTTTATCTACCCCTGTTGTTTGGTCAACCCAATCAGCCCCTGTCAATCCCCAGCATGATTGGATTTACGGCTCAGTTGTGCATCAGTCACGAGTTTTTTTGCTTTGCAAAACATCGTTCCAGCCCCATTACCCGATGGCTGAAGGCCCTGTGTCGGAAAGCCAAAGCTGACTGCGGCGGGGCCGGAGTGGGCGTCATCGGCATGTGTTTAACCGGAGGGTTTGCCCTGGCCCTGATGGCCGATGAATCGGTGCTGGCCTCCGCAGCTAGCCAGCCCTCCTTACCTTTTGGCATTACTGGGGGGCAAAGAGCAGCCCTGGGTATTTCTGCCGAGGATCTGGCCACCGCCCAAGCCCGGGCCGAGCAGGGAGTGCCCCTGCTCGCCCTGCGGTTCTCGGCAGATAACATTTCTCCCCCGGCAAAGTTCCAAACCCTGCGGAATACCTTTGGCGATACTCCTGATACCGTCGAAGTCAGCGAAGACCTTTGCTGGAAACGGGGTCAGTGCCTGGAAACCATTGAAATTAACTCGGCCCCGGGCAATCCTCGAAATCTACCCAGGGCTTCCCATGCGGTGCTGAGCCTCGGGTATGACTCAGACCCCGCCCATCCCACAAACCGGGTCTTTCAGCGGGTAGTGGCATTTCTGCGGGAACATACTCCGCCTGGGCCGTTGTAAAAGTCTCTGCATCGGCGTTCTCTAGGGTTAGATCCTGACGCCTTAGTGGCCGCAAGAACATTCGGGGAAATTCAGGTTATCCTGACGGGCAAAGAACAGAACCTATAGGCCAACCTCGTGCAATCTGGGGCGAAACCGCAATTGAATCATCCTTCACAAAATTCTGCGGATGTCCCTCAGGCCGTAATTCGAGTGCAGGGGCTGCACAAACAATATGGGCTCCATCCAGCGGTTCAGGACCTGAATTTTTCCGTTTATGCGGGAGAAATTTTCGGGCTGATTGGTCCCGATGGGGCAGGAAAAACCACGACGTTTCATATCCTGGCGGGGGTCATGGATGCCTCCGGCGGAGACCTGCAGGTGCTGGGTCGACCTCCCCGGGATGCCCGTTTACAAACGGGATATTTGACCCAGCAATTTTCTCTTTACCTTGACCTGAGTCTGGAAGAAAACATCCGTTATAGTGCCGGTTTGCGTCGGGTTCCTGCTCCCCGGTATGCCGAACGCCGAGACCGTTACCTGGCCCTGATGGGGTTGGCCCCCTTTAAACACCGTTTGGTGGGGCAGTTATCCGGCGGTATGAAGCAAAAGTTAGCCCTGTGCTGTGCCCTGGTATCCCAGCCCCAGGTGCTGTTATTGGATGAACCCACCACCGGCGTTGACCCCATTTCTCGCCGGGAATTTTGGGACATTATTGCTGGCCTCGCCGCTAACGAAGGTACCACCATTGTAGTGGCGACTCCCTATCTGGACGAGGCCGAACGGTGTACCCGCATTGCTCTCATGGATGGGGGCAAAATCGACCAGATCGGCACCGTTCAGGCCCTCCGCCAAAGTACAGGACTGCACCGTTTAGAAGTTCATCTGGATAATTTTCGCCACCTGAGTCGAGCTGAAGACCGGCTCAGGTCTGAGCCGGGGGTAGATGACGTCCAGACCTTTGGTGACCGTCTGGATGTGCTGGTATCCGATGTTCATCAGGGCCAATCAATTGTTCAAGCCTGCCTCCATGAACAGTCTATTCCCTTCACTTCCCTGGAGGTTTTGGCGCCTACCTTAGAAAACGTCTTTGTGAACCATCTTCGCCAGCGCGGATCTGATCCACCCTTTGTTCCCTTTCCCCGCTCCTCCCCTCGACCGCGGGAGGAGGCTTCGGCTTTAAGCCAACGGACCGTCGCCCCGACGGCAATTAGCGCCGAAAACCTCTCGAAAACCTTTGGCACCTTTCAGGCCGTCAGGTCCGTTAATCTTGCCATTGCCTATGGGGAAATTTACGGCTTATTGGGGGCTAACGGCGCTGGAAAAACGACGACTATTAAAATGCTCTGCGGTCTATTACCCCCCACTGAGGGCTCCATGCAGCTGGCCGGAGAAAGCGGGAACTTGCGCCGGGCTGCCATTCGCCAACGGTTAGGTTACATGAGCCAAAAGTTCACCCTTTATGACGACCTAACTATTCGGCAAAATCTGAATTTTTACTGTGGGGTCTATGGTATTCCGCGAAGCCTACGGTCTAGTCGAATTGATTGGGTCCTGACTATTTGCGGACTCAAAGGACAAGCCCATTTAATGACGGGACGCTTACCTCAAGGATGGAAGCAGCGGGTTGCATTTGGGGCCTCCGTCATGCACGAACCTGAAATTTTATTTTTAGATGAACCGACTTCTGGAGTTGACCCCTTAGCAAGGCGACAGTTTTGGCGCTTGATCGAAGAATTTGCCCGGCGCGGGACTGCCATTTTAGTCACAACTCACTATTTAGAAGAAGCTGAACATTGCCATCGCATGGGCTTCATGGTGGCTGGAGAAGTCGTTGCCCAGGGATCACCCCGGGAAATTAAAGCGGCACAGCCGGGGCAACTCTTAGAAGTGATTGCTGAACCTGTTCAAGACGCATCGGACTTACTGAAAACTCAACTAAAACCCTGGCGGGTTTCTATTTTTGGTAATTGTCTGCATGTTGTGGTTGAAGACCCCCAGCGGGAAATTCCCCTGATTCAGCATCTGCTGACCGATGCAGGCATTCAGCTCCATGGGCTGCGGCCTATTGCGTTTACCCTGGAAGACGCTTTTATTGGCATTGTTCAACGGTCTTCAACCCTAAGCAATTAACCCTTAGGCCGATGGTGTTACGGCTGATTCTGGGGCCTTTCCAAAGTGAGGACATCCACACCTCTGACCGGGAAGTCAGGCTTAATTTAAGCAAAATCAAGGGTTTATTCCCGATATGCCATCGGCCAAGTTTACCGAGGAGTTGGGCCTAACAAGGATTATAAGTTTCCCTCATTGGCTTTCGACAAACGGGGTGGAGTTAAAATTTACCCCATTCCAAAGCCCACCAACTAATCCTGATGGTAACTTCAACCTTGACCGTTCGGACCTCCCTAAATCACTCTATGACTGGATAACTCGGGATTGAGTTCTGAACCGGAACAAATGGGTCTTGTCCTGGGTTTCCCACGAACCAGAAAGCCTTCTTCTACGAATAAGTGCATTATATTGAGACTTCAATATAATGGGATATGTAATCATTGAGAAGCTCTAAAAAGTTCCTTTATATGGCCGGATTATTTGGTAAGGTAGGGCAATATGGGAGCAGCGAAAACTCTCCAGGTTATGGGTTTTGGAGCTATTCTCTCATGGTCGTTCTGTGGTGATCTCTGAAAATGGCAAAAGCAACGATTAAAGAACCGGAAGTACTGACGGGTAAGGAGTTACTGCAAAAGGTAAAAGAATTAGGCCATCTCTCTAAGCGGGAGACGGCTAAGGAATGCGGTTACTACACCGTCACTAAGGATGGACAAACTCGAGTCAACCTGAGTGGCTTTTATGATGCTGTATTGGCGGCTAAAGGCATTCAGCTCGAGCCGGAGAAAACAAAAGATGGTCGAGGTCGGGAAGCTTCTTACACGGTTACCGTCCATAAAAATGGGCAAATCGTGATTGGGTCTGCTTACACCCGTGAAATGGGTTTACAGCCGGGTGACGAATTTCAGCTAAAACTGGGGTATAAGCACATCAAGCTGGAAAAAACCGGGGAAGACTCTGAAGAATAATCGGTTAACCCCGCCTATCTAGTTGTCAAAAGGGTCTCTGTGGAATAGCAGAGACCCTTTTGAATGTTTTGATGGGGTTTCCTAGGTTATGTGAAAAAACCATAAGGAATTTTCCTCACACCGGGATTTAACCCGATGACAGCTCGAATTCAATGGGCCAATGCCGAACTGCCAAGGGGAATGTTGGGTAGAAATAAGTCTGTAATCCTACGGAGAACCCGTTTTCCTGCTGAAAAAATTCAGTAGGAAAACGGGTTCGGCTTTCCATGGTCAGCTTTGACAATAGGGGCAACACCGAACATGCACTTTGTCTCAGGTTTATCATGCCTACCTACGCCCCCATTACCTCCCAAGCAATAGAGCTGCTCGTTGCCTATCAACAGAATCCTTCTATTGTGTTGCGCAATAAACTGGTCCGCCTCAATACTGGACTGGTGCGCAAGGTCGCCTATCGTCTGGCCCAGCAGTGTAATGAAGCATTCGAAGACCTAGAGCAAATCGGCTACCTAGGGCTGATTCAAGCTATCGAACGATTTGACCCCAGTAAGGGCAACACCTTTAGTACCTTCGCCGTGCCCTACATTCGCGGGGAAATCTTGCACTATCTGAGAGATCGCAGTGGCACGGTCAAAATTCCTCGCCGCTGGCAGGATTTGCAGCGGTCAGCAAAAAAAGTTCGAGAGCACCTGGCCCAGCAGCTCAACCGTCAACCCCACGATAATGAAATTGCTGCAGAACTCAATATTTCTATCTCCGAATGGCAAGAGGTGAAGCTGGCCACGTCCAATCGCTCCCTGGTGAGTCTGGATGCACCGGTTAAAAGTAGCGACGATGGTTCTACTTCCTTCGGCGATTTATTACCGGATCATCAGGTCCAAAAGCTCCTGCAGTGGGAGGAAGACCGGGCCCAACTGCAGCTAGCTCTGAGTCAGCTTGAACAGAGCACTCGCACCATTATTGAACTGGTATATTTCCAAAAGGCTACCCGTCGAGAAGTCGCTGACCAGGTGGGGATCAGCCCGATGACGGTAACCCGTCGCCTGAAGCGCGGCCTGGAAGAACTCAGGGCAATTTTGAATCAACCTGAGACCAGGTTCTTTAACGCTATTCAAAATTAGTTAAATTCCAATACTCATCTTCGCTGATGATTCCGTTCAGCAGCCATGTGTTCAAAACCTCTAGCATGGCTCGAATGGCAATTTCCCGATCAACAAATTGGTAAGCTTCCTGGAGGGCTGTCTTCAGGTCAAGATATTCCTCACCCGCATCAAGGAAGTCGGGTAAGTCTGGGGGATAGCACTGAAACGTAAAGGCGGCTTCATGCTCTGAAATTTCAATATGCCATCCGTGGTAAGTCCGGGACAGGACTTCTAATCCTGCTTCTGGGTAAAAGCTGTTGGCATTCTTGCCGAATACATGCATGGCTGATCCTCAATCGGTATCCTTAGCATGCCCAAAAACCCCTCAGAAATAATACTGAGGGGTTTACATTTAAACTTACAGGCTAATTTCTTTGCTATTGCGGAGCTAATGTTCCCCGTGGCCGGCCCAATCGGGACATTGGGGAGAGTCATGCCAGCCGTAGGGATGCATGGCGCACACTAAAGTATGGCGGGAGGGGCGGGAGGTGCCGTAGGCAATGCCGTGGTAATTGATGCAGCCCTCGCAGGGTTTGGGCCTGGAGGGGGAATTATCCTGAAAGCCAACCTGAGATCGCAAAATATGCTGTTTACTCTGCACCCGATGCCATTGTTCGTAGGCCCGGCGACGACAGCGGTAGTTGGCACGACTAAACCCTTCATCCAAGATGCTCACGGTGGTTTTCCCTATGGTGGGGACATTCTCTAGCCTAACGAAGAGATCTGGCTCCACCGGAAAAACTTAAAAAGATATAAAAATCCCTGGGGAAATCACTCCTGGGGGTGACTTTGAAGCCCCCCAGCAACCATGGCGCTGTCTTGAGTTTGGGCCGCCGGAACGGGACAGATTCTGGCCAACCAGGTGCCCCACTCCGGTATCGAGTCTGGGTTATCCCTGGGGAACTTCTTCCCGATTGAGGTTCTCCTCAGGGCTTGGTTCAGGGGATGGAACCTCCTCTTCCCCGTCGCTAGTCGGAGCGGGGACTGTATCCTCAGGGGTGCTGGGATCTATCCCCCCCACTGGAGCGATGGGCTGACTGAGCTCGGTATGGGCCGCCTCGGCAGCGCGGCGAATCAGTTCACTGGCCCGGCCATCGTTATCAGGGCGTTCCACCAGGGTTGAAATCACATAGCGCTTACCATTGGGAGCATCCACCAGGGCAACATCCCCCAGGATGGTACCAATGTCCCCGGTTTTGTTGGCCAAAATCGAGTCATCGTTGATGCCAAAGGGAATCAACGACCGATTGACCGTGCGTTGCATGATACTGACCATGCGATCGCGGGACCGGGATGTGAGCAGCCCCCCCTGGTCAATCAGAGCCATCAGCAAAGCGAGATCCTGAGTGCTGGTGGTATTAGTCCCGTCAAGATCAGGCAATGGGTTCCGCAGTACGGTTGACTCTAACCCCCAGACTTGGAATTGCTGGTTCAAAGCATCGCTGCCGCCCAGGACATCGATCATCATATTGGTGGCGGTGTTATCGCTGGTGACAATCATTTGAGTCGCCACTTCCAGGGCGGTGTAGCGGGTCCCCACCGGGTTATTTTGCATGGTCCCTGAGCCGCCTGCAATCTGTTCCTCCTGCATAACCAGGCCCTGGTTCAGGGCAATCTGGCCAGCGTCCACGGCCTGTAAAAAGGCGACTAAAATGGGCACCTTGATGGTGCTAGCGGCGGAGATCGCCTGTCCACCGGCAATGTTTATATAGTCCCCCGTGTCTAAATCCACCAGAAAAGCGCTCTGCTCAAGCCCGGGGGTGAGGGTGGCCAGCTGTTCGATTTCGGCTTTGAGGCGGGTTAACTCTTGGCCCAGGGCGATGTCACTCACCAGATTGGCGGTAGTCCCTGCCACCAGCGGCCCCGTAGCTGAGCCCTTGGCGATGTCCTCGGTCCTGTCTTCCTGCCCGGGGGACGACGCCAGGTTAGAAGGGCTGAGCACTGAAAGCAGGGTGCCGGCAATGGCCGCTACCCCAACCCCTAAAATCACCAGTCGGATCAAGTAAAGCACCAGTACAGGAGGTTTAGCTAAGCGGCGTCGGGGTTTTGCCCCTGGCCGATTTTTGGAAGCCTCCGGGGACCTGCTGTTGGCAGGCCCTGGTGCCGCAGGCTGAGGCACCCCTGAACTGCTGCCCTGGGGTCGTGAAGTTCGTTTTACGCTGGGCCGCAGGGGAGTCACCTTGGAGGCAAAGTCGGCCTTACGTTGATAGGACGACGGTCCAGCTGATGGACCGGTGCCCACCGGGTTAGGTAGCGCGGTGTTGTGGGGATGGGCTTGCAGTAGGGGCGGCTGAGTTCCGCCCTGGTGCGAACCGGCTGCCCTAGGGCGGGGCATGGCACCTCTGAGATTGGGGGGCGGCTGGATCGAGCCCAACGGCAGAACCGTTTCCGTTGCCATTGCCCTGGGGGTTGAAGCTTGAGGGGGATCGTCCCTGGTCGGAGAGGTCCTCTCCGGCGGGATGGCAGGATATTTTCCCTGGGGTGGAGGAACGCTAGGTCTCTGGGGAGACTGAAAAACAGGCAGGGATGCATTCCGAGGGGGCGGAGGCACCGGGGCAGGTTCCGCCGCTGAAGTAGGACCGCCAAAATCGGGCTTGAGGGTTTGAAACTGTCGCCATTGGTTGCGCTTGCGGGCACTGCCTGACAACCGCTGGGTCCAGTCTGGATCAGGGTTCCCGGCTTCCGGATTCCCGCCTTCCTGGCCGCCCTGAGGCCTGATCGGTGCGCCCCCCCCATGCTGGGTAGGCCTACCGGGCTGTGGGGAACCGATGGGATTCTGATACCTGGGATTCGCCACCGGTTGGGCTCCCATGGACCCATGGGTGGGGGTGGCCTGGCCATGGCCCGGCTGCCCCTGGGAAGGCGACTCAGCTCCCGGTGTATACCGTTGGAATCGGGAAAAATCGGGGTATTGAGGGTCGCCGTACTGTGCCATGGGATTTGCTTAAGCCGTTTACGTGGTCAGAAGGGGAAGCCAGAGTGGGCAGAGGGCCGGGCTTTAGCGGGAGGGAGCATCGGAGTCTTTCTCCAAAGCCCAATTGACCTGCCTGAGAATGCCCCTAAGCATAGCCAATTCCTGGGAATTTGGCCCAGTTCGGTGCAGCAATCGACGTAATTTTGTCATGCGGCTGGCCGCGGTATGGGGGTAAAGATAACCGATTTTTAGCAAAAGTGATTCTAAATCTTTGCAAAAACTTTCCATTTGATCCAGGGCGGCCCGTTCCCCCTGGGCTGGGCCTGGCAGGGCGGTGCCCGGGGGCTGGGCCAAAGGTTTGGGTATAGGGCCACAGGCTATCTGGCGCAGCAGGTAGACGCACAGGGCTACGGCCTGGGCCAGGTTCAAAGAGGGATAGATATCACTGGCGGGAATGCGCAGCCAACGCTGGGCATGGATCAGTTCCTGATTACTCAGGCCCCTGTCTTCAGGGCCGAAAATCAGGGCCGCCTGAAAATCAGCGCGCGGGTTCTCGGGTAATAGCCAGGGAAGGGCCAGTTCGGGGGGTTCCAGGGGGTGGTCCTGGGGATGCAGACGCCCGGTGGTGGCAATGGCCCGCTGGCAACCCATCAGGGCCTGGGGCAGAGTGTCTACGATTTGGGCCTGGGCCAGGACGTCACCTCCATGGACGGCCATGCAGCGGGCGGCATCGGCCCTGACCTCACATTGGGGATTGACCAGCACTAAATGGGACAGGTCCATGTTTTTCATGATGCGGGCCACCGATCCTACGTTCAGGGGACCGGATGGCTCCACCAGCACAATGCGAATTCGGGATAATGCTTCAACACTCATTCCGCCAGAGTATCCTCAAACCGATAACCCACTCCGGTCACCGTTTTAACAAAAGTGGGTTGGGAAGAGTCGGGCTCAATTTTTTTGCGTAGGCGGGCAATGTGGGTATCGACCACCCGCTCATCGCCAAAAAAGTCGTCTCCCCAGAGTTTTTCGATTAGATGTTGGCGGCTCCAAACTCTACCGGGGTAGCTCATAAAAGTAGCCAGGAGGTCAAATTCCAGGGGGGTTAGATCTAGCGGGGCAGAGTCTTTAGTTCTCGGTTGGCGATAGGCTTGCCGCTGATCTAAATCCAGACAAAAATGGGTGGTCTCATAGGTCTGGGGGTCTGGGGTCTGGCTGTGGCGAAGGCTGCGCCGGAGTAGCGCCCTTACCCTGGCCACCAGTTCCCTGGGGCTGAAGGGTTTAACTAAATAATCATCTGCCCCGGTAGAGAGGCCAATGATGCGGTCGATTTCCTCTCCTCTGGCCGTCAGCATCAAAATGTAGGGGTCTTTGTCTCCCGGTTTTTGACGAACTCTGGCACAGACCTCAAGGCCGTCTAGCTCAGGCAGCAGGACATCCAGCACGATTAAGTCTGGCTGCAAATCCGCCTGATATTGTAGGGCGGTTTCCCCGTCCCCACAGACCTCGCAGCGAAATCCCTCTTTTTCTAAGTAGAGCCGAATAAGGCGAGCGATTTCGGCTTCGTCTTCCACAATGAGAATCAGCACTTCGAATTGTAATGTTTCAGAATGTCAACTTTGAACTAACCTGAATCGAGTTCTTGACTTCACCCTGTGAGCCCCTGCACGGCGGTACGGTTCCCTTGATATAAGCCTGGCAGTCGCTGCCGAGCAGAATTTGTCACGGTGGGGCTCTGCGGCCCCTGGATGCCTCGTTGGTAGCAAGTCTATCCTCAAACCTGACTTGATATAGCATACTCAAAGGCAACCACGCACTACAGGCCCTTCCAGCATGTTTTGGGAGTAAGTTTCGCCCACCCCTATCCATTTTGCTATGGCCACCCCGACCACTTCCCCGCAAGACTGGCCCGCCCTAGGACAAGCTTTCGCGGACTACCTCGAAGAAACCAACCTCTACCCTGGTTTGAAAACCGTTCAATGTGGGGTTCAGTCAGGGCGTTTGGTTTTGGTAGCTCGCCATGGCTCTCCTGAAATCGATGACCCCCACGATCTGTTGCGGGAGTTAGAATCCATCTTCATAGAACTGATGCCAGGGGTTGGCTTACCCGATGCCACCTGGATTGAGCTTGATGCGGTGCCGGTGCGGGTTGGTCTGCAGCTCAAGTCAGCTGCCCAGCCCTACGCGACCCATACGTTCACCTGGCGCCTGGAGGATGCGGCTAACACCCTGTTTCCCATCGTGGTTGACCCGATTCCGGCTATGGCTAATGGTGAAGGCCAGGGCTCTAACGGTCTGGGGTCCAGGGCAGATTCCCAGCCCATCGGGGAGCCGCTGGAAGACTCGCCTTTCCCGACTGCTGCCAGCGGTTCTGAGGCTAGGGACAGGGTTGATGGGGCAGACCCCGGGGCATCCTTACCCGGGGAGGTCGGCCCTGCCCGGCAGGCACCATCGGACGTCGCCAATGGCTATGGACCCTCCCCTTCCCTGAGCGATGAGTTCCCATCGCCGGGGCCACCCTTTAGCGATCGGGCCATCGCTCTCCCTGACGCCACCATTGAACCCCCGAACAACTTTGCCTGGCTCAAAGGGGGGTGGATCTGGACTGTTGATCAACTCTATGCCCTTTCCCAATACTGGATCTATGGACTGGCTGGACTCATTGTTGTGGGTAGCGGTATTTTTGCCTATGCCCTTTCTCGCCCCTGCGTAGTCGGTAGTTGTGAACGGTTGGGGGAGGCCGAGGACTTCTATGGCGATGCCCAACTCCAGGGGGCGGGGAATCCCGACCAGGCTGCGCTGCAGACGGCCCAGAGCGATCTGCAGACTGCCATTGAGCTACTCACCCCGATTCCCCAGTGGTCTCCTTATTACGAGCAGGCCCAGGCTAATCTGCAGCAGTACCAGGGTAATGCGGCGGCCCTGAATGCCCTGGCCCAGGCTAAAGACAGAGCCCTGGAGGCGGCTGTTTTAAGTCAAGATCCGCCCCATTCGGTGGAGCGCTGGGTGGATGTGCAACTGCTGTGGCAGCAAGCAGTTGACTTACTTGAAACTATCCCTCCGGATAGCCCCGCTTACGATTACGCCCAGCAGAAGCTGGAAGAATATCAAGCCAATCACAAAGCCATTGGTCGTCGCATTGTGGCCGAGGAAGAAGCCGAAGCTAACTTCAGCACGGCCATTCAAACCGGGCAGTTGGCCCAGCAGCGGATGGAAACGGCAGAATCTCTGGCGGGTTGGCAGCTGGCGGCGAAGGAATGGCAGGCCGCGATTAAAGGTTTGTCGGTGATTCCCCAGGGAACGAGTGCCTACAGCGAAGCCCAAACCTACCTGCAGGACTATCAACAAAAGTTTGCCCGGGCCTCAGCCCAGGCCAATATTGAGGAAAGCAGCACCCTATTTTACCAGCAGGCGGTGCAATCCGCGCGAGAAGCCAAAGCTTACGAAGCAAAAAGTCAGTGGACTCTGGCAGTGACTGAGTGGCAGCGGGCGGTGATCCGGGCCCAGCAAATTTCCCCGGAATCCATCCTGGGATCGGAGGCCGCGGCCCTGCTGGAAACTTACCAGCCCGCCTTGACCAGTGCCCAGAATCGTCTCCGTACCGCTGTGGCGCTGCAGACCTTAACCCAAACCGTAGGGTCGGTGTGCCAGGGGTCGGCTACTCCCTGCAACGTTACCGAGGACCCCAGCCAGATTCAGGTCACCCTGGCGAGTCAATATGCCGAACCCCTGCGCCAGGCCATTACCCCCCCAGCCGCAGATGGTACCTTTGCCTTTACCAATCAGCTAACACCAGAAGTTCAAGCACTGATTGACGAAATTATCACCGTCAGCCACCAGGTAGACCGTCAGGTGGCCATTTATGATTCCCACGGGGGCTTTGTTGCTCGATATCGCCCTGACTTGGGAGGGTTTATTAAAAACTAGGTTGAGTAGAGAGCAATCTGGTTTTTGCCATTGTTCTTCGCTGCCCGGGTCAGCCCCTCAACCCTATCGAAAAGCCAAACCTGTAGGGAGTTTTCCCGATAAACTTTGGGATGTGGTATTAAGACAAATTAAGATTATGGCCCTGGCTCAAACTCCCCTTTTCGGTCTGTGTACCGCTATGAACGCCCGCATGACAGAGTTTGCCGGCTGGCAAATGCCGGTGCAGTTCAGCGGTATTAAGCAAGAGCATCAGGCGGTGCGCCAGGGAGCCGGAATGTTTGACATATCCCACATGGGTAAATTTGTGCTGCGGGGGCCAAAGGTGGTGGCATCCCTACAAAAACTGGTGCCCTCCAATCTGGAACGGCTAATGCCGGGCCAGGCGCAATATACGGTATTGCTTAATCCTGAGGGGGGAATTATCGATGATTTGATTGTTTACCTGCAGATCCAAGCAGCGGGTCAGGAGACGGTGATGGCCATCGTCAATGCGGCTACTACCCAGAAAGACCGGGAGTGGATTGAGGCCCATCTCGATTCTGCGGAGGGCAAATTGGACGATATTTCCCGAGATCGCACCCTGATTTCCATCCAGGGACCGACCGCCATTGCCACCCTGCAGCGGCTCACTGACGCTGACCTGTCCCAGGTGGGGCGCTTTGGCCATCTAGAAGCCAGCCTGTGGGGGCAACCCGCTTTCCTGGCGCGCACTGGCTATACCGGGGAAGATGGCTTTGAAATTATGACCGCCCCTGAGCTGGGGCAGCAACTCTGGCAGACTCTGATTGATCAGGGGGTCAGCCCCTGTGGGCTCGGGGCTCGGGATACTCTCAGGCTGGAGGCGGCCATGGCCCTCTACGGCCAGGACATTGACGATACCACTACCCCCCTGGAAGCCGGCTTAGGCTGGCTGGTGCACCTGGATGAAAAAGCAGACTTCATCGGTCGTGCCCGATTGGAAAACCAGAAACAGGCGGGACTGCCCCGCCGCCTCGTGGGGATAACCATGGCTGAACGGTACATTGCTCGCCATGGTTATCCCGTTTTAGCAGATGGGCAGGGGGTTGGTACCATCACCAGTGGCACCCTGTCCCCCACCCTGAATATCCCCATTGCCCTGGCCTATGTGCCTCCGCACCTAGGTAAGCCGGGCCAGGCCCTGGAGGTAGAAGTACGGGGACAAAGCAGGGCCGCAAAGGTGGTCAAACGTCCCTTTTATCGTCGGTCTAAGCCTTAAGGGGGCGGTCAGGACAAAGTGGGAGAGCTGGAGCAGGAAGCCTCTAAAAAAAACAGCAGGTGTTGCCCGGACTGAAGCTTTTTCGGAAATCCGACTCCATTGACAAGGAACTTGGATACCCTTTTATTTGAATCTGAGCCCGCTGAGAACAAAAGCCCCCGATTGGGGCACCATCCCCCCTGGGGATAACCGTGTTTTTGAACTTAGCGGTAGGTTCTGGCTAAAAAAATGTTGATTGAACTGTGCTTGGGGTGGAAGTGAGGTTTTGTTATGGCAGAGTTTGAATATCCTGAAAGTCTAAAGTATCTAGACAGCCACGAATATGCCCGCACCGACGAAGACGAAGAGACCGTCACGGTGGGGATAACAGCTTTTGCAATCGACCAACTCGGCGACATTGTGTTTTTGGAATTACCAGAGGTGGGAGAAACGGTCGAAAAGGGTGAAAAATTCGGCACCGTAGAATCCGTCAAAGCGGTGGAAGATCTTAAATCTCCCCTGAACGGCGAAATTATCGAGCGTAACGATACGCTGATTGATTCTCCTGAAAACATGGGGGATGATCCCTATGGTGACGGCTGGCTGATCAAGGTTAAACCCGACGATCTGGAAGATTTAGACGACGCCATGTCGGCGGAAGAATATAAAGAGCAGGTGGAAGCGGGTTAGAAAGTCTGCAATTTTCCGCCGTTTGTTTCAGAATATGAATGACTGAGATTGGTACCCTAGCCAGTCCAGCCGCCATTGTTAGTTGGAGAGCCATAACGGAGCGGGTATGACGCAGCCTCTATCTGGAACCGACACTTTCGAGTCTGTGACCACCACCACCTCGCAGTCCGCGGCGAATCCTCCCAAATTCTCCCCTCCCCATCCGGAAGGCGGCGTTAAGTCCCAGGAATTTAGCCCTTTTGTGTCGCGCCACATTGGGCCTACTGAAGCTTCAGTGGCCCAAATGCTCGACCTGTTGGGTTATCAATCTTTGGCAGATTTGATCGATGCCGCCGTGCCCAGCGGCATTCGGTTGCACCACACTTTAGATATCGGTGTCGGCCTGACCGAACAGGAGGCTCTGGCTTGGCTACGGTGCCTCGCATCTAAGAATCAGGTTTGGCGTTCATACATCGGCCTGGGCTACGCCAATACTTTGACCCCTGCAGTGATTCAGCGCAACGTGCTGGAGAATCCCGGATGGTACACCCAGTACACCCCCTACCAGCCTGAAATCGCCCAGGGACGCCTGGAGGCACTGCTCAATTTTCAGACCATGGTCACAGATCTGACCGGGATGGAAATGGCCAACGCCTCCCTGCTGGATGAGGGCACCGCCGCTGCCGAAGCCATGGCCATGGCTTTCAACCTCTGTGAGCGGAAGGGGGCAAACATGTTCTGGGTCTCCCATGGCTGCCATCCCCAGACCCTTGAGGTGGTCAAAACCCGGGCTCTACCCCTGGGCATTGAGGTGATTGTAGGAGACCATCAAACCCTGGACTTCGGCCAGCCTATCTTTGGTGCTCTGGTGCAGTATCCGGCCACCGATGGGGCCATTCACGATTACAGCGATTTTATTGCCCAGGCCCACGCAGCCGGTGCCCTGGTTACCGTGGCTGCGGACCTGCTGAGCCTGACCCTGCTGCAGCCCCCCGGTGAATTTGGGGCCGATATGGTGGTGGGCAACTCCCAGCGATTTGGGGTTCCCCTGGGTTTTGGCGGACCCCATGCCGCTTTCTTTGCCACCCGCAGTGCCTTTGCCCGTAAGCTGCCGGGTCGCCTGGTAGGGGTTTCTAAAGATTGCTACGGCAAGCCTGCCCTGCGCCTGGCGCTGCAAACCCGGGAGCAGCACATTCGACGTGACGCTGCCACCAGCAATATTTGTACGGCCCAGGTGTTACTGGCCATTATGGCCAGTATGTATGGGGTTTACCATGGACCTGACGGACTCCGTCAGATTGCCACCCGGATTCATAGCCTCACCGCCACCTTCGCCGAAGGATTGGAGAAAGCCGGCTTTGATCTGGGGGAAGCCCCCTACTTTGATACCCTGACCGTACACACGGCAGAACAAACGTCTACCATCCTGCAGCGGGCGGCGCAGTACCGCATCAATTTGCGTTGCGTCGATGGGCAAACCCTGGGCCTTACCCTGGACGAAACCACTGCTCCGGCAGATGTGCTGGATCTTTGGAAAGTATTTGCCGGGGAATCTGCCGCTCAAACCCTGGCCCCCCTGCTGGATCACCCCACCGCTGCTCAAGCCTGGCCCCCATCCCTGCGGCGCCAGTCCGCTTTTTTAACCCATCCGGTTTTCAACCGCTATCATTCTGAAACCGAGATGCTGCGCTACCTGTACCGGCTGCAGGGGAAAGACCTTTCCCTGGCGACGGCGATGATTCCCCTGGGGTCCTGCACTATGAAGCTTAACGCTACCGCAGAGATGGTGCCCATCACCTGGCCGGAGTTTGGTCAAATTCACCCCTTTGCCCCGGTGGCACAAACCCAGGGATATCGCCAGCTTTTTCAGGAACTGGAGGACTGGTTAGCGGCCATCACCGGCTTTGACGGTATTTCCCTGCAACCCAATGCCGGAGCCCAGGGGGAATATGCCGGTCTGCTGGTAATTCGGGAATACCACCGGCAGCGAGGGGATCAGCACCGCACCGTCTGCCTGATTCCCCAGTCGGCCCATGGTACGAACCCCGCCAGTGCGGTTATGGCTGGCATGAAAGTTGTGGCTGTGAAATGCGACCAGGACGGCAATATTGATGTTGCCGATCTGCAGGCCAAGGCGGAAAAGCACCGGGACAATCTGGCGGCATTGATGGTAACCTACCCCTCTACCCATGGGGTATTTGAAACCGCCATCGCTTCCATCTGCGATATTATTCACGCCAACGGTGGGCAGGTTTACATGGATGGGGCGAATATGAACGCCCAGGTGGGCCTCTGCCGCCCAGCGGATTTTGGCGCTGATGTGTGTCACCTGAACCTGCACAAAACTTTTTGCATTCCCCATGGTGGCGGTGGCCCCGGAGTTGGCCCCATTGGCGTCAAAGCCCACCTGAAGCCTTACCTCCCCGGCCACAGTCTGACGGAAGATGTAGGCGGCAACCAGGCCATTGGCGCCATCACCTCAGCTCCCTGGGGCAGCGCCAGCATTCTACCCATTTCCTGGATGTACATTGCCATGATGGGGAGCCAGGGCTTAAAACGGGCGACGGAAGTGGCGATCCTCAATGCCAACTACATCGCCCAACGCCTGGAAGGGCACTATGCCATCCTGTATACCGGTCTGAAGGGCCTGGTGGCCCACGAATGCATTATCGATGTGCGGCCCTTTAAAAAGTCGGCGGATATTGCCGTGGAAGATGTCGCCAAACGCTTGATTGACTATGGTTTCCATCCCCCTACCATGTCCTGGCCAGTGGCGGGCACGATGATGGTGGAACCGACCGAAAGCGAAACTCAGGCGGAGCTAGACCGCTTCTGCGATGCCATGATTGCCATTCGCGAAGAAATTCGCGCCCTAGAAACAGACCAGGCCGACCGGGAAAACAATCTGCTCAAAAATGCGCCCCACACCACCGAAGATCTGGTGCGCGAATGGAATCGTCCCTATTCCAGAGAGCAGGCCGTATTTCCCACGGCCTGGACCCGGGATGCCAAATTCTGGCCATCGGTCAATCGCATTGATCAGGCCTATGGAGACCGCAACCTGGTCTGCTCCTGCGTGGGTATGGAGGCTTACGAGGAATCCCCTTAGAGGATTATTCATTCCATCTAAAACATTTTCCCAAGCGCGGGCTCGCCAGCTTACAGCGATGGACCAGGCGACTTGATTGCCCTTTCGTTGCTGGGTAGATCCCGGAAGGATGATGACCTGGAACATCCTTGGGGGCCTGCAGCTGCTGTACCCAATGCCTGACGCCAGAGGCTTCATCGTTAATCGTTAATTGTCGATGTCATGAAGCGCTCCCTCGGCTTGCCCGGTGATCTCCTATGCTGGGCATAGAGGGGGTTGCATGCAGGCAGTGGGTTTTGAGACAGGCATGGATAGTTTTCCAAAAATCGACCTGTCACAGATCAAGTGAGGTAGCGGGATTGTTGTGAATGGGTGGATACTACTGTCAGCCGTTTTCCTGATCCTCGGCTTGTTTTTGCCCCTGGGGATTTTGGTTCAGTTCGCCTTAATTGGCGATAAGACCCGGGATGAAATTCATGGTGATGACTAGATGAGCTTTTGGAGTTTTACCATGAAAAATCCATCCATCTGGCGGCGGTGAGGCCAGATTTTGACCCATCCCTGGGGCGTAATGTCTAGCTGGTTAACCCATGGTTCCGGGGGAATCTGGACCGCCCAGTCTGGATGGCTGTTTAAGAAGTCACTCACAACCTCTTCGTTTTCTGCTGGATTGAGCGTACAGGTGGCGTACACCAGATATCCCCCTGGTTTGACACAGCGGGAGGCTGCTCGCAAGAGTTCCTGTTGCAGTCGGGTCAACTCGCCCGTGGTGCTGGGGGACTGGCGCCAGCGGGCATCGGCATGGCGGTTCAGGGTGCCTAAACCGGAGCAGGGGGCATCCACTAAAACCCGGTCGGCCTGGCCATGAAACTGGCTTAAATGTCGACTGTCGCCCGTGTGCATGTGCAGACTGGAAAGCTGCAGTCGCTGGCAATTCTCTCGCACCTTTTTCAGCCGGGATGAGGTGAGATCGCAGGCCCAAACCGTCCCGGTATCTCCCATCAGTTCTGCCATTTGGGTTGCCTTACCGCCGGGGGCCGCGCAGATATCCAGCACCAGTTCCCCAGGCTGGGGATCCAGTAACTGGCCAACCAGTTGAGCACTGGCATCCTGCACCGACCACCAGCCCTCTCTGTAGCCGGGGAATTGAGTCACAGATCCGCTGTGATGGGTCAACCGCAAACCGTTGGGCACCCCCAAAATCGGCTGGGTTTCGATGCCCGCCGTGGCAAACGCTTCCTGTAGGGCAGCCCCCGTCGTTTGTAGTGGATTAACCCGCAAGTCCAGGAAAGGAGGTTGATTGCACCACTGACAAAGCTGCTCAGCTTCCGCCAGGCCCACCTGCTGTACCCACAAATCCACGATCCAGTCCGGATAGCTGTAGCGAATTCCCAGGGCCTTGATGGGATCTTCAGGCAGAGGGAGGGGATCTTCTCCGGCTTCAGTCAAACGCAGGTACTGGCGGAGGAGACCATTGACCACTGCCGCTAAACGTCCTAGTTGATTAGCTTTAGCTAACTCCACACTGGTATTGACCGCTGCGGACGAGGGCATGGATTGGAGGTAGCGCAGTTGATACAGGCCCAGGCGCAAAATCAGCCGCAGCTTTGGGGGTTGCTTCTCCGCTGGACGGGAGCCGAGTTGGTCAATCAACGCGTCCAGGGTGCGCTGCTGTCTTACCGGGCCGTATACCAGTTCAGTGACGAATCTTCGATCCTGGTCTGATAATTCGGTTTTAGCGAAGGCTCGATGGAGGGCAACGTCGGTGTAAGCTCCCCCCTGTACGGCCTGCAAAACCGAGAGGGCAACCTGTCGGGCCGCGATAGATTCAGGCATAACCAGGGGGGAATTCATCCATTAACCCAAAAACAAAAGCCCGGCGGCCATGGTTCCATAGCCATCCGAGCCGAGCATCCGTAAGCGGGGTTACTTTTTTTTGCCGCTTTTGCCGCCGCGCTTGGTCGATTGCTGATCCCGCTTACGCCGACGGCGATCGCGCCAATCGATTGCGGTGAGATAGGCGACACCGCCGGTAACGACCACCATCAGCGCCAGGGCGATGGTGCCCAAAATACTAATTGCTTGAGTTTCAAATGTAGTTTCCATAGGAAATGCCCGGTTAGCTTCGGGTTTGGGCGCAACCAGTGTTAAGCCAGAGGCGGCTTAGAAACCGTTACGGCCCCAAACCACCATCGATAGGGAAAAGGTAAACACTACGAGGAGGGAAACCCAACCAAAGGTCAAAATATCCATAGATCCATTCAACATCGATACACAACACAGCCTTATTTATCATACGGTAAAGCTTAACCGTCGTACTCTTTGCTCCTGAGGAATCCTGCTGTGAATGGTTGGCTGCCTAACCCAGACCCGGATCGGATTGACTCCCTGAAGGCGGCTGGGGTCACCGGAGGCACTGCCGGTTTGGTGGCGGCAACGATTCTGGGCGTTCGGCGAGGAGTTGCCCTGGGGGTTCAGGAGGGGGTCACTTCCGTCCTGACTGGCCTCGGGGGCGGAACTTTTTGGGTTGGAGTAGCCATTGCTGCCCTGGCCGGTAGCCTGTTCGGCATTACCTACCGCTACGCCGTGCGTCGGGATAACAATTTCCAGATCAATTTAGGGGTGATTTTTGCTTTCAGTCTGGTGCGGGGGTTGGCCCTGGTCAATGTCGCTGCCGCCCTAAGTCTTCGGGGATGGCCGTTTTTGGCCGGTATCTTAGAGAGCCTGGCGATCTTTGCTGCCGCGGGCATCGCCCTGGAAGTGGCCTTTCGATGGGGTTGGGTAGATCAGGTTGGAGATGGTGAGAAATCCTAGGTCTTGTTATCCTCAAAAACCGGTCCAATCACAGAAGGCGGGATTTCCTTTAGCAGGCCAGCCTGCACAAAATTAGCGAAGGTGGAAGACTCAATGGCCATCAGCTGTTCCCGATGCTGCTGCAGGATCAGATCTTCCAGATTAGGGTGGGCTTCCCGCAAATCCGCCAGGTCTTGCTTGGTCTTTTCTAGATTTCCTTTGACGAATTCCAGTTCCCGATGAAATTGTTCCGCTGCAATGACGGGTTTGCGATCGCTATCCAGCAGATGCTGCAGAATTTGCTGCAGGGCATCCCGCTGGGCCACTAGTTTGAGATATCGCTGATACAGGTGGGCGTCGTTGAGCAGATTGAGCTTATCCAGCAGAAATTTAGTGGTTAGCCCCTGAACCAGCAGGGTAAACAGGACCACCCCAAAGGAATTGGAAATAATTTGCTGCCGATCGGTAATCAGCGCTGGAATACTGAGGGCCAGGGCGATGGCTACAGAACCCCGTAGCCCCACCCACCACAGCACGGTTTGTTCTTTCCAGGGAATCGGATCATGGGTGATGAATCCACTGATGGCGCTAAAGCCAAAGATAGCGACAGCGCGGGTCATGAGTACCGCTGCGATGGCTACCAGGCTGGTGTCAAGGTGCTCTAAAAAGTAGGGAAATAAAATTTGATCTCCCAACAGCAAAAACACGATGGAATTCACCAAAAAAATGATGAACTCCCAAAACTCAATCATCGTGCTGCGCTTTTGGGGCTGTTCCCCCGGCACCAGGCTCAAATTACCAATCACCAATCCGGCGGTGACGACGCCAATCACCCCAGAGCCGCCCAGGTCTTCCGCCAAGATGTAGCCGCCGTAGGCCGTTACCAGGGTGAGGGTTTGCTCTACCCAGGCCAGGTCATAGCGCTGGGTCAACAGGGCCACAATGGTGCCGATCACCCCACCTACCCCCAGGCCAATGGCACTGACCACCACAAACTGCAGCAGGGTGGTGGCCAGATCAATGGGTTGGGGATCCACCGCCTGCTCCAGCAAAACGCTAAAAGCCACTACGGCCGCCCCATCGTTAAACAGGCTTTCTCCCTCCAGCAGGGTGGTCATGCGTTTCCCGGCCCCCACCTCCCGAAACACCCCCAGCACAGAGGCGGAGTCGGTGGCGGACAGGCAGGCACCGGTCAGCAGGGCGGTGGTCCAGGGTACCTGCATCCATTGGTGCAGGGCCCCTCCCACCCCGACAATGGTGATCGGCACGCTGCCAATGGCAAAAAAGCTGCTGGGCAACAATTCCCGCTGCAGGTCAGGCCATTTCATTTTCCAGGCCGCCTCAAACAGAATCGGCGGCAAAAAAATCAGCAAAATCATTCCCGGCGACAGATCAATCAGCCGCACCTCCACCAGGGCTAACCCTAACCCCACAATTACCAGGAGCAGGGTGTAGGGCACCTGCCGCAAAAATGGAAAAATACGGGGCAGGCTAGCGGCGCTGAGGGCCACCAGCAGCACGGGCAAAAACTGTTTCAGGTTACGCTCAATCGCCAGATCCGTAGCATCTGTTAAGAGGCTCATAACCATGGCCCCGGTTGAAACAAAATCACTGGCGAAGACAGCTGCTAGCACGGCAAAGGTATGTTTGAAATTGGTTTGAAACGGGTTCTAAACCCTGTCCAAGGCAGATGTGGGGTTTTGCCTCAGGGCAGACTCCAGTTTTCCAACTGGACCTGGGATGGCCCCAGTTCGCCTTCACGCTGTGCCGTCTACCCAGGCAAGACTCGACTGCTGATCCGGGAACAGGTTACCCCTACCCCAAACTTTGCACGAAACGCATCAATATGGTGGGGAGGTGGCTGACCTCAAACCAGAGCTGACGGGGGCTAATGCCCAAGCCATAGTTCAGGGCCAGCACAATGGCCCCCAGAGCTACAATCTGGCCCAGGGCCACCTGCAGCACTTTTCCGATCAGGCTAAAGCCCAACAGCACCACGGCAATGGCCGCTGCCAGCAGTACCCATTGAGAGTCAACGGAATTGAGTAAGTTCTCCATGGCTATCCAAGTAACGAACGATTTGAAACCTAGGGACCCAGCCAGTCATAATGGTTTAACCCTCAGGACTCAGAGATTTGTACCGGGGCCCGGCTATGGAGCGTTTCAAAGGTCCATAGCAGAGCAATGCACCCGACAGTACTGAGCGCCACGGCCAACCAGAATCGGTGAGCTATCAGGGGCACTTGATCCATGGCCCATCCTCCTAAAAAGGGGCCGATGAAATAGCCCACGGTCCAGCATTGGGAGCTAACGGCAATGTAAGATCCCCGCAGGGTTGGCGGAGCTAAATCGGATACCATAGCCATGAAAAACGGCTTATATGCCACCGCCGCTGCCGCCAACAGACATAAAGCCGTGATCCCCCAAACGAACTGAGTTTCTGCGAAAGACCCCGTCACCCACAGCAGGGTAAAGCCTATGCCCCAGAGCAGCATGGCCCCCGTCAAGACCAACACTCGCCGCAGAGGGGAGAGCAGGTTAGCGATAGGGATCTGTACTAATGCGCCCACGCCAATATAAAACCAGGTAAACAGGTTCGCTGTGCTACCCACTGAAACCCCGGGAATGGCATCCATCCCCGCCACGAAATTAGTGAAGTATAGGGGGACGGTGCTGGTCATCATGGCGAAATAGGTGGTGAAAAAGATATTGGCCACCATAAAGACAAGCAAGGCCCGGTCCTGCAGTGCTTGTAAGAGGCCACCAGATCCACGGCTGTGGTTGTGGCCTTCCTGGTGTTCGTCGGTCATGGCCCATTGCACTAACACCAGGAAGGCAAAAAAGGCCACCGTACAGCCGCCAAACAAAAACTGGGGCGTTTCCTGCACCAGGCCCAGCAGACTGCTGCCTCCCAAAATGCCGATGCCAATGCCGACGTATTCCATCACGCCCACCACCGCAAAAGCTTTAGGCCGATCTTCCGAATTTGTGGCATCCATCACGGCAGCGCCGGAAGCCGTCCAGTAAAACCCCAAACTGATACCCAAGACCAAGTTGGCTGCCATTAACAGCCCCAGGCTGTGGGCCAACATCAGCATAATGGACACCACAATGCCGCTAGCCCCGGCCAGGGAGAGTACCGTTTTGCGGCCAAACTGGGCCGAATCGGCCAGGGAGCCCCCCAGGAAATGTCCGCCCACTTCGGTGATGGACACCAGCCCCAGGGCCAATCCCACGGAGGTCGCGGAGAATCCCATCTGATTCACAAACAAAAGGGGGATGTAAAAGTTCATCAGGCCAAAGCTGAGTTGGTAAAATAGGCGACCTACCGCCTGCACCAGCACCTGGGGATTGGACAACTGTAAGGCCGAGGTCAGATTCATAAAGTCAAAAATCTTTTGCTAAGCGATACCGTCGAATACGAAGACCATCAGGCCCATGGCTAACACGGTGAACACCGCTCCAACCACTTCGGCGCGAATCGAAGCCCTCTGATGGGCAGGCTGTAGCCAAAAGTCTAGGGATCTCACAATTAAGGGCATCACGACCAGCGTCAAAATACAGGTGGTAATCATATTGTTGACTAACATGGCCCGGGCCGGAGGCCAGTCGTCAAACAGGTCAAGCTGCTGTACCACAAAATCCTGCACCATGATGATCGGGTAAAGCCCTAACACCACCGATAAAATTTGCTTCCAGGCAGGCGGTCCCAGACTATCTAGCTCGGTGCCTGACTGATGGGAAAACCATCCTTCTAACCCGGTTGCGAAGGATTTAAATTTGTAAGACTTAAAAATATTCCGCCCATCTTCCAGCACCTGCTCCCGGGCCTTAGATGACAGCCAACCATTAAGATGATTGGGCTGATCAAAATGAATCACAGAGTACCACTTGAGTACCCCACTTTTGCAGGGCAGCGGACGGTGACGATCTGCCCGAATAAATCCCTCGGTCTGTTCCGCCGTGTGTACCAGGCGGCTATGCCAGCGCCGAAAGGCCCATTTTTGATCAGGGGGCACCAAATACTCAATCACCACGCTGGAGTAACCAGCATTGTCGCCGTTGGGCAAAAACTTTCTGAGGTCTTTCAGCTCCCCCGAAGCTCCGATGAAGTGCCTGAGCATCGATCTCCGCCCCGCCAAGAACGTCAACAATCCCTATCTGGAGGAGCCATGATGGCCCATCCTCTACCTTACCCATCAGTCAAGCTGCCCCCAGGAATGCCTGAAGATTGCTGAGCCCTGCCTGGGGTAGCGACAAACTCTCCCCGGAAAGCTGTATTCAGTATACAGTTGATTCCCAGGCTGGTGGATTACTCCAGGGAATAGATTCAGGGTCTGGACTCAGGGCAACTGCCACCGGGCCTGAATAATATTGAAAATACTTACCATAAAAAACAGGGACACCCCTATAATTCCGGCTCCTACGGCATCTTTGCGGCCATTAGAAATGCGGTAGGCGGGATACAGCCAAAACCCCAAAAAGCGAGTCACCAAAGGCATCACCAGCCAGGTCAGAGCCGAGGACGTAATCAGATTGTTGATAACCATGGACGTGGGCAGGGGCCAGGTCTGCATAAAGCCCAGGGCGCTAAAAATGATGCCCTGAATCATCAGGGTGGGATATAACCCTAAGACCACTGAAAGCACCTGCTTCCAGGCCGGTGGTCCCAGATTCGTCTGCTCTTCATCTCCCCCAGACTGATTGGAAAACCATCCCTCCAATCCCGTCGAAAAAGACTTATAGCGATAGGCCAAAAAGGTGTCTTGCCCCTCCTGAAGCAGCCGCTCGCGCATATCAGACTTGAGCCACTGGTTGAGGGTTTCAGGGGTAGCAAAGTGGACAATGTAATACCACTTGACCACTCCATCGCCGCAGTCGAGGGGGGGACACAAATCGGTACGGGTGTAGCCCTCAAACTGACGGGCGGCATCTACCAGCCGACCATACCACTGGTTAAAGCTGCGTTCTTGACCGACAGGGACAATGTACTCGACGACAAAGCTGGAGTAAAAATGCCGGTTGTCAGGCCCGTCGTAGGTGGTTTCCATAAACGCTTAATAGTGGAAGAAAAAAGACCGGGCGGCAAAAAAGCCAGCTACCAGTAACAGCCAAAAAATATTTTGTTTGATGCTTTTCAATTCCTGAAGAATTTGATCCGCCTGCTCCCGGGTAACCCCATCGAAGGCAGCGGCATCCGGCTGGCTAGGGGGAACCGCTGCGTCAGAGGTGGGTTGGGGCGTGGTTTCCCCAACCGTGGGTAGAGAATTGGCTGGCTCGGAAGAAGTCATGGTGATGGTTGCTAACAGAGGTCATTGCCCTCCTATCCTTGCAGATGGGTCTAATTACCTCAAGCCGTCAGGGGAAAGGACGGAGAACCTGAAAAACGATAAAGTTTCCTGATTTTTGAATAGTCTTAGGCTGCTTAGGAGGTGAAATGAATTAAATATAAAACTAATGTAGGCTGGATTGACGAAGCGTAACCCATGGGGGATAAGGCTTTAATGCGTTAGTTATCACCGTAACATATCCTCCAAGAGATGCTGCCGACCTGCTTGGGCAACCCTGGATTATCTGCATTGTCTCTGGAACCCTGAGCATTGAGCAGCATCCTAAATTCCCGAAACTATGGCTGAAACCCCAAATATTGAAACCGATAAGTCAGGGTTTCTTGATTTAATTAGGGGATTTTCTTGTAATAAACCCTGTCTAAGTCTAGAAGTGGAGGTTTGCCCTGGGGAAAGCTACAGCTTTCGAGCTGGACTTGGTATTGATACCTTAGTACCGCTGCCGACTTAACCTTATTTTCCGTTTTCAAAATTTTATTGGGGACTCATTTGATGGAATATTCTTAGGAGTGCCTTTGGGGAAAATTTTGAGTTTTATCAAAGGCTGGGCTACTGTTCGTTTTATAGGATGATTCTGCATGTTAACCAATTGCCACCTGTGTTTAGGGCGTAAACTTAAGGGTGCTTTTACGCTATTGCTGGCTTTGTTGTTTGTGGGGTTGGGGGTTCTAGGCAGTGCATCTCCAGCGCTAGCTGGCAGCAAAATCGTCACCACTGAAGACCTGGAACTCCTGATGGGAGAAGCTGCCCAGGAATTTGTAGAGTCGATTTTAGATGATTACTCCGACGTTCTGGAGGACTCATTTGACGCCGTGATTGATCCGATGAAATCCGCGGTGAAAGATCTTTCGAAACAAATGAGTAAGGCGAGTAAGGCGAGTAAGGCGAGTAAGGCGAGTAAGGCGACGAAACCTGGTAGTGAAACTGCCCTCACTACCCAGGTGGCCGCCTCCCAAGAAGCTCTAGGTACTGCCATGGCTTCTTTTGATACCCTGGCCACCCAGACCCAAAGCTTTAAAGACACCCTGAGCACGGCTCCTGACCTGATTAAAGCAGCTCTGGAGACTCAGCTAGGGACAAAGTTTGACCAACTGGATACAGCTGTTGCCAGTCTGAAAGAGGCGGTTAATCTACTGGCTGCAGATGCCGAAGGTTTAGATGGCAGTGATCCAGAAGCCGCAACCACCCTCACCGACCATGCCACCCAACTTACCACTGCAATCGATGCAGTAGATTTGGCTATCGACGGGTTTGACAGTTAACGGGTTTGACAGTTAAACGAAAAGATAGATCTTATGACGCTGTAAGGTGCCATAGCACTGCCTATGTTTCCCCAGTGCTGAACACCTTACGGACTACAAAATTAGGGTGTGAAAACCCGGTTCCATCGCCATTCGGGTGGGTCTTAACAGGATGCAGCCATTGTATGCCGATCTGCTATCGAGGGGTAAGCCTTTCAGTCGTAGACTAACGGGAATTTTTCCTCCCATGGGTTTCTATACAGCCCTTCCATGTCTGACTTACTTCTAGATGGCCAGTTCTGGAACTTGATGCATAGCCGTGAAAGGCTAAGAAGATTCCTTGAAACAAAATTACCCTTTGGTGAGGTACTGACCAAGGGCGCAGGTCCTGCGCCCCTACTCGGGGTTATTTTCTTTCCCAGAATTCTCCTAACTAAGGAATGGAAATTCAATAATGTTGGATGGCCGTCTCGGCTTTCCGCGGCAGGCAAGGTGCCTGCCCTACAAGAATTGGATGTCATTCGATTCTCGTTCCTAAGGAGTTGACGTGTGATTGATTTGATTTCTGGTTGTCTGGGGTTGAGTGAAATCTACCCTAGGGCAGATAGCTGCAACGGTTATAAAACTTTAAAATATCGGAGATATTTCGTTGATGCCCCGATGGTATGGTCAACGTTTACCTAATTGATCAGAGCCGGAGTGCTTGTTTACGGCTTCAGTAGTAACACTTGACAGTTTCAGGTACAATGATCTTTGATTAGCTGCGCAGGTTTCAGTTGCAACCACCCATTGGAGGGACATCCAGAGTCGACAGATCAGCTCTAACGAAGTAAAGCTGATCCAATCTTTACTCAAACACGACCATGAAATCTATAAAAAATAGCTTAAACAATACCTCAATTGCTCAGCCTATTAAACAGTTTTTAGGGAAATTTGGTTTTTACACTACCAAGCAAGATTATCAATGCCATGTGATTGCCCTGCATAATGACTCGGCGTTATATTTTGCTATTCCAAAAGTGGCTAACTCCAGTATTCGTGGCTTCCTCTCTGAGTTGACTGGTGAAGATCTGCGATCCTCAATTACCGGGAAGTTTGCCACCCCCCTAGCTGTTCGGAAAAGCCAGGTTAGATATCAATTTAAGCCTTATTTAAAGTTTTCATTTGTTAGAAACCCCTGGGATAGACTCGTTTCTTTCTATTTTGATAAGGTTTATCAGAACCAAAAGGTAAACATCTTTTTCCCAGAAGAAGTAGTGAGTAAAGGTTTAGTTAGTTCGGATATGTCATTTGCAGAATTAGTTCATCTCATTGAACAAATTCCAGATGATCAGGCTGACAGGCACTATATGTCACAACATGTATACTTGACTGATGAATATACAGGCGAAGTCCTGGTGGACTTCATTGGTAAATTCGAAAATTTAGAGGAAGATTTCTATTGGGTCTGTGGAAAAATTGGCTGTAGGCAACCCAATCTACCCCATAGGAACAAAAGTAGTCGCCAAACCAGCTACAGGGAGTATTATACCCCTGAGTTGGTTGATGTAGTCGCCAGGCGTTACCAGGCCGACCTTGAACTTCTGAAGTACGATTTTTAGGGACATTAAATTCCTGTTTTGAAAACAAAACAGCTTGGGAGCCGCCATATTGCCATGAGTGCTTTAGCTTCTATAAAGCTGGTTAGGTCAGCTGCAGGATTCATTAAGGTACTCAACGGCCGGTCATTTCGGCGGCTGCGGGAGTTTATTCTAGAATCAGTGCTCTCCCCTGAGTTTCCCCTATTCGCCGGAATGACAGAGTGCATCCCACTTTTGTAAATACCCCTCTAAAGGGAATGTCATTCTGTTCGCGTAAGCGGCTCTGAAAGAGCAACGAAGCGAAGAATCTTAGTCCAGGGCCTCTGCCAGAGATCCTTTACTGCACTCCGTTTCGTACCCTGCAGGAAGCAAGCTACAGGATGACAAAAGTGGGATGCACCCGAATGACAACCCCTGATAAATGGGTATCTTGAATCTTCTGGGCCAGGGTTTTCTCTGGCAGGATATGCCCGCAGATAGAACTGTCCGCAGATAAAACATTTACCTCAGTCTCCCCGGGGATATTGAACATTGATCGAGAAAGACTCAGGGTATCTCAGGTAAAGTGTTTTCGTAGCCTAGTAAAGCCTTCTCATGCCCACCGACCGAGTGCTCTTTGACCAACTCCAGAGACTTGACGGCCAGAGTTATAAAGCCTACAAGGCTCTTAAAGGGGAATACGACTTCGCCGACTTTACTTTGATGATTGAGCATGTGCAGGGAGATCCCTTCGCTGCTCCCAGTCGGGTGCGAGTCGTGGTGCCCCAGGAGGTGGCTCAATTTCCCCGAGATTTATGGCATAGTTCCTGCCGAGCCATGGCTCTGGCCGATTATTTAACCCGCGAGTTTTATCAGGCAACCCGCCACCGGGAACGGCAGTCTGGCTCGGGCAAAAGCGGCATAGTATCTATCCTTCGTCCCAGTCAAGCTATTCTCCAACGAACCGCCACGACGGTTACTGAAGATGAAGTAGAACTTCGTTTCACCGTGGGGTTACCGGCTTTTGGTCGCCGCATTGCCGGTCGTCAGGCCGCCTCGCTACTGTGCGAATCGGTGCCCGAACTGGTGGAAAAAACTTTGCTCTACGATGCCCTTGATGGAGACAGCATCCAGCGCCATGTCGATACCTGCGAAGATGCGGAGGCCCTGCGGGACCAGTTGGTCCCACAGGGCTTGGTGGCATTTATCGCTGACGGGGCCATTTTGCCCCGCCGCAGTGGGGTAGACGACCGTCCCCTCGCCGACCAACCCGTCCCCTTTCAGGGGCCCGACTCGCTTCGGGTTACCCTGACCTGTCCCCATGGCGGAGAGATTACCGGGTTGGGCATTCCTGCCGGTATTACCCTGATTGTTGGCGGTGGCTACCATGGCAAATCTACCCTGCTGCGGGCTGTTGAAGCGGGGGTTTATAACCATGTTCCGGGGGATGGTCGAGAGCAGGTGGTCACCCATGGAGCGGCGGTGAAAGTGCGGGCTGAGGATGGTCGCAGCATTGAGGGGGTAGATATTTCGCCATTCATTGGCAGTCTTCCCCAGGGAAAATCAACCACAGAGTTTTCCACCCCTAACGCCAGTGGCAGCACATCCCAGGCGGCTAACATCATTGAAGCCATTGAGGCAGGGGCTCAGGTGCTGCTGGTGGATGAAGATACCTCGGCTACCAACTTTATGATTCGCGACCATCGGATGCAGGCCCTGATTTCTAAAGACCGAGAACCAATCACGCCTTTCATTGATAAAGTCCGTCAGCTTTACACCGACTACGGCATTTCTACCATTCTGGTGATGGGAGGCAGCGGCGATTATTTTGATGTGGCCGATACGGTAATTGCCATGGATGAATTTCACCCCCAGGATGTCACTGAACCGGCTAAAGCTATTGCTAAACAATTCAAAACTCAGCGGGATCGGGAAGGGGGAGAAAGGTTCGGTAGCCTGAAGCAACGCATTGTTGATCCCCGCAGTATTGACCCCAGCAAGGGCAGAAAGAGTGTCAAACTTAGGGCCAGGGATGTCAGCCAGCTACAAATTGGTACTGAGGATATCGATCTGTCAGCGGTGGAACAGTTGGTGGAATCGGGCCAGGTCAGAGCCATCGCAGAGGCGATTGTTTATGCCCAGGACTGCCATATGTCTATGAAAACACCCCTGACAGAGGTGATTCAGGGGGTCATGGCGGATATCGAAAAAGATGGGCTGGACTGTCTCTCAGAATGGCCCATGGGAGATCTGGTGAGCTTTCGTGCCATGGAACTGGCGGCGGCGATTAATCGGTTGAGAACGCTACGTGTCAAGCCAGGTTAGTCAATATGGAAGGAAGACTAAGCCGGTTGGATAATGGCCACTTCAACAATCAGGTCGTTGAAGTCATCCAGAATGACCTTATCTTCGAAACCTAACTCAAACAAATTACCGTTTTCGTAGCGGGTGCGTTTTACCACCAGTCCGCGTCCATTTTGCCAGTCGCTGCCGGGGGTAGGACGGTTGTCACCATCGAAGTAATAGCTGAATATGTCTTGCTCAGGGGGGAAAACGAACCACTCGGTCGGGTTATTGGTTTGAATCGTTTGTCGCAGCTCGGTTTCTGGAGGCAGTTGGTTAATGGGGCGAGGGCCAGCGTTCTCTTGATATACCTGCAGCCGCTGCCAGAAGAGGGCATCTCCCCCAGAAATCCGATACCAGACCTGATGGGGCTCCAGGGCGGAAGTCGTGTATACCACATAGGCCGTGGCATCCGGCATGGTGACGGGAGCATACTCCCTGACCAAATTCCGCAGGGGAGGGGAAGTGGTAGAGCTTTGCTGCGCCGGAACGGTTTGACCTAACGGCCCGAAAAACAGGGCAATTGCGAACAGAGCAACCAAGCATCCGAAAAACAAGCCACGCCGTTTCATGCTACCCGCCATATTCAGCCAACGCCCAAAGAATACCGCAGAATTTAGGAAGCGCACCGCAGTTTTTCGGCACTGACACAGAATACACCTTTTATCACTGCATCGTGATATACCGGAAAACTGCGATACCCTTTTAGGTGGATTATCTAAATTCAACGGTATGAAGATTAACGGCGAGCCGACGCGCACCATTCGCCTACATCCGACAAATAATCGCCTGGTGCAGGTTCTTGACCAGCGGCAGTTGCCCCATCGGTTTGAATGGGTTGATCTGGCCACTGCCGATGATGCCGCCCACGCCATCAAAGACATGGTGGTGCGGGGGGCTCCGCTAATTGGCGCCACTGCCGCCCTGGGGATGTACCTGGCCGCTTTGGAAACCGTCTCACTATCAAACTTTCAATCCCATTTACGGGCAGCCGCTGAAAAATTAGGCCAGACTCGACCGACGGCTATCAATCTACACTGGGCTCTGGCTTCCCAACTAAAGCTTTTAGATGGGATAGACACCCCTACCGCTGCCCTGACGGCCCTGCGCCAGAACGCCGAAGCCATTTTGGAGGCTGACGTAGAGCAGTGTCGTCAAATTGGGCTCCACGGCGTGAAGCTGATCGAACAGATTCACCAGCGTACCGGGAGTACCGTCAATGTGTTAACCCACTGCAACGCTGGTTGGCTGGCCTGCGTTGATTGGGGTACGGCCACGTCGCCTATCTATCAAGCGTTTGACCGCAACATTCCAATTCATGTTTGGGTCGATGAAACCCGGCCCCGAAATCAGGGGGCAAAACTCACCGCCTGGGAACTGGGGAATCACGGCGTTCCCCACACGGTAATTCCAGATAACGCGGGTGGTCACCTGATGCAGCATGGTCAGGTCGACCTGGTGATTGTGGGCAGCGATCGCACCACTCGCCAGGGAGATGTGGCGAACAAAATCGGTACTTATCTAAAGGCCCTGGCAGCCCACGATAATGGAGTGCCCTTTTATGTCGCCTTACCCTCGTCTACCCTCGACTGGACCCTCAACGACGGAATCCAGGAAATTCCCATTGAACAGCGCAGTGATCGGGAGGTGAAATATATCGATGGTCTGGCTCCAGAAGGTATAACCTCGGTATTGATTTGCCCTGCGTCTTCCCCGGCCGCCAACTACGGATTCGATGTCACCCCTGCTCGGCTAGTGACCGGGTTAATTACCGAACGGGGGATTTGTCCAGCCTCTGAAACCGGGCTACTAGGCCTGTTCCCGGAGTATCGTCATGCTGGATGAAGGGGTCATTAAGTACGACTGCCAATGGCGTCTGGGGCCAGCCCCAGATGCCTTGCAGATTCGGGATTTAATTCACTGGCGTGACAGGCTCTGGCAGGCTGGACACATTGGCACCTACCCTGACGGTACTGGCTATGGCAATATCAGCGTGCGGCTATCGCCCCACTCCTTTGCCGTTTCCGGTACCCAAACCGGGCACCTGTCCCGCACCCAACCCGATCACTACACCCTGGTGGATAGCTGGGATATTGATCACAACACTCTGCATTGTGTGGGGCCGGTGCAGGCCTCTTCAGAATCTCTCACCCATGCCGCTCTGTATGAGTGGGATGGGGGGATTCAGGCCATTATTCATGTCCATAATTTAGCCATGTGGCAGCATTACCAGAACCACCTGCCGACCACGGCGGTCGAGGTGCCCTATGGTACCCCGGCCATGGCCTACGAAATGTGGAGGCTCATGGAAGCGTCTAATTTGCCCCGCCAGCGCATTTTGATCATGGCAGGGCATCGGGAGGGCATTTTAGCCTTTGGCCCAACCCTGGCCGCTGCAGCCCAGGGGTTGCAGCGGTATTGGCTGCAGGCTTCATGAGCCTATTAAAAACCGTGCTCAGAACTGACCCAAACTGCACATCCGTCTGGGTGAGAGCAGTTGGGCATGGTGATTTCAACGACGAAGTCACCTTCCCAGGGGGCGATAACGTAGGGCACGGCATCTGGCTCAACATCTTGGGACACTAACTCTCCGGTTACCGCGTCGTACAAGAACAGATCCATATCAAAGCAGTCTTCATCACATTCGCCATAAATCCCTTCACCTGTGAAGAAATATCCATCTAATACGGTGGTTTCACCGCTGTATAACCAGAGGCTTCGATCTTGAGCCGAGGCGGCAGTCGCGAAGCCAATAGTCGTCATGACAATGCCTGTAGCGGTCAGAGCTAGTTGACGCGTCAAACTCATAGTGAGTGCTCCTTGCAAATTGGGGTTAATAATGGGGATTTGAGAAATGCCATCGTTGGCTTCGGCAAATAAACCCTGTTCAGCTCAGTGTGGCAATTTTGGCCATAGGCAAAATCGCTAATGCCACTGAACCAGCACAACAAAAATCCCCAGAGAACCGTGCTTCCACGCGGGTTCCTGGGGATTTTTAAGGGCAACTTCACCCTTCAGCCTGATGTAAGGCCAGGGTTTGACATGGGTTGCTAAGGAATTGTTAAGCAAGCATGGGTTCGAATACCCGATGATTCCTCAAAGGGAGCATTCACACCGCTGGGTACAAATCTCCCAGGCTCTAGCATCAAGAGGATGTAGCCGCTTTATATGCAGCCCAACCGCCGCAGTTTGAGATATCAGGCCAGCTATGCTCGTCAATTTTTTCTTTGGGGTAAAGAAATGCGATCGCGGTACCACCCCCCACCAGAGGCACTTCTTCGGGGTACATATGGGGAGGTTCGTTGTCTTTGAGGTAGGCATATTGTTCGGGGGTCATGCCATAAAGTTCCCCAGGAATCGAAATACCCCCTTCTCCCACTCGATAAATACCGGGGTGCCAACCATCTCCTACCGCATGCAGACGATAAATGGGTTCAGTCTGGGCTTCTCCCATGAATTTTGCCTCCTGCAGGTTCTGGTGATCCGGCTGACCACGTAGGGCAGATCCGCAGATAAAGACTGTAATGGCCCCTGTTGTATCCGTCATGGCAGTGTTGATTCCTAAAAGGGTTATCCCGTACTCTCGAAAAATCATAGTAAGGGATTATGGAGATGACAGTGCACTGTATACAAAAAAAACGGAGTGTATCTACTAATACAGAGGCCAGGGAATATTGGACGTTGAATGGAATGGGCGTTTACAGAAAACTTCGATTTTCTTAGCGTCTAAGAAATGCTCGAAACTGTTGGTTTGCAGCAGTTTGCCGATCGCAAACCCCAAATGCTCAGCGGCGGTCAGCAGCAGCGGGTTGCCTTGGCTCGAGCCCTGGTTGCCCGTCCCCAGGTGCTGTTGTTAGACGAACCCTTAAGTGCCCTGGATGAAACCCTGCGGGTCAAGACCCGGGGAGAACTGCGCAAACTGCAGCGGCAGTTCGGCATGACCTTCATTCAAGTTACCCATAACCAGGATGAAGCCTACTCCCTCTCAGACCAGATTGTGGTAATGGATCATGGCCGCATTGATCAGGTGGGTACCCCTCAGGAAATTTTTTCCAAGCCGATGTCCCGCTTTGTCGCCAGTTTCACCGGCGACAATAATATTTTTCATGGGGAAGTCACCAGTGCCGTTGAAGATACTAACGGCTATCTAGCTGCGTCCGGGCGGATCATCTGCAATTGGCAGCCCTGAATGACTCTGCTGAAGGGGCTATGGCTACGGCGACAAACCGGCTAACCGGGCGAATTACCGCAGTGGAATTTACCGGCTATATCACTCGGGTTTCCCTGAACCTAGAAAAAACGGGAGCAGAAGTGCTGTACAAAGCCCGGACGACTGATTGGATGCAAAATTCCTTTCAAGAGGGTCAGGTGGTGGCCCTGGCTTGGAGTGCGGAACACTCTATTTTCTTGCCCCATTAGGTTTTTTGGGGATTTTGGTGTAAGATTTTTGCCCTGTTTGTGCCTCGTCATAAAATCTGTGATAAGTCATTTAAAATGCAGCTCATGAGTGGCATTAAATTCCATTCATCTGAGGGATTTTTTAACTGTAAGCTTGTCAACTTTCGTTTACTTTAAAGCACGTCATGGGAAACATTTCACGTCGTCATGTTATTCGTACCGGTTAGCTGCAGGGGCTTTACTCACGGCAAAAGCCTGTGCTTCCTCCGCACCAGAAGGGACCCCAAATAATCCCGCAACGGGGCCCGAAGTGAATACTAACCAAACTAAGGATGTTACTCTGCGGTTGATTGGTACTGGCGTTTTTCAGATTAATGAGATTCGCGACAAAGCCATGGAAGACCTGGATTTTAATATTGAAATGCGGGCCCTCAGCACCGAGGAAAACAACCAAATTGCCATTCCCCAGCCTGGCAGTACGACATTTTTGATGAGGAATACTTTAGCCTGCCCCTGGTCGTTCCCTCTGGAAATTTACGGGCTATTGATGTGAGCCGGATTACGAAGAACGACAAAATTGTGTCGTTCTTCAGAACCGGTAAATTCGATGGTATGCCGGTGGAAACTTCCCAGGGTTACGGCTCCCTTCAAGGTTCAATACCTGACCAGCCCTGATTCTACGGAGTTTTCTCCCACGCCAACTGACTACGCCACCATGATCCCTTTTCAGTACAACGCCGATACCCTCGGTTATCGGCCTGATCTGGTGGGCCGTACCATCGAGAGTTGGGGCGAGCTATTCAATGAAGAATTCAAGGGCAAAACCTCTATCCTCGACATTCCCCAAATCGGTATCATGGATGCGGCTATGGTCGCTGAGTCCCTGGGCTTGATGACCTTTGGCGACAAAGGCAATATGACTAGGGCCGAAATCGACCAGATCACTGAAATCCTGAAGGAACAGAAAGCCAACGGTCAGTTCCGGGCTTTTTGGAAAACCTTCGATGAGTCCGTCAACCTGATGACCTCGGGGGAAGTGGTCCTGCAGTCGATGTGGTCTCCGGCTGTGACCGCCGTACAGTCTAAGGGAATCGAATGCATTGATGCTCCTCTAAAGGAAGGCTACTGCGGCGGGGGCGGGGGCATTGGCCTGTCTAAAAACCTGGAGGGTATGCAGCTAGACGCGGCCTATGAGTACATCAATTGGATGTTAAACGGCTGGGTTGGTGCCTTCCTGGGTAGACAGGGATACTACAGTGCTGCTCCCGAGACCGCTAAGTCCTTCATGTCTACCGCCGAGTGGGACTTCTGGTACGAAGGCAAGCCCGCCGCTGAAGACATTGTTGATCCCTTCGGTAAAACCCTGGCGAAGGAAGGTTCAGTGCGGGACGGGGGGCCTTCAAAGAACGATTTGGCAACATCGTTTGCTGGAATTCCACCATGGAAGAAAACACCTACGGTAAATCAAATACTCATGGGTCTTGGTCTAGTGAATCAGCCCCTGGAGTTTCTACTGTACTCCGATTTTGCCGTGGTGCTGGGGATGGTGCATCTCTACATCATTTTTTTGATTGCGCCCATATTCAATAGCCTGATGCACATTGATAGAACCCTGATTACCGCTTCGGAAGATTTGGGCGCTTCAGGCTTTCAAACCTTCAAAGAAGTGATTCTCCCCCTGTCTGCGCCGGGCATTGCGATTGGGTCTATCTTTATTGTCACCCTGGTGATGGGCGAGTTCGTCACCGTGCGGCTGATGGGGGGCGGTCAGGCGGCATCGGTTGGGAAGCTGATTCAGACTCAAGTTGGCAGTTTGCAGTACCCTCTGGCGGCGGCAAACGCCATTCTCCTGCTGACGGTGACGATGCTGCTGGTGGTGTCGATTCTTCGGATTTTCGACATTCGCAAAGAGCTATAAACTTCCTCATCATGATTGGTATCTTTAATCGGTTTGACCCCTCCTACGAAGAAGCGGCCAAGGATCTGGGGGCTAACGACCCGAAGACATTCTGGGGCATCGTGCTGCCGCTGATTGCCCCTAGCTTAATTGGGGTAGGGCTGTTAACCTTCACCCTTTCCTATGACGAATTCACTCGTACATCGCTAGTCTCTGGTCAATACAATACGCTGCCCCTGGAATATTTGGCATGACTACCAACGTCACCTCTCCGGCCCTCTATGCTCTGGGAACGCTGACCACCCTGTTTTCTTTTTCGATGATTGCGATCGCCTTTGTCTCTTATAACTTCATTGCAAAGCGCCAGCGCAGTTAGGCTTAACGGCATCTGCAGGGGGAGCTAACCAAACCTTTCCTGGCAAAGCTGGCGAAAGTGATCCCCTCGGATTTCGAAGTTCAGGTATTGGTCAAAGCTGGCGCAGGCGGGGGATAGAAGTACTGTTTTTGCTCCCTGCTGTAGGGCCAGTTCGGCACCACGCTCCACCGCTCGATCCATGGTTTCAACCATCTCGTAGTGGTCATATCCGACCCGTTGTAGGCCTTGGGCAAATTGGGGAGCGGCGGCTCCAATCAGCAGAACCGTAGAGGCTTTAGCCTGAATCTGCTGCAGCCAGGCGGTATCGTCTCCTGCTTTAGCTTCACCTCCGGCAATCAACACGACGGGTGCTTCTACGGATCGCAAACCGACTTCCGCGGCATCGTAGTTGGTAGCTTTTGAATCATTAATGAAGGTCACCCCTTGCCAGTGGCAGACCTGTTCCAATCGGTGGGGTACCCCTGGAAACTCTGCTACCCCAGTCGCAATGGCTTCAGGGTCAAGCTCGGCCAGGCAAGCAACCGTGGTGGCCAGCAACAAATTCTGGAGATTGTGGTCGCCGCCCATCTTGAGAGCGTCAGTGGGGACAATGGGTAAGGCATTGAATTTGACCCAACCCGCTTCGATATAGGTCGCTGGCTTAATTGGATCGATGGCCCGTTTACCGTGAATGCTGGTCCAGTGCAGTTCCTTAAACTGGTCAGGCATCTGCTGCCGTAAAAAGGCGTCATCTCCGTTTAATACCGCTGCGTTGGACCGATGCATCAGGGAGGCTTTAATTTGCCAGTAGTTTTCCAGGGTTTTATGGCGTTGTAGATGATCCGGGGTAAGGGTCGTCCAGACGCCGATGCGGGGGGCCAGGGTGGTGGCGGCTTCAATCTGGTAGCTGCTGAGTTCAGCGATCACCCAGTCAGGCACTTCAGCTTTGAGGGCCAGTTCGCAGGCGGCATAGCCGATGTTGCCACAGGCAGGAGCATTGAACCCAGCGGCTTGAAAAATGGCGGCGGTCAGGGCGGTGGTGGTGGTTTTGCCATTGGTGCCGGTGATGCCGACCCAGGGACGATCTTCCAGAAAACGCCAGGCCAGCTCCATTTCTCCAATCACCTCCAGGCCCATGGCTCGGGCGCTAACCAGCGCCGGGATATCCCATGGAACGCCGGGACTTACCACCACCAAATTGATCCGGCTATCAGGCACAAAACTGTAGTTCAGGAGAACCGAAATCCCTTCCTGCTGTAGCTGGCTTTGGCGGTCTGCCAGGGGAGGGGTTGGGTGGCGATCGCTCAGGACCACCTGCCAGCCGTTACGCGCCAGGAGCCGGGCAGCGGCAATGCCAGATCGGCCTAAGCCAATGACATGGGCATTTTTCATGGGGCTATTCCTTGACGATGGCTCCAAAGTCGGCCAAAACCCGAGCGTGATTACGCAACAGCCCTAAAAGGTTGAGGCGGTTAGTGCGAATGGCTGGGTCTTCATCCATCACCAAAACACTGTCGGGGCCATCAAAGAAGCGACCGACAATGGGAGCCGCCTGCTCCAGCCCCGACAGCAGTTTGTCGTAGTCACGATTGGCCTTGGCCTCCTGGGTTTGGGGCAACAGGGTTTGCAAAATCTCGAAGAAGGCTTTTTCAGAATCCGCCTGAAGGAGTTCAGCTGCGATCGCGGTGGTCGGATCTAAAGTCCCAGTTTCGAGATCCCCCTGGGTCGCCAGACGGGCCGCCCGGTTTACGGTTTCATAAACTTTTTCCAGGCGACCGTTGTGGCGAATTTCCTGTAAAAAAGTCGCCCGTTCTCGCACGTCCAGCAAATCAACTAAAGCCCGTTCGGCAAAGTCAGCATCCCCTTCGGACAACACCGCATTGACCAGGTCGTAGTCGATGGATTGTTCCTCCTGCAGCAGAGTGTGTACCCGCTGTAGGAAAAAGTCCTGTAGCTGGGTTTGTAGCTGTGCCGGGTCTGCCACCGTGAGGTTTGGGTCGGCACCAAAATCCTGCACAACGGTTTCCAGGAGACTGAGCAGATTCAGCGGTAGGTTGGCTGCCCAAGTGATGTTGATAATGGCGTTGGCCGCCCGGCGCAGGGCAAAGGGGTCCGACGACCCACTGGGCAGCATCCCAATGCTGAAGATTCCTACCAGGGTGTCAATCCGGTCGGCAATGCCGACAACCTGGCCGGTCAGGGATGGGGGTAGGGTGCCATGGGCCCCCCGGGGTAAATAATGCTCAACAATGCCGTTGGCCACTGCCTCCGGTTCTCCCTGATGCAGGGCATATTTCTGGCCCATCACCCCCTGCAGTTCTGGAAACTCGCCCACCATTTGGGAAACCAAATCTGCCTTACACAGGTAAGCCGTGCGCTGAATATGCTGGCGGGACTGAGTATCGAGGTTGAGCTGCTCGGCCATGTAGTGAGCCGTGGCCTCAATGCGGGAAACCTTGGCCAGCATAGAACCCAGTCGTTCTTCAAAGGTCACGGTTTCCAGCTTGGTGACGAAGCTATCGAGGGGATGACCCCGGTCGGCGTCAAAGAAAAATTTGCCGTCTGACAAACGGGCCCGAATGACCCTGGCATTGCCCTCGGCGATGATTGGTTCTTTATCCGGGTCGCCATTGGAAATGGTGATGAAGTAAGGCATCAACTTCCCAGCATTGCCCGGTTCCTGCACCGGGAAGTAGCGCTGGTGGCTTTCCATTTCGATGATGGCCACTTCCGGGGGCAGGGCTAAAAACTCGGGGTCAAATTGACCCACCACAGGGTTGGGCCATTCCACCAGATGTGTCACCTCATCCAGTAAATCCTCAGATACCAGGGGCAAGCCCCCCAGGCCCTTGGCGGCATCCGCCACCTGCTTCTGGATCAGCAACCGACGGGCGGCAGGGTCTACTTCCACATAGGCCTCCCGCAGGGCCTCGCCGTAGTCTCGGGCATGGCTAAGGGAAACGGGGCTAGGGTGCAGCACCCGATGGCCCTGGGAGAGGCGATCACTATTGCAGGTAATCGTTCCATTCTCCAGGGTGATGGGGAGTACCTGTTGGTCCATCAGGGTGACGAGCCAGCGAATCGGGCGGGGAAAGCGCAATTCGCCGTCTCCCCAGCGCATAAACCGCTTCCCCTGGAGCCCTAGAATCCACTGGGGAATCAGTTCTGTCAAAATTTCGGCGGCGGGGCGACCTGGGATGGATAAATTGACGAAGACGAAGGGACCTTTGTCCGTTTCCCGGATCTCCAAAGCATTGACGTCAATACCCCGAGAACGGGCGAACCCCTCGGCGGCTTTGGTCGGTTTGCCGTCTTTAAAGGCGGCCTGGGCCGGAGGTCCTTTCACCTCTTCCTGGCGATCGGGTTGTTCCTCCGGTAAGCCGTAAATCACCATGGCCAGCCGACGGGGGGTGCCATAAAACCGAATGGACTCAGGCTCCAGATACTGCTCTTTGAGGTCAGAGGGAACTCTGGTCTGCCACTGCTTGAGGGCATCCTCTACAAAACTGGCGGGCAGTTCTTCGGTGCCAACTTCCAGTAAAAATGTCGCCATACGGGGTTTTGTCTTCTGTCTCGTCGTAAAAAATTGCCCGGTTGAACCAGGCTGGAATGATTTAGCTCTGGCCTAAACCATACTGTCCTGTGGCAGTTTCCCCAGTCTACCAATCCTTGGCATCTCCAAACATCCCCGGACACAGATTCACCGCCGTTCATGCCGGTGCTACTCCTCCGGGGGGGGGGCCTTTCTGCTGATGTAGTGATAGGTGGTCAAATATCCCCGCCCTTTGACCATGACCTGCCCGACCTGTTCAAAGTCATACAGGTGCTTAACTCGCTGGTAGGTTGCTTCGGTGATTTGAATTTTGCCGGGGGTTCCCTGGGACTCCATTCGGCTGGCAATGTTGACGGCGTCGCCCCAGAGGTCGTAGCTGAATTTTTTGATGCCAATTACCCCGGCTACCACCGCCCCGGTATTAATACCAATTCGCAGTTGAAAGGTTTGTCCATCCTGGCGGGCAATGCGTCGGGTAACATCCTGCATGGCCAGGGCCATTTCCATCATGGCCTCGGGGTGGTCATTTCGCAGCACCGGCAGACCCCCCACCACCATGTAGGCATCGCCAATGGTTTTGATTTTCTCCAGTTGATGCTGTTCGGCTAACCGATCGAATTCCGAGAAAATTTGGTTTAACCAGTTGACCAGTTCCAGGGGGCCAATTTGGGCAGCCAGGGGGGTAAAGTTGACAATGTCAGCAAATAGAATTGTGACATCATCAAATCGGTCTGCCAGGGATCCCTGAAGCTGTTTTAGTTTCTGCACAATGGCCTTGGGTAGAATATTGAGCAACAGCTGCTCCGACTTTTGCTGTTCTAGCCGCAGGGCTTTCTGGGCCTGTTCCCGTTCTTGCATTTCCTGCTGCAGTTGTTGGTTCTGGCTCTGCAGGAGTTGGGCCTGACGCCGCAGAGCTCGCTGTAAATCCGCCAGCAGGTTCGTGGCGCTTCCGGCGGATACGGCCCGCTGAGTTTGCACCCTGAGCCGTCGCTGGAGACGATAGCTGGCCACCTGGGATTTGATCCGGGCCACCATTTCCTCCACCCCGATGCTGCCATGGATGTAGTCTACGGCTCCTATTTCAAATGCTTTGAGCCGGCGCTGGGGGTTCTGGTCATGGCCCACAATGACAATGGGAATAAACCGAGTCTGGGGGCGTTTCTTTAATACTTCACAAAGGTGAACTTCGGGGTCGGTCAGTTCCCGGGTTTGAATCAAAATCAGATCGGGTAAATCGGCACAGGCCCGCTCTAATGTGGTTTTTTCTCCCAGGGCGTGACGTACGTCGTAACCTTGCCGGGTCAAAGCCTCAAACAGCTCCGGCAAAGGTTCAGGGCCACAAGCCGCGATTAAGATTAAACCTATGCCAGTGTCGGCGAAAGAATCGGTCATCGCAGATTTTGCCAGAGTACGCCTTTGTTTCCCCAGGTTTTAAGTCTTTATTCCTAAGCGTACTACTGGATTCAGGAGACAGGCCAATATTTCATCCCGGAGCCCCTTGGGCAGAATCGAGCTAAACGCTACCGTCCCGGCTATGTGCTCCAGACCGCAAAGGATCCGGATGCTTGTGGGGACTGGGTTCGCAGCCGTTAACATGAGTTTCGTGCTAGTAAAAGGGAAGCACCACACGGGAAAGCAACTATGGATGGTCAGCATGTTCTGCTCACAGGCGGTACTGGCGGTCTTGGCACGGGGGTGACCCAACGGTTGCTCAGCACCGGGGCCGCCGTAGTGGTTCCTTATCTGAAAACCGCTGATATGGAAAAGTTGAGGGAGGCGGTTGCTCCCTCAGCGCGATCTCGTTTACGCCTGGTGGCCGCTGACTTAATGGATGAAGCGGTGGTCATCTCGTTAATCAGCGATATGCCACGCATTGATGCATTAATCCATCTGGTGGGCGGTTTCTCTATGGGAGACACTGTGGATTACACCTATCGGGACTGGAAATTTGATTTTGAGCTGAATGTCAACACAACATTCTTGCTCTGCAAACACAGCCTGAAGCGTATGCAGGCCCAAAACTACGGTCGTATCGTGACCGTGGGATCCCGGGGAGCGGTGATGCCAGCGGGGAAGCTGGCGGCCTACTGTGCTGCTAAAGCGGCGGTTGTGGCTTTCACCCAAGCCATTGCCGAGGAAATGAAGGGCACTAATGTGACGGCCAACGTGGTCCTGCCCAGCGTCATTGACACCCCAACCAACCGGGACGCCATGGGAGCCGAGCAGGCCGAGCAATGGGTAAAGCCTGAATCCTTAGCTGAAGTCATTAGCTTTTTAGCTTCTGAGGCAGCCCGAGACCTTCGAGGAGCGGCAATACCGGTTTATGGCAACGCCTAACAACCCTTTTTTAGCCGTTAAGGCCCGGTTGATGGTGCTGGTCTTTTTTGCCATTGCCATCAGCCTGTCCCTGATTTTCGCGGTGTTAGGGGCCCTGGACCTGCTCCCCCTCCAGCCCGATGACCCGATTCTGGCTCCTCTGTTGTATAGCCTGATTTTTAGCGGCCTGTGTCTGGCGATGGTGGTCACGTCCAGACGCCCACCGATCAAGTTACGGTATCTCTTCGGATCATGGCCCCAGGAGATCCATTGGGGGCAGTTTGCGTTTCTGATGGTGGGAGTCTTTCTGTTCTCCCTGGGGGCCTTCCATCTGTCTTACCTGGCGCTGTCCTTAGTGGCTCCAAATCTAGTAGAATCCACCCTGCAGCAAACCGCGATTTTAGCTGCGGATGAATCGGCCTATCCCACGCTGTATGCGGGGATTACGATATTTTCGGTACTGGTGGTGGCTCCGGTCACTGAAGAGTTTATTTTCAGGGGGGTACTCCTGCACCGCTGGGGAGTGAAGTGGGGCACTCGTCCGGCCATACTGTTAACCTCTGCTGTATTCGGGGTGCTTCACTCCAACTTGTTAGGTCTGTTTGTTTTTGGGTTAGTGATGGCGTTGCTGTATCTCAGCAGTCGGTCTTTGCTGGTGGCTATCGTGGCCCACAGCATGAATAATGCGATCGCATCCCTGATTGAATGGCTGACCCTGAGGGCCAGTACACCCCTCCCGACTGACACCCTGGCCGAGTTTCGGGCGAGTTGGTGGCTGGGGGCGCTGTGTCTGGGGGTATCGGCTCCCTGGATAGGGCTCTACCTCAAGCGCTACTGGCCCACCCGCCAGACCCAACTGCCCTATTTTGCCAATCAAAGCCAGCAAGAAAGCCAGCCCCCCACGCCTCTGCCTGTGGATGACTAAGGTTGCGTCGAGGGAGTTCCACAGCAACTATCTCCTCAGAGGCCAAAATCCCCCCGAGCTGCCATGGCGGCTGCAGGGGGGGGGTGAATAAGGAATGGACGACTCCAATTCAGGGTCCTGTGATGTCAGACCTACTGGCCTGATTCCGCAGGGGCATCTCCGCCTCCCTGCTGGGAACGAATGTAATCCAGTACCTCCGTCGAGGGGAAGAGCCGAATCTGTTCCAGTTGGGCATCCAGTTCCGGATCGTCATTTTCGCTCATGGTGTTGAGCAACCATTCCAAAGATAGAACCTGTACCGAAATATCATCTACTGCATCCCCGTTGGTTTCAGCATAACGGTCGAGTAGGGTTTGCAGATCCTCCCGAGAAAAAAACATGGGCAAAGAAGCTTCTCCATCCTGGTTGATGGTCAGATAGGGACCATCGGTGCCCTGCCGGGCAATAAACAAAGGAACTCCACGAAAATCAGATTGCAGTTCGTTAGCCACTGCCAATTCCTCGTCCATGGGGAAGTACAGCAGGGGTGTCGTGCCTTCTTCGCTCAGAATGGTTTCTTGGTACAGGGTGCCTAAATCTACCAGCGCCACCTGGGCACTTTCATCTTCAGTTTGGGCTTGGGCCAGGAAGGTTTCAGCGGTTTCTCCGTCGATGAATACCACAGGCACCTTGACCTCTTCGGCGTCGGCAGTACTGGCCGCAGCGGTTAGAGGTTGTCCTTCTGAATTTAGAATGATAAAAACGGGGACTTGCTGAAGCTTTTCTACAATAGCTTCTTCCGACAAAGCCCAGGCCATGCCGGGGGTAAACAGCGAGGTTCCCAACAGGCTACCGCCGACCAGAGTACTGACAAGAGAGAGGGGAAGCAATCGTCTCATGGGAATATCCTAAGCAGCGTTCCAATGGTTCAACACACCCTACGTTACAGGCTGAACCCCGATTTACTGCGTAGGCTGTGACAGTATTTTTCCTGAATACAATCGGGATGACAGGATTTGAACCTGCGACATCCTGCTCCCAAAGCAGGCGCGCTACCAAGCTGCGCTACATCCCGTAAACTCGTAATCAGTATAGCTTGCTTCGCCCTGGTCTTGACAAGTCCCGGGCAAAGCCAGCCGGTCCGGCTTGCCTTTAGCCTGAGAGATCTTATGCCATCTTCTGTTTACCCCCTCGAAGCCCTACCCGGCATGACCCATGAATATGCCAGTCAGATGTCCCAATTGGGGCTCACAAATACTCAACAGCTCTCGCGTTTAGGGCAGTTTCCAGACCGTTGTCGAGATCTGGCCAAGCAGCTCAACCTGCCCCAGAGGTATGTCACTAAATGGGTGGTCTTATCGAACCTGGCTCGGGTACCCAGCGTTGGCTGTGAGTACAATGGTCTCCTGCTCCATGCTGGGATCAGTTCCATAGACCAACTGGCCCACAGTACGACTCAGATTCTTTACCCTCGCCTCAAGCGACTCTACGTTTCGACCCTGCAGCGGTCAGATTTATGCCCTTCCCCGGCTCAAGTCACCCTGTGGATTCAGCACGCCAAGGCGACCCTTAATCGGGATACCAGAACATCCCCTTGATGCCCTCTGGATCAGACATAAAGCCGAGTCCGCGGTAGAATTCCACCACCTGAGGATCGGCAAAAAGCGTGACGTTGCTAATGTCTTCACTGCGCAGTTTTTTGATGAGCTGGCGCATCAGCTCTTTACCCAGCCCCCGTCCTTGAAAGTCAGGGTGAACCACCACATCCCAAATGGTGGCATTAAAGGCGTGATCTGAGGTGGCGCGAGAAAACCCGACGAGCCGCCGTCGGGGGCCCCGTTGCTCCCACATGGTCACCACCAAATAGCTGTGCTGAATCGCTTTCTTAACCTTACGAATGGGTCGCCGGGCCCACCCCACAGCGCTGCAGAGTTCCTCCAGTTCGTAGAGGTCGATGTCGCGGTCCGTACTGAACACGATTGAGCACCCCTCCCGATGCTCCGGCACTGACTCGAGGACGGTGCCCGACATGCCTGGTTGCTCCGGGGAGGCACCATCTGATCCGACAAAAAGACTCTTCCAAAAACCCATGCAGGCTCTGCTATATGACTAGTAGAACGAAATCGAAAAGCTACAAAATAGTATATCCTCTTGAAATCCTTCTGATTCAAGGGCAGCAGTAAACCCACATATTGAATTCAAGTTTAACCTGAGAGCAGGGTTTGATAGGGCTGACCTATTATCGTCAGGCCAGGGCCCATGGCACAGGGTCAGGATGCCCGTTGTCTCCATCTGGGCCGATCCGGGTGGCGGAGCGCTGTCGGAGCGGATGACTCGCTGGGTTTCTTTGGATCGCCAGGGACGGTCTGCTCGGCATCTGGGCAAACTAAATGATCAGAGAGGTGTTGTTAATGGAATTAGCACTTCTGTTTCACCCTCCTCCCAGGTATTTCCCATCATTGCTGTGGAATAGCGAATAATTTTCCAATCGAGGAGTTTCCTGTTCTTGTAATGACCGTCGGTTTAAAGCCATCCACCGTTGATCTACTCAGGCGCTTTAATCGGGCGTTCCCTGAATTTTATGAGCAGTTTGTGAGTAGCGAAATTCAGTTACAAAATCTCCGCCTCGCTTACCAGCTTTACAAACAGCGCAATGCCGTCATCGATATCAAGCCCGAGGGCAATAAAAGCGCCCTTCATTTTGCCTACCGTAATCAGTCTTTTTTGCTCAGCGATATTTTTGGGGTGCTGGCCGCCTACGGCCTAACGATCCATAACCTCAGTTTGTATGGCCAAATTCACACTCCCATGCTGGTGTTCATCAAGCTGGTGGTGTCCCGGGGGGGGGAGGTGCTGCCACCGACCACTGCGGGTAATGTGTGCCGGGCCATTCGCGAAGCCCTGGCGGGGCATTTTGAGGTGGAAGAAATGCTTGCCGTAGAATTTAACCTGGATGCAGGATTAGAGCAAGTGGAAACAGAGTTCTATGTTGATCCGGTGTTTCACCTGCCCGCCCTGCTGATTGAGGCAGATAACCAACCCGGTCTGTTCTACAAAGTCATGTATGCCATTTGGCAGGAAGACCTGCTGGTGGTCAATGCCAACCTTTTAGTGTGGCGGGGCCGTACCCGTCTTATTTTGTATCTATTAGGGCCTAACGAAAGCCTAATTCCCGACTACCTGGGCCACAAAATCGCTGAAGGCATTCGCTATCGGCTGATGTCCTGAGTGCTACTACGGAGACAGCCGCTCAGCTTACCCCCATAGTGGTAGAGCTGGGCCATGGCGTTCGACCAAGCTGCTGCCTTCAGGATAGGATCAGGCTATGGCCATAACTACCCTTTTCGGTGTTCCTCACTTTTATTCTCTGACTGCCGATCGTTCGGCAGACCCATTGGTTTTTATCCACGGTTGGTTGCTCAGCCACAAATACTGGCGCTTGGTCATTGATGATTTGACCCCGGCCCATCCCTGTCTGGCTTACGATCTACGCGGGTTCGGCGAATCTCGGCATCATCTTCATCAATTCCAGCCAGGGATACCCGCCCGGGCCAAGGCTTTACCTTGCTCAACTTCCCCCTATGGACTGGCCGCCTATGCCAGAGACTTAGCCGCGCTCATCAGCAATTTGGGCCTCAAATCCGTATGGTTAGTGGGGCATTCCCTGGGGGGAAGCATTGCCCTGTGGACAGCTTATTGCTATCCCCAACTGGTCAAAGGAGTGATTTGCCTGAATGCAGGTGGAGGGATTTATCTAGAACGAGAATTTCAACAATTCCGGCAATTGGGGCGGCAGATTCTCAAGTTTCGGTTTCCTTGGCTCCGATACGTGCCCCTGATGCCCTTGATGTTTAGTCGGTCACTGGTAGCCCAACCGCTGCCCTACCAGTGGGGGGTTGAACGGCTGAACGACCTGCTTGCAGCTAATATTGATGCGGCTCTGGGCACTTTACTGGAAACGACCACTGAGGCGGAAGTGCATTTATTACCCCGCATTGTCGCTGCCCTCCAGCAGCCCGTTCGCTTTTTGGGAGGCCGCCAGGATACCGTGATGGACCTGAAATTCGTGCATCACCTAGCCGGTTACCATAATGGCGCTACCCACCCCGGGCAACCCGTAATGGCCCTCGGCCACTGTGGGCACATGGCTATGCTAGAGCAGCCTGAGATGGTAGCAGAAGCGATCAAAAACTTTGTTAACGGATCTAGCCCTAGCTGAATTACCCAGGGGCAAGTGGCTTTCCATGGGGCCAATCTTAGCAACCCCGAACAACCGATACCGCCTCCCTGGGAATGATGTAAGGGTATGAGTATCAAGGGCGAAGCACTCAATGGCTGGGGAGATCATCCTGTTTCAAGAAACAAAAAAGGTGCCGACGACTGGCCGTGTTTCGTCTCGGCACCCTTTTTGGTTCGCTCCTCACACATTTAAGAGTATAAGAGATAGTAGGATGAATGTCACCACCTAGAAGCCCTGGTAAAGAATAGTTTTCCTTATGTCAAACAGCTTTACCTATCATAAACTTTGAGGAAGGGCGTACCCCAGTCTTGCCTCCAGGAGGTGGTGCAGTGCCTGTTGAATTCCGACTAGTAGGGCCAGGGTGTCATCGTTAGGGAAGTGTTGGGTGTTCGGGAGGGTGCTCAACCATTCTTCTGTAGCTGCTGACAACCGATGTCCCCCCAGGGCTAATTGTTTTAGCTGGGACTCAGGATCGGCCAGATGATCGACGAGATGAACAAAACACCGCAGAGCCGTCCAGAACTCCCTGGTCCGATCCATTGTTCCCAGGGGTTGATCTGGGCTTCTATGATCTTTCCTGGGGCAAACTCCGAAGCGGCGAAAGGCCCCAGAACCTTGAATCAGTTGAGAACAGCGGCAATAGATATACTGCATCAAGACGACAGGATCTAGGTGGAGTCGGCGATTCGCGAGTTGGGGTGGGAGGGGCAGGGAGGTTAGAGGCTCCGTCGTCCCCGAGTCGGCAGATCTCAGGTCTGGTCCAGGTTGTTCCAGCCAGGACCTCAGCCAGAGATACAGTCCTGGCCCTTTAACCCGGAGCCGGAGTTGACCCGTCGGGAGTGGTTCGATAGTTGTGTGGTGCCAGATGGGGTGGGCTTTTCTCAGCAACTCTCGATGATGAGAAGCCGTTTCGGGTGACCCCTGATACTCCATCAGTTTGTGGCAGAAGAGGGGCAGTATTTTATTAGCCTCGTCGGGGCCGCATTGGGCCACGACTTTGAGGGGCAGGGCCGAAACGTAGACCACTCCGTTGCCTTTTCCGTTGCATTTAAAGTTCAGCTGCAGGGATCTGGCAACCTCCGTCCTGGAGATGGGCTTCCCATCCCATGCACCAGTACCATGACCTGAGCTGTCGATCAAGACAGCGTGGGCTAACGGACCCAGGGTTTCTGCGAGCAGCGAGCGTAATGCGAAAAAGAGCACAAAAGTAGTCAAGTCGGTATCGAACAATGGAACTCTCATCCCCGCCAGGGGGATGTCTGCCGTCAACGGCATGGCGCAGTTTCAGAGAATACCCAATTGCCGAGAGCCGAAGATTGAGCTTCTAGTATCATGGTTGGGCAGTTACCAGAAAGTTGACGGAGGATATACAAAAACTTTGTATTAATATTTAGAAGTTTATGGGATAGCGAGAGGTTGGCAGTCATTTGTGTTTGGCCTATAGCCTTGATAGGTTCTACGTTGGAGTTTAGAGTCGTCCAAACCTTAGCCACGCTGCGGGATTAACCCCTTTTAAGCCTGAATTGTAGGTTAATCATGCCTTCGGGAAGCATCTGCCCGTCTTATAAAAACCGCAGGAGAACCACAACAGGAAATCGCACTTTTCACCACAGGGTCAACACTTCAGTCTTTAAATTCCATGTTCTTACCTAGCCGTTCCGATAGTGCTCGTCCATTTCTCACCTGGCAGCGTATCACTGACTGGGCGCAGGAGCGTTACCGCTCAAGAACCTTCAACAAGGACGAGAAAATTCCAACCCGCCCTGGCCTGCTGTATCTAGTGGAACGGGGTGCCGTTCGTCTTGTGGGAGCCAGCCAGTCTAGTCACTCGACCGACCCATCCGAAGATTTAGAAGAGTCTGCTGCCAGCCCGGAGGCCCAGGGTTCTATCGCTATGGGGGTTCCTGAGGAGGCCTTCCTGGGGTTTGTAGGGGCCGGACAACCCTTTGAGATCGTAGCCCATTCCCCGTTTAGTTTGCAGAGTTATGCCCATGTTGACCAAACCGCTGTCATTTGGCTTTATTGGCAAGATTTAGATACCTGGCCCCACTTTCGTCGGGAAGTCTTGGACGCGTTTCGGTATCAACACCAGCGTAAACTCCTTTGGCTGAGTACCCTGGGCCAGCGTCGTACCATCGACCGTCTGCTGGGATTTGTTACCCTTCTGATTGAAGAATTCGGTGAGCCCTGTGAAGTCGGATACTATCTCCCCTGGACCCTAACCCATGCCCAAATTGGCAGTGCCATTGGGTCAACTCGGGTTACGGTGACTCGTCTAATGGGCAAGCTCCGGCAGCGTAAGCTGATTTATATCTACAAAGATGGTTTAATTGCGATTCCGGCCTCTCCCCCTGCATCCTCGGCCAGTCACCCAGAGTAGTGGCGGGCGGCCCTGAAACTTCTTTGCCTTGATTACCTGACTTTGGCCAGGGGATGCTGACCAGGGGAAGACGAAAGTTAGCTTGAAGGGGTCGGGGTTTCAGTGGCCTGGGGGGCAGACGCAGGTTTGGCCCCATTTTTTTCTACGAGAAAGGGTTTAAGGTCAAGGGGCAGATTGGTGAACTGAGGCAGAATTTCAGCGGTAAATGCAACCGCAGCTTTGGAGCGGTATCGGTTGGGGTTGTAAATCACCGAGAGCGTACGATTGACCACCACCGAGTCAATTTTGGTCCGGTGCAGTACTCCCATTTGCAGTTCCTTCTCGATGGCAGAATTGGAGACAAAGGCTACCCCCAGGCCAGATTGGACTGCCGTTTTAATGGCCTCAATGGAGTTCAGTTCCATTTCAATTTTCAATCGTCGAGTTTCAATGCCGCATCGCGTCAAGACCTGATCAATCACTTTGCGAATGGTTGACTGAGAATCAAGGGCGATAAAGTTAAGCCGATATAAATCTTCCCGCTGAATGACTTCCTGGCTCGCCAAAGGGTGATAGATCGGCATCACCAGTGCGAGTTCATCCTCTGCATAGGGCACTCTCTCTATAGAGTCTTGTAATTCAGGAGGTACTTCACCACCGATAATGGCCAGATCAACCTGTCCATTGGCAACACTCCAGGAGGTTCTACGGGTGGAGTGAACATGGAGTTGGACGGCCACATCGGCATATTTCTGCCGAAACATGCCAATCATGCGAGGCAGTAAATAAGTCCCTGTCGTCTGGCTGGCTCCAATGATTAAAGTCCCCCCCTGCAGATTTTGCAGATCTTCAATGGCGCGGCAGGTTTCCTGGCATAGGCTGAGAATTCGGTCGCCATAGCTGAGAAGTAAGTGCCCCGCTTCCGTCAGCTGAGCCCGACGTCCTCCCCGGTCGAATAGTGGTACATCCAGTTGTCTTTCCAGGTTTTGCACCTGTAAACTGACCGCGGGTTGAGAAACATAGAGGCTATCTGCAGCTCGCTTAAAACTGCCCTCTGCCGCAATGGCCTTGAGGATGCGCAGTTGGTCGAGAGTAAAGGGAAGATCAGACATGGGCATAAACCCTTAACGATAAGGTGGGCCTGAAACGCCAACACAGGAACATTGGCAGGCTAAGCTAGGCTTGAGCGAGGGGTAAGTTCCCTATTCTAGGTGAAACCCCTCTCGATACGAGTGTTCAATAGTCTGCCATCCTTAGATTACTTGTTTCAGGTCCCTGACAGAAACAAATTGCAACGCTAAACCCAAAGATATATGAACCGTCAGATTATTCAGAACTTTCTGAATCTATCCGGCATTCTAGGGGTAGCCCTGGTTGATGGTCGAAATCGTCCCTTCTTTTTTGGCCTTGATATCAGCCTTAATACCCCCCAGCAAGATGCATTGGCCCAGGGGATTCAGCAGGTCGTCGAAACTACCCCGGCTGATTTCGACACCTTTGCGTTTCGATTTTCGGCCCAGATCATCTATATCTACAAGTTAGATCAAGGGGTGATACTGATGGTCATGACCAGTGACCAACTCTCTCTACAGGAGTATCGCCCCGCTGTTGAGCAGTTAAAAATTACCCTGGCAGAAGATCTCCACAACGTGGTTCCCACTTTTCGCCTTTTGGCTGGTTGTGTCACCCTTAGTCCAAGCCACCCCTTGACCAGCGACGATTCCCCAAGCCCCGCTCCTAGTAACGATTTACCTGCATCGGAGCAGGATGGAGTGAGTTGCCAGGAGGTGATTGGAGCTTTAAATCACTTAAGCGATGCTGCGGCTAAGATTTTGGGCAAAACCATTGTGACCAACGGCTGGAAATCTTCCTGTCCAGATTCGGCTTGGCTCAAACAGTTTGAGGTGCAAACATCTGCCCATTTTGCCTTTAGCGGTCCCATGTCGGCCCCCCTCACTCCAGACCAAGAGCAGCAGGTGAAAGACTGGGTTGACGCCTTTATCGGACGATGTGGTAGAACCTTTCGCAATTTTCAAAGTACGGTCGTCGAGACCAGTCTCACCCCGGAAGAAAAAATAATTCTTTTGAATAAAAATTCTGACTAAACCTCCTAAACCCGATTGAATTGGGGGTATTCTGAAGAATTAGAGCATTCCCCAGCATCATTTGTTGCAACCTCATTATTGAACCTATGGCTAAAATTGTTCGGCTAGAGCCAATTGCCCAAGAGACTTCCATCGAAACTAACGGTAATTTGCTGTCAGTCTTGCTGAATAAGGATTTGGATGTGCTTAAGGAATGCGGTGGTCGGGGCATGTGTGCGACTTGCCACATCTATGTGCAGGATGGCATGGAAGCCCTGACCCCCATTAACCGTCGAGAGCAGCGTACCCTTGAGGTAATTACTTCCTGCAAACCGAACTCCCGCTTAGCCTGTCAGTCCCGGGTGATTGGCAATGGAGTCGTGGTTGAGTTGCCTCCTGGTATGTACGTGAATTCCCTGCAGGACATTGAAGCGCTGGTGGGGCGGCGAGCCGATCAGGATTTACTACACCCCATTACCGGTGAGGTGTTGGTAGAGCAGGGTAAATTAATTACGCGCTCGATGCTGAAGCAACTGGAGGATACCGCCAGCTTCAAAGTGGGTGAATTTTTTACCCAAAGTAAAGACATCTAAACCGGGCAACTACTGCGCCATCCCTGTCTGAGGTTTACGCTTGATCTCGATCTCGCTGCAGGTCAGGAATGGGGTCGCCTTATCCGAGGCTCTAAACTATCTGCTATGGTTATTCAAAACGTCCCTAGCGGTTTTGTGTAAGCAGCGTTTATGGAATCTGACCTTCAGTTAAGTTCCCGACAACAGCAGGTCCTACAGGCAACCATCCGTCACTATATCGCCACTGCCGAACCGGTCGGCTCTCGAGCTTTAACTCAGGAATATAACCTGAAGGTGAGTCCAGCGACGGTCCGTAACGCTATGGGTTTCCTAGAAAAATACGGGCTTTTGTACCAACCCCATACCTCTGCGGGTCGAGTTCCATCAGACTTCGGCTACCGGGTTTATGTTAACCGTCTGATGTCTCCTACCGGTCAGTTAGGTCGCCAGGTCGATGCTCTCCTTTCCGAAGAACTCAGCCTGGTGGGCTGGAGTTTAGAGTCTCTGTTAAAAGAGGCAACCCAAATTTTGGCCCAGGTGAGCGGCTATTTAGCTATGGTCACTCTACCCCAGGCGAGTACTGCCCAAATTCGGCATATTCAGCTGGTAGAAGTAAATGCAGAGCAGATACTCATGGTTGTACTGCTCGATTCTCTGACCACGCAATCGGTAGTTATCCCCTTGCCTTCAGCCCTACAGCATGGGCTATCAGATTTGACTCTGGATCGAGAATTGGAGATTCTCTCCAACTTTCTGACTCACCATTTACGAAATCATCTCCTGGAAGAGGTCACTAGCCTGGACTGGAGTGAATTAGGCGAAGAATTTCAGCGCTATGGCCATATGCTGTGCCAAGCTCTGCTGGATTTATCCCAAAGAGCGCAATCGACGGGAACCTTGCAGTTGGTGATGAGTGGGCTAGCAGAGGTGTTGCGACAACCCGAGTTTTCTGATACCCAACGCATTCAAGCCATTGTTAAACTCTTGGAAGAGGACCAAACTCAGTTGCTGCCGCTGTTCCACGAAACCCATTCTCCCCAGGGCCAGCCCCTAAACCCAGCTCAGGTTAAGGTCTGGATTGGTTCGGAAAACCCCATTGAACCCATGCAGGGCTGTGCCCTGGTGGTGTCAAACTATACTAAAAAGCAGGTTCCCGTCGGGAGCGTAGGTGTCCTAGGGCCCACCCGCATGGTTTATGAGAATGCGGTAGCTGTCGTTAAAGCCACCGCCGATTACCTTTCCAATGCGTTGAGCGCCTGAATAATCTGGCCATATTGCGTCATCAATGCCGCAAAATTCTCAAGGGCGAGGATCCAGAAGTAGGGGATCCAGTAAGGAAAAGGGACTGCATAACCTGGGATGGGAATTTCCAACCGGAATCGGGCTAATCCATATTGGGGTATTCGTTTTACCTGGAACAGGTGACATAACCCACCGTGATAATTACTGAAATATTAGCCATTTTAGCCATTGCAGCTGCGACGGGTCTCAGGGTTGCAATGCCGCTCCTGTTAATTGGTCTGATGTCGGGGAATCAGCTCTGGGGCAATGTACCGCTGTTGTCCCAACTTCCCCCTGCCCTGGTGATTGGCGTGCTGGCTGGCTGGTCCATGGCGGAGTTATTGCTGTCCAAAGACCCTTATAGTCAAAGAATTTTCCAAATTATCGAGTCGTTGTGTAGCCCCCTGGTAGGCGCGATCGCAGGGGTGGCCCTAGCCAGAACCCTGGTCCTGGATAACTGGCTGCATTTCGGTCTGGGCTTGACCAGTGCGCTTTTGGCCCTAGTTATCCAACTCTTGCAGGTGGGATGGTTCTATCGTCCCAAGCGCCCGCCGTTGTGGGTATTTTTTGTGGTCGACGGGCTCTGTATTTTTCTGGCGTATCTTGCCTTCGACTTTCCCAATGGAGGCGGAATTATTGCCCTGCTTTTGTTATGGCTGGTGATTCGCACTTCCTACATCTGGAGAAATTGGTCCCGAAAAGGATCCTATAAATAAGCTTCACACTTCTATTCAGGTTTCATAAAACATCCTCCAATACTGAGGTCTCTAGAGGCTCTACGGACCTAAGATACATACGTGAATCTGCGTAGCTTCTGGTCAATCTTCAGCGAGATTACTGAGCTAATGCCCCCATTCAGGTGAAGGGAAACCAGGATATCGGCCTGGGTGCAGCCTCCCTGAGGCTCGTATTTGACCAAATGCCCGAACTTGGCATCCTGACTGCAAACAGCAGGTTAGGCAGGGTTAACCAGGGTCTTGGGTTTATTTAGATCAAATAGTTCTAAGCTGCTACCGCCTAATCGTGATTTCCCTGAGCGCCAGCTAACTGCCGTAGTTCAGGTCAAACATCTGCCAACATCAGTATCTTGGGTAAAGCAATGGAGCCACAATCTCAAAAACAAGTTTCCTCAGCGGAGGTCAAGCAGCTTTATAAAGGTTTTCGAGAGGCAGCGTTAGAGTCTACGGCCCGGGAGCTTCAAAAGAAAGAGTATGAGCATTTTCGTCAGCACATCGACGCTGATGCTGCTGGGGATCTGAGGACCCCGGTCGACAATGTTCCTAACCAGTTTGACTCCTACCTCAACGCTATTGCCCAAGTTAAGTTTCTTGGCTTGCGGTTTCATAAAATGCCTCAAGTTGAAGCGGTTGAGACTTTGCTGGCGCTAACTCAAACGGATAAAACCTATCGAGTTTACTTCGCCAATGCCCATTCTATAGAAGTTGCCTCTCGCAATGCCGAATTTTTTACGGCGTTGAAGCGCAGTAACCTGCTGATGGCAGACGGCAGCGGAGTTCTGTTAGGGAGTCGGCTAGCCGGTAATCCCCTGACCCATAATCTCAACGGTACAGATTTAATCCCGGCCCTCTGTCAGGCCGCCAGTCCCGAAAGACCGGTTTCCATGTTCTTTTTGGGCGCAAAGCCAGGTGTGGCCGCTGAAGCTGCAGAAAACCTGGCCCGGCAGTTCAATGGGGTCCGAGTGGCAGGAGTTCAGCACGGATATTTCTCGGAAGGGGAGACCGCTGAGGTGCTGCAACGCATCCGTCGCGCCAACCCTGATGTGCTTCTTGTAGCCATGGGCACCCCTAATCAGGAAATCTGGATCGATCGCTATGCCCATCAATTACCTGGGATTGTTTGTATTGCTGTAGGGGGGCTGTTTGACTTTGTGGCCGGGCAAGTCCCTCGGGCCCCTAAATTATTCCGTAACTTAGGGGTGGAATGGGTCTGGCGGATGATGATGGAACCCAACCGCCTGTGGAAGCGTTACACCGTCGGAAACCTGGTTTATTTAAGGGTTCTGGCTTTCTCCCTGCTGCGAGAATTTCCCCTGCGGTGGCAAAGCAACAGGCCCCTAGATGGTCAGCCTTCAGAATGAAGAAAGATGAGAGAGATATTGATGTCTTTATATCGAAGTCTGTGCTCAGGAATGAGGATGGTATAACCTCCAAGTTTTGTAGGGTAGGCAAGACGCCTGTCTTTTGACAGCCGAGACGGCTATCCCCCATTATTGAGTTCCCATTCCTAAGTCACCCAGCCCTGGATCAGTCCCGTGACCACCGCCGGATGTTCCAGGTGAGGGAGCACTCCGGAATCAGGAATTTCCCAAAACTGAGTAATCATTCTGGGGTTAAGACTTGCTAGCCTCTGGGTAACAGCAGGAGCTAGAAATCTGGATTTTGCCCCCACCACAAAGACGGTCGGCACCGTTAGCTGGCCGACATATCGGGACAGGTCAAAACTAATTTCCCCAGTCAGAGAAGCCAGAGCTGAATATTCAGCATTGGGCTGCTGGGTCCCCGCCACGTAGCCCTGTACGATGTCGGGGGTAATGCGATGCGGATCTGCAAACAGAAAGTTGGTTAGAAATGACCGTACCGCCAGTTCGTTAGCCGCTCCCACCTGGTAAACCCATCGATCCACCCCTGGGGTACTGGCTAGCAGGGCTGGCAAACTGGCTTTATAATCGCGGCCAAAGTCACTATTTCCTGAAGGGGAAACTAAAAACAACCCCTTGAATAGGTCAGGCCTCAGCACCGCTAGACGAATGACAACGCCTGCCGTCAGAGAGGTAGCCACTACCCTGGCAGGGCCACCCGCTACTCTTTCTAGGAGCCAGGTAATCATTTCAAAATAGTCTTCCACCCGATAGTTGCGAACAGGATGGCTCGATTGACCCCAGCCAATCAGATCGGGAGCAATTACTCGATGGGTTGGGGCAAAGGCGGGATATACCTTAGACCATTCAAAGGCCGATGACCCTCCTCCCAGGCTGTGGAGGAACACTAGAGGTGAGTCATCCGTCTGCCGACTGGAGTCAGTAAACCAGGGTGAGTCGTCAGGGGTGTAGTAGGCCATAACGCCTAGGGGCGTGCCCAGGGCCTGCTGAATGAACCCTGACGGCTGAAATTTAAGCATGAACTCTATTCCACCGTATGGACCAGGACTATTACGACAAGCATCCTACCAAAGGATAAACGCTATGCTGGGGCTGGTTTCATGATGGGAGGGTTTATGACACGTCAGCGGACCTTTACGGGCACGGTCTGGGAAGAAACGGCAGGTTACTGTAGGGCGATGCGGGTTGGCAACCAAATCTTCGTATCCGGCACTGCCCCGGCAGACGGAGAAGATGGGACGTTTGCCCCGGACGATGCCTATGCCCAAACGATAAGATGCTTTGAGATTATTCAGGAAGCCCTGGAAGCCCTGGGGAGTGGCCTGAGCGATATTGTTAGAACCCGACTTTACGTTACCGATATGGGCCGTTGGGAAGAAATTGCCCGGGCCCACCATGAACTCTTTGTGGACTACCCCCCGGTGAATACCATGATCGAGGTGGCCGGCCTAGCCAATCCGGATATGCTGGTGGAGGTAGAGGTGGAAGCCCTGTGCGAAGACGAGGGCAGGTTTGAGTATCGTTCCAGGCCAAAAAGTACCATTCTGGGAAGACCGATTCAGCCCTCGGCTTATCCTCCAGGTAGTCCCTATCCGCCCAACGCTTCAAGGGAATTAGATGAAGGCTGCTTAGATTGAGGCTGGACCCGGTTGAGGATGAAGTCCGCAGCAATCTAAACCTTTCGTCAGCTTGCACGGCAGGGCTTGAAGGCGGCCCAATACCGCTGGAGCTCATCAGGGAAAGCTTCTAAACTGTAAGGCCTGGGGGGATTCCTAATTTGAAGTTAGTCTTCCCCTAACAGGCTCAATTGTTGAATGTTTGGGTCGACAGGAGCTGCCCTGGAGGGTCGCCGTCGGGTTTTGGCAGGGACAATGTCAACGTGGGCTATGAACCAGGTCCGAAGGGCTTGAGCCTGGATAGGGTCCAGGGCATCGAGATCGAGCCCCTGAGGAAATAACTCGGGTAACGGCTCACAGGCCCAAGCTATTTCTCCGCCGTGGAGGTCAGCACCAAAAGGCGTCAGATCTTTGGGTAATCGGGCAAGGTGAGGCAGTATGTTTTGGGCATTAAGAAATGGGCCCCGCTGCCGCTGAAGTTGTTCGACCCGACGGCGACGCATGGTTTTATAGTCTCCGATAGGCTGCGGATAACCTTTTACCGCTGGAGGGTTGCCCAACATCTCCGCCGGTAGATGGGCTAATTCGGGAACCCAGCGCTTAATGAAGTCGCCCTGGGGGTCGCAGCGGTCTACCGCAACCTGGCCGGGGTTATAAATCCGGGTCCAGGTTTTATCGACACAGTGGGTGACCCCCGACTGCATGGCCCACTGGTAATGATCCACGACGGGCTGCTCGGAACAGAGGCTCATGGTCAGTGACTCGCAAATCACGCCTGAACCAAACCACCGTTTTGTTCATGGGATGAATCGGTTGTAGGCCAAGACTTTTCTGAAACCGTAACAAAAAAAGATAGGGAGCTACCTTCCCCAATCCCGTTTTTCCGCCTCCTCAGGATGCTTCTGGAGGGACTACTTGATCCCATAGAGGGTTCTGCCCTCTGAATGGGGCTAGCTAATCGCTCTGGCCAAAACTCCAGAGGCGTTGAAAAGCCAAGAACTAACAAACAACCCCATAGGTCGAAATCCCTTAAGGGGAAGAGAATGATCGAGTAAATGGTATATATGTACTATAATTTTGGGTAGGCTCTTAGCCCAAGATCCCGGGGTAGGCAGAACTCATTGCCGGGGTTAGCCCTTGCCTGGAGGTCAGGTTTTGTAACAGCTCACCCAGGTACCCGTGAGCTATTACAAAATCCCTCTATGGCATTGGGCAAAACCCAGAGGGGTCGGCTAGAGGTTTTAACCATTGAGTACAGGGCAATGGGAGCCAGATTGAACATTAAGTCAAGGGCAGTACAATGGCTCAGCATTCACGGTTTGGCAATCCCCATCTCCCTGGACCCCAGCGCCGGGTTTCAGCCCACTACCATCCCCAGCATCCCCAACCATTGGTATATGGAACCCCTGAATCCAGATCCAGTCGTTCCCGCCGCTCCTTAAATGCTCCCCCACCGAGACAGGGAAACCGACAGCCTAAAGGGGTGCTCTTGGCCGGGGGGTCTATGCTGGCTCTCGCTGCTCTGGTGGTCACACCGTCGATGAATCAAACGACAGACTCCAGCAGCGTTGGATCCAGAGATGTTTGTATTAAACAGATTGACGATCAAGCCCTGATCTCCCGGGATGAGCTTAAGGAATTGCTCGATTTAGAGCAGCAATCGCCTCAAGCTCAGGTACAAGAAATTGTCGAAAGTCCTCACTGTGTATTAGAAGCCAAAATTGGAGAAAATGGGACCCGCCTGGAAAGGGAGGCCTATCCTCTGGAGTTTGATCCTCAAACCTGGTTTGTCGTGCAATATCAAGATGGTAAGTATGCTGGATTTGATTTCAGTTTTCGCTAGGGATGCCAGAACCTGAAGTTCTCTGTTAGAGTGTCATGGCAAAAATCCCCTGAGTAGCTGGGAGCTGCCATGGTATTACAGAAGAAGCCCCCTCTGGTTATCGCCATCGTTGCTATCCTTTTGTTCTTGGGTGGCGGCGCATTGTCAATTTGGTTGATCTCTCGCCGGGGTGGGGTGGCTGAAACCCTCCCTGTGGGGGCAGATGTCATCCCCGATGATGCAGTATTAACGCTGACCCTGACCAGCGATGGCAGTCAGTGGCGACGGCTACGGCAGTTTGGTTCCGAGTCCACCAGGCCTCAATTAGATCAGGTCCTGGCCCGGTGGCGAAACCGCCTCCTGGTGGATAATGGGTTTAATTTCGATGCGGACATCGCTCCCTGGGTTGGACCGGAGGTAACGCTGGCTATTCTGCCGGATGTAGACCCAACGAATCCGGCAGGCACTCCGGCTCCTATTCCTGATCCAGAAACGGCCCTGGGGAGAAACCTGCTTGTGGTTGTTCCCATCGCCGATGCCAACCGCGCCCAGACTGGTTTTGGGGACCAGCTGCAGCTGGCCGAGTTGGATGAGAACCCCTACCGGGGCATCACCATCAACCAAATTAATCGCCCCCAGGGCGAGCCTCTATACGCCGCTGTGCTAAATCCCACCACGGCCATATTGAGCCAGGAATTGTCTCTAATCCTGCGGTCCATAGACACCTACAGGGGAGGGGGTGCCCTGTCGGATTTCGCCGATTTTGTCAGGACCTTTGAGCAGATTGACGAGCAGAATTCTTTTGCTCGGATATATCTGGACGTTCCCTCGGCGGTACAGACGTTGTCTACCCTGGCTGACCCTCCCCTACCGGAAAGAACGCTGAACGCTTTTGAAGCTCCGAGGGGGATGGGAGGAGTGGTACGCCTGGACAACCAGGGAATCTATTTGCAGGCGGTGAGTTGGTTGGAGGCGGGAGGGACGGTGTTTACCACGGGTAATCCAGCGGACCAGATGCCCCAAAGGTTTCCATCAGATACCCTGATGCTGGTTTCGGGGGGTAATTTTCAGCAGTTTTGGCAGGATTTTCAGTCGGGGCAACAGCTTTCAGCCCTAGTTCCTTTTTCCTCCCAGGACTTGAGTAACAGCCTCCAAACCGCCACCGGCCTGAGTTTAGATAATGACTTTTTACCCTGGATGGCCGGAGAGTTTGGCTTTGGATTACTCATGCCGCCGGCTACAGCAGCGACCTCTGCTCCTGATGCAGAGGCTACGGAAGTCCCTCAAACGTTGCCCAACCCAGCCCTTGCCATGGTGATAGAAGCGAATGATCCAGAGGCCGCCACCGCAACTTTTGACCAGCTGGATACGATCATGGCTGACCGTTACCGGTTTGCCGTCGATGCCATTGATCAGGGTGGGGTAGCCGTGACCCGCTGGACATCCCCCTTTAACAGCCTGACCTTCAGCTATGGATGGTTGGATAATAATGTTCTGTTTTTTGCAGTGGGTGAGGGCATAGCTGATAGGCTGGCCCCTGCCCCCAGTCAGCCCCTGGCCACGAATACTCTGTTCCAAACGACGACGGGGAATGCCCCACGCCCCAATAATGGGCATTTCTTCTTGAATTTTGCAGGGCTAGCAGAGGCGGAAAACAGTCTACTGTTACCCCCTCTGCCAGAGTCAGGGTTAATTACTTCAGAAGTCTTAGAAGCTATTGGGGTGACCGCCACTGTGTTGAACGATCGGCAAGTGCAATACGACATTGAAGCGGCCATTAAACGGGGAAGCCGACCGGGGCCCCTGCCCAGCCCCCTAGCGCCGGGCCCGGCCCCAACATCAGAGCCGATTCCCGATGCCGAATTTGAGTCTTCTGATCCTGAACCATCCCCCGATGCCGAGACTGCGGAACCAGCTCTTTAGAAACTACCCGGCAAAAATCTGTAGGATAGGAGAAGACCGACGAGCTTCCACTACCTGCCAAATCGTCGCTGGTGGTAGATGCTCTGTAGTGGTTTACCCCGTGCTTCGATACCCAGGAAACCTATGGATTTAATTGCGCTTCAGGGCTGGTTAGACAATGTCTCCTTCGCGGTGCTGCTGATTACGATGCTGCTTTACTGGTGTGGGGCGGCATTCCCATCAGCGGGGTTACTACCCTCCCTCGGAACAGTCGGCATGGCGATTGGTAATTTAACCATTGCCGCTTTACTGGCCGCCCGGTGGATAGAGGCAGGCTACTTCCCCATGAGCAATCTTTACGAGTCCTTGTTTGCCTTGGCCTGGGGTATCACAGCCATGCATTTTGTGGCTGAACGTATGAGTCGTAGCCCCCTGGTGGGAGTTTTTACTGCCCCTATCGCCATGGGTATTACGGCTTTTGCAGCACTGTCTTTGCCAGACACGATGCAGGGTTCCGAACCCCTGGTGCCGGCCCTGAAATCCAACTGGTTGATGATGCATGTCAGCGTTATGCTGTTGAGTTACGCCACGTTGTTGGTGGGAGCATTGATTGCGATTGCCTTTCTGATTGTCACCCGAGGTCAAGCGGTGCAGCTCAAGGGTAGCTCTGTGGGTACAGGCGGTTTCCGCTCAGGGAAAGAAAACCTTAACCCCGCCCCAACAGCTTCCCTGGATCGGGCTGGGGATTTCCCCGGGGCTACCGTAGCTCTTGGCAACGGCGGTACGGCGGTATTGCAGCGGCAACAAAAGACCACCCCCGCAGCAACCCACCTATCTCCCCAACGGTTAACCCTGGCGGACACCTTAGACAACATCAGCTACCGCATGATTGGTCTGGGGTTTCCCCTGCTGACCATTGGCATCATCGCCGGGGCCGTCTGGGCCAACGAAGCCTGGGGGTCTTATTGGAGTTGGGACCCTAAAGAAACCTGGGCGCTGATTACCTGGCTGGTTTTTGCTGCCTATCTCCATGCCCGCATTACCAAGGGATGGCAGGGCCGCAAGCCAGCGATTTTAGCTGCGACAGGGTTTATCGTCGTTTGGGTCTGTTATTTGGGAGTCAACCTTTTAGGTAAGGGGCTGCATAGCTATGGCTGGTTCTTTTAAGGGGAACCCTCCCTGGATAGGGGATGGTAGGTGATCCCTATCACCTGTCCGTGATTATCCTTATCACCCCCTCGGCAGGGGGGTGTCACGGCGGGGGCAAGGTGGGCACTAGATAATAACTCCGTCGAGTGAAACTTCCCGCCATGGCCCTGTCTCTGAATTTGCCTACCCTCCCCCCTGGCCTCAAGTCAAACTGTTCCCTGCAAGCAATCGTGATCCGTTTGGCCACTGTGGGTGCAGCCATAGTCAGTCTTTCTGGTCTAGCCACCCAGGCCGCCGCGGACGGTGGCCCCAGCTTTGAAAACGGCACCTACCTTTACGGAGAGTCCCCCACTGCAGATACCGTTGGGGCGGTTTACTTTGTCTTTCAAGTGGATGCTAATGTCCTGACTGGGGCTATGTATCAACCCTTGTCTTCCTTTGATTGCGTCCATGGCAAGGTGGGTCAAGGACATCTACAGCTAACGGTAGTGGACGCCTATGATCAGGCAGAACGGCCCTACACCATAGCGCTGACGCCAGCTGATGCCACCGTTGCCAGTGTTCAAAACATGTCTCAGTTTCCCGATATTGTCGGGATGCATCCAATTCACCCCCTGGCTGAGTTGGATCATCAACTGCTAGAAGCCTGCCTGCAGTGAAACCTCAGCTCTATCTGGGGCAGTAAATCGCTATTTCTGATTAATTTTCCGCTGCAACTGGGAAATCATGGGGGATGATAGGAACTGAAGTATCTGCAAAGGGATGCTATGAATCGCTATATTGCTGGAGGACTGCTGGCAGCCCTTGCCGTTATGCTCGGCGCTGGGATTGAAAGCCTTGGCAATATGCTGCCCAATTTCAGCGGCAATAACCAACCAGCAGGGCAGGCAGCTACAACTGGTAGGGCTCAGTCTGCTCCCCTGGGGACTCAACCCATTGAACAGGCAGGGCGAGCTGTGCAGCGGCAAAGTCAGGCAACGGGGGCCGCACCGACCACCACCTTCGATCGTGGCAGAACTCCGGTTCAGGGCACTTCGACCCTGCCCCAGGAAATTCCTAATGGGGAAATTCGCCCCCAGCCCGATAATGCTAATGTCATTCCTCGCCCAGGGGCAGCTCCCCAGGCAACTACAACCCTGGGGGACGTATCTCCGATCCAACCTGACTTGGTGCAGCCAGGCAGCCCCGATCTTCCTGGCATTGACCAGGATTTGGACGCGATCCCGGCCCTGTGGTAACCCTGTTAGCCTAGAGATGAATCATTGAGAATACGACTATGGTAAATCAGGCCAGGGAAGTCCTGATTGTTGGTGGTGGCATCATGGGCCTCGCCATCGCTTTGGAATTAAAGCAGCAAGGGGTTACGGTAACCGTCCTGAGTAGAACCTTTCAGCAGGCCGCCAGCCATGCAGCGGCAGGGATGTTGGCTCCCAGGGCTGAAGGGTTGTTACCTGGCCCCATGCTCGACCTTTGTTTGGCAAGTTTGAAGCGTTATCCCGATTGGGTGGCAAAACTCGAAGGGATCACCGGCCAGAATGTCGGCTATTGGCCCAGCGGTATTTTGTCTCCCCGGTTGAGCTTTCCCCTATCGGTTGAGCCTGGGGAGACCTGGCTGCCCAAAGCAGCGATTCATTTCTACCAGTCTGGCTTAGGGGAAGATGTGGTTGGCGGCTTTTGGTATCCCGAAGACGGCCAGGTCGATAATCAGGCTTTAGTCAAAGCTCTACGCCAGGGGGCCCTGGACATGGGGATCACCATTCATGAAGGGGTCAATGTGATCGCCCTGCGCCAGCACAACCGCACCATTGAGCGGGTCTGCACTGCCGAAGCCGGGGATTTCACCGCCGACCATATTGTTTTAGCCACCGGGGCATGGGGTGCTGACCTTTTGCCTTTGCCGGTATTTCCCCGCAAGGGAGAAATGGCCAGTTTGCAGGTCCCCCCTGGATATGCCACCCCCCAACCCCTAAAACGAGTGTTGTTCGGGGAAAATATCTACATCGTTCCCCGCCAGGACGGGCGGATTATTTTGGGGGCTACCAATCAGGAGGTGGGGTTTAGGCCGGGAAATACCCCAGGGGGGTTGCATCAATTGCTGGGCAATGCCATAACTCTGTTGCCTATACTGGCGGAGTTTCCGGTGGAGCGCACCTGGTGGGGGTTCCGGCCAACAACCCCCGATCAGTGGCCGATTTTGGGCCCCGGTCCCTGCGATAATTTGACCCTGGCAATGGGCCATTACCGCAACGGCATATTGCTGGCACCGATTACGGCTCATTTAGTGGCGCAAGCTATCCTGGATCAGCCTGATCCCCTGTTGGATCATTTCTCCTGGCGTCGTTTTGCTATGGCTACATCTTCGTCCTCCACTGCTGTTGATTCACCGCTTTCATCTATGACCGTGCTTAACACTGCTCCTGCTTCCTTTCCTGTACCGTCCTCTCGGGCTAACCCAGAGCCGGACTGCTTGACCATTGCTGGACGCCGCTTCTCTTCCCGGCTGATGACCGGGACCGGAAAATATACTGATTTCGAGGTGATGCGCCAGAGCATTGCCGCCAGTGGCTGCGAGATTGTCACTGTGGCCGTGCGTCGGGTGCAGACCAATGCCCCCGGCCATGAGGGGTTGGCGGAAGCCCTAGACTGGAATGCTATCTGGATGCTACCCAATACCGCTGGCTGTAAAACGGCGGAAGAAGCCCTGCGAGTTGCTCGGCTGGGGCGGGAAATGGCTAAGCTGTTAGGTCAGGAAGACAATAACTTTGTCAAACTTGAGGTAATTCCCGACCCGAAGTACCTGCTGCCTGATCCCATTGGCACCCTGGAAGCCGCCGAGCAGCTGGTCAAAGAGGGATTCGCGGTATTGCCCTACATCAATGCTGACCCCCTGCTAGCGAAGCGTCTGGAAGAGGTGGGCTGTGCAACGGTGATGCCTTTGGGCTCACCCATCGGTTCGGGGCAGGGGATTCTTAACCGGGCTAATATTCAAATCATTGTCGAAAACGCCACCGTGCCTGTGGTAGTGGATGCCGGCATTGGCACTCCCAGCGAAGCCGCTGAAGCGATGGAGTTGGGCGCCGATGCGCTGCTCATTAATACGGCGATTGCCAAAGCAGCCAACCCCGTTGCTATGGGTCGGGCCATGGGGTTGGCGACAGAAGCTGGACGACTGGCCTACCATGCCGGGCGAATTCCCATTCAAGCCCAGGCCAATGCCAGTTCGCCCCTTACCGGAACCATCACCCCCTAGGGGTTGGCCTCCTCCGCCGGATCCCTCTGGGTCCGCACCCACTGTTTTTCAGGGCGGAGGACATAGAGGATGTAGAGGGGAATTTTCCAAAAAATGTAAACCGGCACCATGGCCAGCTGGGTCAGGCTCAAATCAGCCCGGCCATAGCGCATCCAGGCTGAGAAAACTCCAAGAAAAAGTGCCGTGCCCGCAAGGGCCGCGATCTGCACGGGCCAAATGCCTCCTCCCAGGGCAAAAGCCCCCAGGGTGGCCACGGTAACCCCGACCCAAACCATCACCAGGAGCGATAAGGGCAAGATGCTCAATTCCAGAGCCAGGGCGACCAACCCCAGGTTTCTTTGGCGTAGCCCCTGCCAGAGCAACCTGGGGGTGTAGCTGGTGAGAATCTGCAGGTGGCCATGCTCCCAACGGGTACGCTGGCTCTTTGCTGCCTGTTCCTCACTGGGCAGGCGGCTGGTCACTTTGGCCTCTGGTAAAAAGGTGGGTGGATGGCCATGAATGGCTAAGTCCAGGCCCCACTTCATATCTTCTACGATATGGCTGCTGGCCACGTTAACGGCGATCGCAGCCTGCCAGGGCAAAGCAATACCTGTGCCGGTCAACAGGCATGGAGCTCCCAAACGCTTCAGGCCCAGAGGACGCACATAATTTTTAACTCTGATGGCAAAGGCAGAAATAGCCCCCTTGAGGCTTTGGACGGAGGGTTGCTCAATCAAATAGTTAGCCTGTACCGGGCGAAATTGCCCCCAGGCTTGCTGGGCTAGGCGGGGGAGGCTACCGGGTTCGACTTCGCAATCAGCATCCATAAAAATCACCACATTGGGCGGGTTCCCTTTCAGATGGTTTAGCCCATGGTCTAAGGCGTAGCCCTTTCCCCTCAAATCGTCACTGCAGCGTTCAATCACGGTAGCGCCGGTCTCCCGGGCGATCCGGGCGGTATCGTCGGTACAGTTGTCGGCAACCACAACGACCCGATCTTGAGGACGTAAATCCTTAAAGATGGACACCAGGGTGGGGCGAATGCCAGCGGCTTCATTATGGGCCGGCATCAGTACAGCCAGGGAAATATGCTCTGCCAGCGGGGCGACGGGCGGGTTATTCCCAGCGGGCCTGAGGACCGCCGCCAGGGCCTCGACCAACAGCATCAGGCAGGGCAGCAGCAATACCATTGCTGCCACGCCACAGACGAAGGCACAAATACCGGCCAATAAAGTTAAAAAATTTGCCATAGCCACTAGTTATATAAATCCAACCCTGGAAAGCTACAGCTTCAGTAAATCGGGTATGGGAAAAATTTTGTAGGGAAATTTGGCAAACTTCACACAGCTTTTTAAAAGCCAGGGCTAAGGGCTGACTCAGTAATCCCAGGGGACATTGTCCTGGAAAAATCCTGAAGGAGAACCATAAGGCAGAGGAATAATTAGGCAAAAAGGGTGAACGGTAGTTCACCCTTTTGCATCACGTTCGACATCCTATCCCATCGAAATCAGGGTCAGGGATGAATGTTTCTGAATTAAGACCGGAGCCCTAGGGCTGAGCCGTGCTTCCAGGGATCCGAGGGGGGCATCTCCAGCTTATTGCGGTGCCCCCTGGGTACTCCCTACACCGAACCTGCCGCAGCGGGGACGCTGCGAGCAGTCTCATCATCTAAACCCACAAGTCTGGCGCTGAGTTCCCAGAGTTTACGAGCCTTAGCGTCATCTTGCGCTTCGTTAGACACTTCCTGGGCAAAAGAGCGGCGACCAGGTTTCTGGCGGTTACCCCAGCTCCAGTAAATGCCAGATTCTTTCAGGTTGGGATCCGCTACTACCGCAGCCACCCGCTCACCGGCCAACTGCTGAGTTACATAACCGCCGGTAACGTTCTTCTGAAACCAGGGGAAGATGGTTTGAAACGCCTTAAAGTGGTTGCGGAAGAGGGGGGTGTCGGCCACACAACCAGGATATAGGGAGCCAAAGGTAATGCCGGTGGAATCATGGAAACGACGGTGCAGTTCCCGCATGGTAAGCACATTGCAGAGTTTGCTGTCTTTATAGGCTTTACCAGACTTAAACTTTTTGCCGTTAATCATGGAAATAGGGGCCTTAAACCCGGCCTCAAACCCTTCCAGATTACCCAGATCCGGTGGGGCAGGAATGGGTATCTTACCGCCTAATTCCTTCGGATTGGCCGTTACCGTGCCTAGAATGATCATGCGTTTGTCGCTGGCGGGGGAGGCTTTCATATCCTCCAGCAGTAGGTTGCACAGCAGAAAGTGCCCCAAGTGGTTGGTTGCAACACTAACTTCGTAGCCATCTTGGCTATACATGGGCTCTTTCAGCAGGGGATAGTAAACCGCTGCGTTACACACCAGGGCTTCCAGCGACCGACCGGTAGCGCGAAAGTCACTGACAAACTGGCGTACGCTGCCGAGAGAGGCTAAATCCAGGTGCAGGATACTGTAGCTACCTTCGGCTATAGCCAGTTCTTTGGCTGCATTCTGGGCCTTTTCCAAGTTCCGGCAGGCCATGATGACATGCCAACCCTGATCTGCCAGAGCCTTGGCTGCGTTGAGGCCAACCCCGGAAGACGCTCCTGTAACGATAACTGTTTTCTGTTCCATATCTAGTTTCAAGACCGTTAGACCGCTTCTGATTTTCCAGTCTTAAGGATTCCAAACACCCTGGTGCTATCTCTTAATGTTTTGTGAGGTGTTGTTACATTTTTAGAAAAGAATTCCCATAGAACGTCTTTCAAACGAGTCAGGTTAGGTCTGGAGATAGTTCAACCAACCTTGGCTGCAGAGGCAAGAGCGGCCTCCCCAGATAAACAAAGCTGCGGGAAAACTATCCTCACACATCTAGAACCCGATATACGCTCCCTGGCAGGACTCGATCTGCCGGAGAACACCGATAATCCCAGAAAACCGATACTTTTCTTCATTGCTCCTGGATGAAATTTCAAATTCCCGACACAATGACCAGGGCCGCAATTAGTAGCACCAGCAAGAAAAAACTGCCCGGAAGCTGGAACCGATCGTCCGAAATATCGGATTCAAAGCGACACCACAGGCACCGATAAAAATTTTCTCGCGGTTGGGCAAGGGCGTGCTTACCGCACTTTGGACAAATTTGGAGAGTTCTTTGCTCTTCAAATAAACTATATGACATGACAAAAATTCAGCTAACTTCTAGCATTAAGTGCCCCATGGAAGAAAAGCGTGACGCCTAAATTTAGTTATTTTGGGTTTTTGATAGGCCCTAAAAATTGATCCGGTTTAAGTTAATCAGTTTACTGAAAATGTATGAGAAGTGTATAGAGAGACTAATATTCTTGCTCTGTAATGCCTACATTATTAGGCCTGGACGCAGAGGTTTTTGATGGGCTGAATGGATTCAAACTAAGAACACCAGACAGACCAAAGCCAATAAGGATAAATAGGTGAATATAGAAATAGACTCTTCCTTTAGAAAAGTTCTGATGGAAAATCTGCCCTTGCAGAGTAAGCATTTGTATTCACCGTTGCTATTGACTCGAAAATGAGATTCACCACAGTTGTGGCAAAGAAACAGAATCTCGTCTTCCGCGTAAGAACGTTCGAATCTGACTCGAGTAATATGGCTTGGATCGAAGGCCATTTCAACCCGTGGGATAGAATAATAAGAGTCATCATCAGTAGCCGAAAGATAATAGCGGTTAGCCGTCACAAATTGCTTAAGTGCTTTTTTGCTGAAATCATCAATCAGCATTTCCTCAACTTTAGCTGCTTCATCGGCTAAATAGGCTTCATTTTCCTGGTCATTAAGGCCTAGCTCTTGATAGCTGATTTCATCAATTTCGTTGAGTAAAAAGCTGAGCAGGCTATCGTACTCGGCCAGTTGAAGAATTTCGTAGACTCGCTGTGCTTCTGGTGCGTCTAATTCTGGTTTTTTGGCCAGATTATAGTATTCGATTAGAACCTTTCTATATCTCTCGCGAGATACATTTAGCGAGGTTCCGTCTTGCCAAGATTCCTCTGATCGCATGAAAAATACACCAATCCTTTAATTCTATACTCAGCTACTTGAAAACCCCACCTCACTTGAGCGGTTCGTCATTTACTGACAGGAGCTGTCGTCTTAACTTTGCCAGAGCCCTTTCGCCCTGTTTGCGAAGTTTCGACTCAAGACTTCTTCCACTTACCCGTTCTTGCCCATTTTGCACCATGAGAATGCCAATCTCTCTCCAGGAGAGACCCTTGACAATTCGTAGGATTAAAATTTCTCGTTCCCTAGCTGATAGGGATTCAAAGGAAGCCCATAATGAGCTAACCAGTTCGTGGCTTATACCCTCCGTGTAAGCTTTTTCTGCATTAGAGCCTGCTTCTGAATCAACGTAGGAAAGCTTCTTATTCAGTTTTCCTCGGCGATTTCTGCGCTTGCTTTCATCCAAGATGACGAAATAAGCAACCCGGGTGAGGTAAGCGGAATAGTTAGAAATCCGTGCACCCGCCAAAATTTTGTCACGAGTACGTAAGTATGCCTGAATCAGAATCTCGCTCTCTTCGCATTCGTGGGTAAGGCCCACCTGGTTGAGGGACCGTTTAATGAAATACATCAACCTTTTTGAACTTCCATGCTCCTTGTGCGAAATCGCATCCTTAACTACTTCTGTCAATACCTTTAGCTGGTTGAAGTCCTCATCCATAGGATTTCTTTCCTCCTATGAATTAGGTGTAATTACCCTTAGATATGTGACAGTTCGAAAATCATAATCCTTTAGTTTGGGTGGGCGAGGACTGCTAGAGATCGCTCATATCTATCTGTGTCCGCCTGACCAAGGGTGTGACGGCAGGCTTCATATTTCTTTATGTTCAACTCCCTGATCCCAAAACCCTTAGAGTTTCCTCGAAAAAGGTGTCCCCATGGTTGGACCTTCGTTGATCAGTCTGCCTTCTGTGGGATTGCTTTTATAGTTCATTTGTGCTATATTCGAATCAATCGCCACATTTCGATCCCTTGTGCTCTCCCTGATCAGCTATCCCTAGTGGTTGGGGAGGGTTTTCCAACCCTGTCGTGGGGACAAATCTGCTACCGTCGAAGAGGTCTTACTGGTAAACCATGGGTAAAAAAGCACTTCGGTCGCAATTGCCAAAACCTCTGCCACCCCGGCGTATTTATCCTCACTATCCCAATGCTGCGTCCCAGAGGCACCAATATTTAGAGGATTTAACGTTCGATTCCCAGGGCCAGGAATCTCCAGATCAGGTTGCTCAATATTTTGATCAAGAGGATTATTCCTCTTCCCTGGGCGATCACTCTTTTCCCCAAAAACGGTCTCGCCAGCAACACCCCTTTCGTTTGATGCGAACCCTATCTAATGCTTTGATGGGAGGCGCAGTGATATTGGTTGTATTGGCGGGGGTAGGGGTGTGGCAGTCAGGGGAGAGGTTTTTTGAGGGGTTGCGCACCATGGTAACTCCTGCCCCTGTAGAGCCTGAAGTCGATGTGCGATCAGTGGTGGTGAAGCAACTGCGGGGTGCCAGTGAGCTCACTACCGCCATTTTTGCCATGGAAGCGGTGGTGCCGACTCGCAGCGATCGCACCCTGGCTGGATACGTCGTTGGCTCAACTAACTTGCTCTACATTGCCTACGGAGAAGTCCGGGCCGGGGTTGATTTGTCTCAAATCACTGAGGCGGATATTCAGCTGGGGGATTCCACAATTGCCATTACTCTGCCCCCGCCCCAAATCCTGGACAGCAAACTAGATCTCGCCCGGTCTAACGTTTACGACTATGATCGGGGCTTTTTAGGGATGGGGCCCGACAATGCCCCCGAACTTCAGGAACTTGCCCAGGAAGAGGCGCTCGGCAACATCGAATCTGCGGCCTGTGCCGAAGGAATTTTGAATGACGCGAATCGTCGTGCCGAAATGGTAGTCGGGCAACTGCTGCGCACTGCCGGGTTTGAAGCCGTTACAGTAACCACCCAGCCCAGATTCCCTCTGTGCTAACCCTGCAAATAGCGATACAGTAAATTAAATCCCGTTTACCGCTGAGGCCAGCATTTCTCACCCGATCGGTGTCATGGCTAAGGGGGGACAGGGAAGGCGCAACTAAGGACTGTCATGCTAGAGCTGTACCAGTTTGAAGCCTCTACTTTCGCCGAAAAAGTTCGGTTTATTCTCGACTACAAACAACTTCCCTACAAGAAGGTCGAGGTGACCCCCGGGGTGGGGCAGGTTGATATATTCCGTCTATCGGGGCAGCGGCAGGTGCCTGTCCTGAAGGACAATGAAACCGTCGTAGCCGACTCTACCGCTATTGCCCTCTATCTGGACAAGAAATATCCAGAGCGGCCAATTCTGCCGGATGACTCCAAGATCAAGGGAATAAGCCTCTTAATGGAGGACTGGGCCGATGAGTCCCTGGCGCCCAATGCCCGTAAGGCGATGATAGGAGCCTTCAAGCAGCATCCAAACTTTAGGACGGCTTTACTGCCCAGCACGACCCCCGAGCTATTTCGGAATTTAGTGGGATCAGTGCCCGGCGATCTGTTGAATTTAGTCGGCACTGGGGTAGGGTTTGGCCCCGACGACATCAAGACTGCTATTGCCGCTCTGAAGCAAAACTTGGAGTCTCTGTGTTGGATGCTGCAGGATGACCGTCCCTATCTGTTGGGTGAACAACCCACCCTGGCGGACTTTGCGGTGGCGGCTTTAACCATGTACATCAAGTTTCCCTCTAGCCAATACGTTGATTTACCTGACGGAATCTGCGGTAAGGGGGTGCCGGGGTTAGCGGATGTGCCGGAATATCAGCTCTTTTTCGACTGGCGTGACCGGCTCTACGGAGATTTTCGCATGGTGCGGAGTGCTGCTTCTGGCCCTGCAGGGACCCCCGACGGGCCAACCCCTATCAGCATTGACTAGGTTATGAGTGCCGTTATTCCTACCCTGGAGTCGTTGCTAACAACCCAACAAGTGGTTGGTCGCGAACGCCTTGACGCTTCCCTGGCCTATACCCTGGGGCAAACGACCCAAGCTGAAAGCCTGCCGGAAGCGGTGGTTTATCCTAATTCAGAGGCTGAGTTAGCCGAGGTCATGGCCTGCGCCCACCGGCACCAATGGCGGGTGCTGCCGTTTGGATGTGGTAGTAAGCTGGCCTGGGGGGGGCTCGCTCCAGCCTTTGATTTAGCTATCTCCACCCAAAACCTGAATCAGGTCGTTGAGCACGCGGTGGGCGATATGACCCTGACCGCTGCCGCTGGATTAAAACTGGCCGACCTGAAGCCCCAGTTAGCCCAGCACAACCAATTCCTGGCGATAGATCCGGCCTATCCCGCCTGTGCCACCCTGGGAGGGATTGTTTCCACTGCGGATACGGGTTCCCTGCGGCAACGCTATAACAGCGTCCGAGACATGCTGATCGGCATTTCATTTGTGCGCCATGATGGTCAAGTGACGAAAGCGGGTGGACGGGTAGTTAAGAACGTTGCCGGCTATGACCTGATGAAGTTGATGACCGGGGCTTACGGAAGCCTGGGGATTATTTCCCAGGTGACGTTCAGGCTATATCCCATACCTGAAACCTCTACAACCTTAGTCATTTCGGGGGCCGCCGCTGCCATTGCTAACCTAACAGCGGATTTACGCCAATCATCCCTGACCCCTGTTGCTTTAGATATTTTGTCGCCGCATTTGTCGGCCATGCTTGGATTTGCTGAGTCCTTTTCGTTAGCGGTGCGTTTTCAGACTAATCGTCCCGGAGTGGATGAACAGGTGACCCTGCTCTCGAAACTGGTCCCTGAAGATTTATCCATTCAGCAGCTGGCGGCGACGGCGGACGAGGAATTCTGGAGCCGTGCTGGTCGCTGCTTATTTCCGTCCTCTAGGGCAGGGGGGGGGGCTGACGGGGAAGGAACCGCCATGGCCAAGTTGGGGGTTTGGCCTGCCCATGCCGTTGATCTGCTGCAAACCATCCACCGTCAGATACCGACAGGGCTGGCGCGCTTTCATGCTGGCAGCGGCATTGGTACCCTGAGCTTTCCGGCTGAGATGGCCTCTCCCGCTGTGTTGAATACCCTGAGACAAGAGTGTGAAGCAGCCCGGGGATATTTGACAGTACTACAGGCTCCCAGGACCCTGAAACAGAGCCTGGATATTTGGGGCTATCAGGGGAATGCCCTGCCACTGATGCGCCGTATAAAAGAAACGTTTGATCCCGATCAGCGATTGAGTGGAGGGCGTTTTGTGGGGGGTCTCTAATCTGCTCTATCCATACCGTTGTGCCTGGTCAGGGCTACCGACCAGAGCAGGGGAGCAAAAAATGGAGTCGGAACTTAGAGAAACGATATTACCCACCCCATAGCCCTATCCACCGCCAAGCATGATAGCTGTAGCCCTGGATAAGTCAAGGTCCTGGGGTGACTGGCTCCCATTCGATATCGAACTGGGAGCATTTTTTTCACCCTCCGGCCCCTGAGCACCACGAACCGGTACTGTGATACCTAGGGACCTTTATATACTTCAACCGGGTCTCTCCGTATTCCTTAAGGAATCAGATGTTATTAATCACACCTGATGATGTTGCTCGTCACGGTAGACGGCAGAGAACTGGATTAGAGAATGCCGACAAAATGTAGGGGACCGTGGCCACTGACCAACTCTAAAAGTAAAGCCAGGAAGCCGACCATGGCCAAACGGCCATTCCATACTTCGGCCACAGGGGTCATGCCCCAGGCAGAACGCTCCTGGGGATAAATTTTTACCCGTTTCTCAGGCTGCACCACGTCGGAGAACAACTTCCGGGGAGATTCCAGGGCATCCAACACCATGGTGGCCATATCGTTGATGAACTGGGGGTGAATATTCAGAGCGGGTACCCGATGGAAGCCTTCAAGGCCTGCTTCCTCGGCGATTTCGCGATATTCGATGTCTATTTCCTGGAGGGTTTCAATATGCTCAGAAACAAAGCTGATGGGCACTACCACCAAATCTTTGACCCCCTGTCGGGCCAAATCTTCAATGGCGTCTTCGGTGTAGGGCTGCAGCCATTCAACGGGGCCAACTCGGCTCTGGTAAGCGAGGGTGTAGGGATTGGGACGATTGAGCGATCGCATAATTAATTCTGTGCAGTGCTCAATCTCCCGCTGGTACGGATCTCCGGCTTCTTCCACATAACTGACGGGAACCCCGTGGGCGCTGAAGAAAATGTGGGCTGTATCGGGGTTGTCGAGCTTATCGAGTTCCTGAGCAATTAAATCTGCCATGGCACCGGTATAACCAGGGCGGGCATACCAGGACGGAATCACTGTATAAACAATGCGCTGCAGGGCTGGATCTTCCATCCACAACCGCTCTAGGAGCCGGAAACTCGAGCCACTGGTGCTGATGGAAAACTGCGGATAGAGAGGCAGTACCACCAGCTTTTCAATACCGTCCCGCTTAATCTGGGCGACGGCTTCCTCTGTAAAGGGGTACCAGTACCGCATACCGATGTAGATGCTGACCTCTTCTCCCTTCTCGGCCAGGGCATCCTTAAGGGCTTCGGCCTGTTGCTCGGTAATTTGCCGCAGGGGAGATCCCCCCCCAATTTGTTGGTAATTTTCTTGGGATTGCTTAGCCCGTGAACTTGAGATGAGCCAGGCTAAGGGACGCTGCAGCCAGGGAAACGGCAGGCGAATAATTTCTGGATCAGAAAACAAATTGAAAAGGAATGGACGGACATCTTCAATTTGCTCTGGACCACCCAGATTCAGCAGTAAAACCCCAACACGACCCATGGCACTGTGTGTTTTCTAAACTTCTAGGAATCTTCTTGTATCGTAACAATCTTCTCAGTGTTAATGACAATGGAACTCAACAAACCGAGAAATAAACCTTGTCCCGGTCCAGAAAGGGAGTTTTGCCTTCGAGAAAAACTTCCGAAGAGAAAACCCAAGTCTCGAGTTGGACCTGGTATGGAACACAACTTCCCTGCATTTGAGAAGGGATGGAACATCCTGCTGGGTAGGGGGATTGCCTCGGTCCATTAACGCAAAAACAATGCAGATCGCTTTGATTTTGTATATTTTACAGGTTTCAAGTATCGTTTCCCATAGCCGAGTCCAGGCTTGCTGAGATTTCCATGGTCCAGGTAGATCTGATTGATACAGCCTTAACAAAAGTTAATCTTCGCCTCAAGGCGGCCCGTTTGGGGTTGCAAATTGAACGTCGAGGAGAAACCCTGGCCCTTCGAGGGACGCTGCCTCCCCGCCCTGGCAGTAGCAAAGCCAGGCCCTATCAGCAGCGTATTCCTCTGGGGCTGCCAGCCACGAAAGCCGGGCTGAAGCGCATTGAGCAGGAGGCCAAAGTGATTGCGGCCCGATTGATTGAGCGTACGTTTGACTGGACCGACTACCTGCCCCAAGCGCCAACCCCAGCCCAGCAATTTCCCACCATTGGGGAAATGGTTGATCACTTCCACGAGCGGATGATGCAGCGCCCCGTGGCTGATGAAGCAGCCAAAGCCGCCCTCAGGTCCACCTGGGCAAAAGCCTACGCTCCCTATTTGAGGAAGCTGATACGGCAGGTAGAAGAACATCCCCGCCAGTCTATTGCCGAAGCCATCATGGCCACCGCGAAGAGCTTGCCGGGGCACACCCGCAGTCGCCAGGTGGGCTGCACCGCACTGAAAGCCTTTGCAGAAGAGTTCCAGCTGGATCTCTCGGAAGAACTGGATGCCCTGGGGGGCAGCTACGGTAGTAGTAAAACCAAACGGCGGACCTTACCTTCTGATGAAGCCATTATGGCCTGGCACGAACGTATTCCCAATCCTGCCTGGCGCTGGGTCTACGGCATGATGGCCACCTATGGTCTCCGCAACCACGAGGTGTTCTTTTGTGATTGCGGTCATCTCACTGACGGGGACCCCGCTGGCATGATTACCGTCCTTGAGACTACCAAGACCGGTCTGCACGATGTTTGGCCCTTCTATCCTGAATGGATCGAACGCTTTCGCCTGCGTACCGTCCTGCTGCCTGAAATCAATACTGATCTATCCCAAACCACCCTGCAAACCATTGGCCAACGGGTCTCTACCCAGTTCAAACGCTATGGGGTGCCGTTTTCCCCCTACGATCTGCGTCACGCCTGGGCCGTTCGCACCATTCACTTTGGGCTACCCGATACGGTGGCTGCCCGCATGATGGGTCACTCTGTTGCCATTCACAATCGCACCTATCACCGCTGGATTACGTTGCGTGATCAGCAGCACGCCGTTAAAACAGCTTTGGAGAAGAGGGGGTGAGCAGGGATGCCAGGAAGTCAGTTCTGGGGCAAGATCCGTGGATTCTGTCGGTCCTGGCTGCCAACCTACCTTGCTAGGGGGATTGTTGCCTGAGGCCGGGTCCGATGGGGGGCGATGGCCATGACCCCGGTCCTTTGCCCGGCCAGTCGTCGTGATCAAAGACCAGTAACGGCCCTGATATCAGCCCCTACCGGGGAGGCTGCTTGAGACCTTCCGTGACTTGGGGCCACAATAGTAGAAATAGCCTTCTGAAGATGGCTGGGCCAAGGGCAGCCGTAGTCTGCTCTAGGGTCAGAAAAATGCTGGAAGGGTCTTGGGCTGACGTAAGTCAGGGTTGAAAGCTATAGACCCCTGGTGATGAGCATGGTATGAAGGACATTCGTCCCCATGGGGCACACAACGCTAGCCTATGAAGATTCTGCTGATAGAAGATGATGACATCACCCGTGAGCTGCTGGCAGAAGAGCTTACAGCCGCTCGTTATGTTGTCGAGCAAGCTTCAGATGGAGAACTAGGGTTGGAATTAGCTTCCCTGTGGGTTTATGACCTGATTGTGCTGGATTTGCAAATTCCCAAGCTAGATGGGCTGAACGTCTGCCGCCAGTTGCGCAATCGAGGCATCACCACCCCGATTTTGATCCTGACTGCCCAGGACGATCAGGACGACATTGTGACCGGTCTGGATGCCGGGGCGGACGATTATGTCACTAAGCCCTTTCAAGTGTGCCAGGTGCTGGCCAGGATTCGGGCCCTGTTGCGGCGGGGGGCGGCCAATGACAAAACCCCAGCACTGAACTGGGGCAAACTCAGCCTCGATCCAGCAACGACCACTGTGACCTATGGGGGGCAGGCCATTTCCCTGACCCCCAAGGAATATAGCCTGCTGGAGCTATTTCTGCGTAATCCTCAACGGGTGTTTAGCCGCAGCACCATTCTGGATCACCTCTGGACCATGGATGATTACCCAACGGAAGGGGCGGTGACTAACCTGGTTAAAGATTTGCGCAATCGGCTCAAGCGCAACGGCATTAAAGAAACTGTCATCCAAACCGTTTATGGGCTGGGTTATCGCCTACAGGATCCGGCTACTATCCCCTCAGATCATGAGGAAAAAGCCCTTCCACGTCCTGAGGCTGAGGATTCTCCAGCGTCTAAAACCACCCTGGGCTCTATTGCTGCCCGTTTTCAAAACTCGATTAAACAACGGGTGAATGTCCTTGAAGACGCCATCAGAGCCCTGCAGGCGGGAGGCATTAATGCCTCTCAACGAAAACTCGCTGTCGAAGAGGCCCATCGTTTAGCCGGGGGCTTGGGAACCTTTGGCTACGAGGACGGGTCTACTTCAGCCCGCAAAATTGAGCACCTGCTGCAGGGCGATGATCCCCTGGGTAGGGAGGTGATCTCTGTCCTGTCTCAACAGTTACTGGCTTTAAAGCAGGCTATCGCTGGCCAACCTGGTTCTTTAAAAGACAGCGCAGCGCTGACGGTGTCTTCCAAGCAGCGGCTGATCACGATCAACTTGTCTCATCAGATCTTGCTATCTCTACAGGCTTTAGGGGCCAGCAGCGGCTGGGTAATCGAATCCTGTGCTGATGTAGAAGCCGCTCTCAGTCGGCCCCTAGACGCCAATCTGGACGCTATTTTGGTGGGACTTCAGCAGCCCCAGGAATCGGCCCAAATTTTGGGGGCTATGGGAGAACTCAAGCGTCACTGGTCGGCGACTCCTATGGTCGTTCTGAGCCATCATGAGAGCCTGGCAGAGCGAGTTAAGGCTGTGCGTCTGGGGGTAGATCGGTATCTGGTGGCTCCCATAGCCCCTGAAAGGTTGCTGGAGGCTTTGACCGAACTGGCGACCCCACCTACCGATGCGGAATCCAGGATACTGGTCGTTGATCACGATCCTGCCATTTGTGCCACTGTGGCAGAATTATTAACCCCCTGGGGGCTTCAGGTTACCACCCTGGAAGACACTAGACAATTTTGGGAAGTGCTGCGCCAGACCAACCCCGATTTGCTGCTGCTGGCTCGGGATCTGCCCACCTTTAGCGGTGTTGATTTGTGTCAGGTCGTGCGCAAGGATGGCCAGTACGGCAACCTGCCAATTTTAATGATGACTGCCCATCCCAACAGAATTTCGGTGCAGCAGTTGTTTGAATTAGGCTGTGACGATCTGATTCAAAAGCCCATCATCAGCCCAGAACTCATTACCCGAGTGTTGAGTCGTATAGAACGGTCACGCCTGCGGCGACAGCTGGAGTTAATCCGGCAGCAGCAGGTAATTTACTGGCAGCGCCAGGATCATCAATGCGACCCCCTGACGGGGATCGCCAATGCCAGGTATTTTGACCAATTTTTACAGCAACAGTGGGAGCGCCATCGCCAGGAAAAAGCCCCGATTTCCCTGATTCTCTGTGTCCCCGATGGGTTTAAAGCCTACCAACAAACCTATGGTCAACAAGCAGCAGAACAGCGACTGCGACAGATCACTCAAATCTTACAGGGGACCATCAATCCGAATATTGACTTGCCCTCTCGCTACGGCGAAGAAGCCTTTGCCATCGTCTTACCCAACACCAATGTAGAGGGAGCCCGACGGGTTGTCGTCCGTATTCTCAGGAGTGTTCAGCAGAAGAATGCTACCCAGGGAGCGGCAAGTTCCACCCCATCTCTCCCCAGCCAACCCTTGACCCTCAGCATTGGGGTAGGGGCAACGATTCCCGATGGCACCCAAACCTGTGATGAGCTGATCAAAATGGCCGATCTGGCCCTGCAAAAATCCCAGGGGCAGGGAGGGGATAGGTTTTTGGTTTACCCTTCGTAGAGATTCGTTTTTTATGGTGGAGATATGAGGTCGTTCCCTGGTGTTCCGGTAAAGGCAAGAGGGTTGCTACGGAATACTTGGCGTGTAAGGTTGCCGGGTTTGGAGATGAATTGATAGCCATGGTGAACAGGCGAGTTTTAGTGATTGATGATGAAACCGATATCCGGGATGTGGTGTGCCTTTGCCTGGAAGAATTTGGTCACTGGCGAACTGGTAGTGCTGGTTCTGGTCAGGAAGGCCTTGCCATGGCTCAAGCCAGTAACTGGGATGCGATTTTGTTGGATGTTTCCATGCCTGACATGGATGGCTTTGCGGTATTTGAAAAACTGCAAATGATGTCGGTGACCCAGGATATTCCGGTCATCTTCCTGACGGCTAAAGTCTTCAACGAAGACCTCTACCCCTTTACTGAAGGAGGGATTGCCGGAATCATCCCAAAACCTTTTGATCCCCTTGAGGTCTGGCGCAGGGTAGCTGAACTTTTAGGCTGGTCCACCGGGGAGTGAGAACTTTGGGATTGTACCGGCCTTTTCCACGAAGGAGACGGCAATGCCAGCGGCTAGCGGGGCGTTTCAAAGGGAATGGTGTAGAGTCTCAGTAAGAGACTACAGTAACTTCACCATGACAGACTTGCAGGGGCATGTTGCCCTGGTAACGGGGGCAACCCGAGGCATTGGCAAGGGGATTGCCCTGGGGTTAGGGGAAGCTGGGGCAACGGTTTATATTACCGGGCGTAGTGTAGCCGCCGATGATGCGCCAGACCCCACCCATACTCCGGGAACTTTAGATGAAACCAAAGCAGCTGTGGAAGCTGCCGGGGGAGTTTGTATTGCGGTGCAAACTGACCACGCTGAGGATGAGCAAGTACAGGAGCTCTTCAACCGCATCGATCAGGAGCAACAGGGAAGGTTACATTTGCTGGTTAACAATGCTTTTAGTGGCGTAAAAGCCTTAAAAGAAGCTTACGGCAAACCCTTTTGGGACCTCGGTCCAGAACTATGGGATGTCACTAACAACGTGGGGCTACGCAGCCACTATGTGGCTAGTATTTATGCGGCCCGGCTGATGGTGCCTCGGCGGCAGGGGTTGATTGCGAACATCTCCTCCTGGGGGGGGCTGTCCTATATTTTTGGGGTGGCCTATGGGGCCGGCAAGGCGGCCTGCGATCGCATGGCCACTGATATGGCCGTAGAACTCAAACCCCACAATGTCGCCTCCCTGTCCATCTGGCCGGGCATTGTGGGGACGGAACTGTTATCTCAATTCTTTAAGAATGAGTCCGATTCCCCAGATGATGACCCCCGAGCATCGATCCTACGCTCGGGCTACAACTGGGAAACTCCGCTGCTAACAGGGCGAGCCATTGCAGCCCTGGCGGCCTCTAAGAAGGTCATGAAACGTACCGGACAGGTTCAGATTGTGGCGGAACTGGCGAAAGAGTTTAACCTGGTGGATCAGGATGGTAACCGCCCTGTGTCGCTACGGTCCCTGAGGTTTGCCTTACCCTTCGCCATCCCAAGTCTGCAGGAATACTCCCAGTGGGTTCCCGATGTGGAGGTGCCGTGGCCCTTACTGCTGGTGAGTGCCCTGGGTTCTCCAAAAGTTTGATCTGGCTCAGCACCGAATTCGGGACGTACTTCAGTACATCCCGAATTCGGTGAGAACGGCGATGGCTGGCTGACTTTACCTAAGCTGGAGTCAGCATAAGAACCAGCGCTCGCTTATCGAGGGATTGTACTTTCCCGGAGTCTCCGAGGTCTTGTACGATGCGATCAAGCAATTCACCAGCCCGATCTCGATGCTGGTGCTCGCGGCCTCGCAGGCGAATCAAAAATTTCACCGAGTCCCCCTTAGAAAGCCACTCTCGGGAACGCCTGATGCGCAACTGATAGTCAGACTCGCCCACATTAGGCCTCAGTTTGACCTCTTTAAGGGATGGCTTCGAACTCTGCTTCTGACGCTTGCTCTGCTGGTACTGCAGCTTCCCGTAGTCCAGAATTTTAGCGACAGGAGCTTCCTTGCCGTTAGCAACAACAACCAAATCAAGCCCTTCGGTTTCCGCAAGTTTCAGGGCTTCGCGGGTATCAATCAGACCTCGGTTTTGGTTTTCATGGTCAATTAGCAGCACCTGAGGTGCCCGGATTTGCCGGTTAACCAGTTGAGTCTTAGCGATAAGTCGTTCCTCTTACAACTCGACAAGCAAGCAATGTTGACCCTTTGTGTCAACTATTGGTGAACATTGTTCATCAAGATAACAATAGAATAACCCAGGTTTTCCAGTGTAGTGAACTCCCGGTACAGGGTCTTAACAAAAGGGCAAGACGGTTGCTGAATGGGCGTTTCACCCATCGTGGAAAAATTCGCTCACAGCTTACCTGGGGGAGGTTAGACCCGGGGGAGTTAACTCCCCCGGCAGGCAAACTCCATGGAATCCGCAAAACAGTCAAACAAAACTATGGGACATTATTTCGCAACTGTTGCTCGGGGACTTGAACCTCTTGCCACACAAGAGTTACAGAGTCTGGGGGCAAAACACGCTGAGCCGGACTTTTGCGGGGTCAGTTTTGAGGGGGACCAGCGGCTACTGTATAAGGTTAATCTATGGTCACGATTGGCGTTTCGAATATTAGTCCACCTGGGCGACTGTCCCTGCCAGGATGCGGATCACCTGTATCGAGGGATTCAGCAGTTCGACTGGCAAGCCATGATTCCCCCCCATAAAACGCTGGCTGTAGATGCCACCGGTAAAAATCGCCAACTGAACCATACCCACTTCACTGCGCTACAGGTCAAAAACGCCATCGTCGACCAGCAGCGTCAGCATTGGGGTGAACGATCCAATGTGGATCCTAAAAATCCTGATGTTCGGGTCAACGTCCACATTCGCCAGGACCGCTGTACGGTGAGTCTGGACAGCTCAGGGCGCAGCCTGCATCGACGGGGATATCGCCCTGCGGTGGGAGCTGCACCGCTGAAGGAATCCCTCGCCGCCGCCCTGGTGCAACTTTCTGAATGGCCGCAAGATGTTCCTCTGCTCGATCCCCTCTGTGGCTCTGGCACCCTCCCTTTGGAAGCCGCCTTGTCAGCCCTCAATGTGGCACCAGGATTATTTCAAGAAGAGTTTGGCTTCCAAAGCTGGACCGATTTTGATGCCGAGTTGTGGAGAGAGGTGCGGCAGGAGGCAGAGGCTGCCCGGAAGGGGACGCTAGATACTCTGGTTTGGGGCTGCGATCGCGACCCCGACATTCTCCACCAGGCCCGAGTCAACGCCCGCCGCTGCGGCATTGCCGACCAACTGCGCTTCTTTCAACAGGATTTAGACACCCTGGAAGCCCCGGCAGATAGTGGCTTTATTCTCTGTAATCCGCCCTACGGCGAACGCCTCGGCCACCGGGAAGAGTTGGGCGCTTTTTATAAGTTGCTGGGAGATGTGCTGAAGCAGCGGTTCAAGGGGTGGACGGCCTTCATCCTCAGCGGCAATAAGGATCTGGCCAAGTACATTGGCCTTAAATCGGCCCAGCGAATTCCGGTTTACAACGGTTCTCTGCCTTGCCAGTGGATGAAGTATGAACTGTATTAATCAACGGTAATCTGGGCACTAGGGCTCAAACGATGTTTCAACCCGGCAGAATACTGCTAATCCACTTCAGGTTCTGTTCCGACAGGTCAGGCTTCAGAGATTAGAGATTGCCAATAGTCGATGGTCAGGTCAAATCGAGCACGGGCTAAATAGCGTTGATTAGCTCTGGCAAATCGATCAGCGGTTCCAGGTCTTCTGAGCGTAATGGCACCGGGAATGTTGGGATAGGCTCGGGAAGGTCAAATTCGTAAAGCTCGGCGTTGGGCCGTTCGATACTACGGCTGACTAAGATGCTGTAGGTTTTGCGGGTTGCATCCCCCAGCGGCATTCCAGATCCACTGCGCAGTAAGTCAATCTCAACTAGCCGATTGTGACCTTGAGGCCACAGTTCGGGCTGTTATAAATAGGGATTCATGCCTGGAAATGGGTTATGTATCTTCCCTTATTGAGCCAGTTTTGTAAGTCTACTACTCTCACGCCAACCTAAATTTTCGTCAACTCATCTAGTACAAAATCCTGGAATTCCTTTAAGGCATCCGTGCCCTGCCATTTATTTCTAAAGGATTCAAACGAATCAAAGAGATATGGAGTTCCTTTCATGGGAGTTATGTCAACTCCAAGTATGTCTTTTCGGTGAGGAAGGGAGTTCCAGTCGTCGATATCTGGCTTCCACCAAACAATTTTGACATAGCGATTAGACCACCCCCCCGTCTCGAAAAACTGATCATCTAGTACTTCAACAATATGCGTAATCTTTGCATGTTGCGTCAGAGCGATTAAATCGCCTGCCTCAATTTTGACAGAGTGTTCGCCCTTAAACCCCAAGGGGAATATAGTGGTTGTATTATGATTGATAACCTGGTTGCCAAGCTTTTTCATGTTTTCGATTTCCTGGGAAGTATATGCCCAATGAGATTTATAGTCCGCAGGAGGTGTAACAACCTTAATCCACTGTAATTGAGACAAATCCATATCTTTGCTGCCTTTTTTTGAATTACGTTTTTGCGAGTCTGGAACATTAATGCCAAAGTCACAGGAAAGTTCCTGCTCAATTTTCTGGAGCAGGTCGTAGTTAATGGTTTCTGTTTCACCGCGCTCCAGTCGATACCAATAGGTTGGTGAAATATCTAAACGCTTACAGATTTGAAGCAAACTTCTATCTGCGCTTCGTCTAACAGCTAGGAGTTGGCTTGGTAAATTAGGACAATTAATTTCTTGAACTTTCCTGACTCTCATGAAGAACCTAAGACGAGATTTACTTGGCTCCATGACTTAAACTGTAGACTGTGAACTATTAGTTGTCAATAACTATGGGTTCACAGTCTTCAGTAATCTGAATATTAAGGCCTTAATCCGCCCCTTCAATGGGCGCGAAGCCCTGGCGCTGCACGTTTTCGCTGACATGGCGGGGTTCCATGAACTGCAGCAGGTAGTCAGGCCCACCGGCTTTGGAGCCAACGCCGGACATCTTGAAGCCGCCGAAGGGCTGGCGCGACACAATTGCTCCGGTAATGCCCCGGTTGATGTACAGGTTGCCGACGGCGAACTCCTGCTGTACCCGCTCAATGTGGGAGGGAGTGCGGGAGTAGAGGCCACCAGTGAGTCCATAGTCGGTGTTGTTAGCCACCTCCAGGGCTTCCTCAAAGTCCTTGACCTTGATTACCGCCAGTACCGGACCAAAAATCTCCTCCTGGGCGATGACGGCATCGGGGGCCACATCCGTGAAGATGGTGGGGCCAACAAAATAGCCGTGGTCAGGGGCGGGCATTTCCAGGGCCAGGGTGGCTTCCTGCTTACCCGTTTCGATGTAGTCCTTAATCTTGGCCTGGGCGTTGGCATCCACCACAGGACCCACTTTGGTGCTGGCATCGACCGCATCCCCCACATGGAGGGAGCGAGTGGCTTCAATCAGCCGGTGCATAAAGGTGTCGTACACCGACTCCACCACCATGACCCGAGAGCAGGCGGAACACTTCTGACCGCTGTAGCCAAAGGCCGAGTAGACCACCCCCTGCACCGCCTGATCCAGGTCGGCGCTTTCGTCAATGATGATACCGTTTTTGCCGCCCATCTCGGCGACGACCCGCTTCAGGTGTTTCTGTCCGGGACGCAGCTGGGCGGCGTCAGCGTAGATGCGGCAGCCCACTTCCCGCGAGCCGGTGAAGGTAATCATGTGGACGTCGGGGTGCTGCACCAGGTAAGCGCCTACTGTGGAGCCTTGGGCCGGCATAAAGTGGAACACGCCCTTGGGAATACCCGCCTCGTAAAGGATTTCGGCAATTTTCGCGGCAATCACCGAAGAGTTTTCCGCCGGTTTGAGGATGGTGCAGTTCCCCGCCACCAGGGAGGCTACGGTCATCCCCGTGGTGATCGCCATGGGAAAGTTCCAGGGGGAAATTACCACCCCGATGCCGTGGGGGAAGTAGCGGTAGCGGTTGGTTTCGCCGGGATAGTCGTAGGCGTAGCCCTGGTCCAGTCGCTCCATTTCATCGGCGTAGAAGCGGCAGAAGTCAATGGCTTCCGACACTTCTGGATCAGCCTGGCCCAGGGGTTTACCCACTTCGTAGACAATCCAGGCGTTTAGCTCGTGGCGACGGGCCTCCATAATGTCGGCGGCGCGGCGCAGGATGGCGGCTCTCTCCTGGGCCGGAGTCGCGGCCCAGGCAGGGAAAGCGGCTTTTGCGGCGGCGAGAGCCTGGTCGGCATGGGCCTGACTGGCTAAGCCGACTTTACCGATCAGTTCCTTGGGATTGGAGGGATTCACCGAGTCAAACATGGCTTCGGTAGTCACCGCTTCGCCATTGACGATGGGGCTGTACCGCTGGCCCAGCTGTTGCTTAACGGCTTTGAGGGCAGCGGTGGCTTCGGTACGCTTGTCTGCGATCGCATAATCCGTATCCGCCGCATTCTCAAAGGGCGGCACCCAATCCCCCCGGCTCCCCGGCTCCCCGGCCAGGTCTTCCTCGGCAAACTCCGGCGCTGTCAGCAAAGCCTCGACAGGCACATCCTCCATGTTCTGCCGCAGGAAGGAACTGTTGGCGGTATTCTCCAGCAGGCGACGAATCAGGTAAGACATACCGGGAATCAGCTCCCCAAAGGGAGTATAGACCCGCACCCGGAAGCCCTTATCGGCCAGGGTTTTAGCCAGCTTATCGGCCATGCCGTAGAGCACCTGCAGCTCGATGTTGCGTTTGGGGATATTGAGTTCCTCAGCGATGGCCATGGCGTAGGCCTGGGAGCGCACGTTATGGCTGCCAATCGCCGCGTAAAGATACGGGTGATTC